>CP079859.1:3000000-3300000 GCA_019339365.1 Vibrio neptunius | reverse complement strand
ATGTCAGCTTTCATTCACCCACCCACCCACCCAACCACAAGCTACTTGGTCATTATATCCGTCAACACTGGTGCATCGAAAACAGTCAACACTATGTTTTAGATGTTGTTTTTAAAGAAGACAGTTCACGAATCTGTTTAGACGCTTTGTGATGAACATGCTCAAATAATGTGAGTGCGGCGCTCCGAGCCAAAGACAAAAACTAAAAAAGCGGGTTGGTGTGACGATAACAGAGCACAAGTATTCTTTGGTTTATACATTTGCTCGCGCTCTAGTCATAGAGTGGCTGATGATCGTCAGTCACTCTTTTATTTCTTACCGCCATTGCCTAAGAACATGCCAGTCGCTTTTTTTGCGACGGATAGATGTTTTTATGGCGTTACTCCTCTGTAAACAAAAAAAATGTTATAAGCCTTCCAATATTGAGTTGAATTTTTATTTCTTGTTTTCATCTGTTTGACTTTTAATCTCAATCTTATAGGTAAAGAGTAAGTGTATTTACTATGTTATTTGGTCATTTTGACTGAATTGATAGTTAAAATAACTATATTGCATTACTCGAATACCGTTCAGCTATTGACATCGCTAAAATTGCTCAGCAGGGTCAAAAACTATCACTTCTTATAAGTTTGAGACTTTTAAATATAAATCTATTAATAGTATCAAGATGGCAAGTAACCTAGACGTTGGATAGGGCTTCTTAGCGTCAGTGAGTAGAGAGCATGCTGACGTAAAAATTTAGTGTGAAAAGTGCGCTGACTCTGCATTTCATAGAATGACCATTATCAGAAACTGAATGTCTTTAACAATGGAAATTCGACGGTAATGACTTTTACCTTGCATCATCATAAACCTGTCAGAATTGAAATGTAGTGAATCGCGATGAAATTTAAAATAAGAAATGGGACGTTAAATGTATCAGTGAAACAGCAAACGGTTCCACTCGATGAACTTTTATCCTTTGCATCTAGAGAAAATCCCAAAAGAGGCTTCCTGTTTGTTTCCAAAGTCCTAGGAAAGCATTCACCCGTTAAGCCGAAAGACATGAGAGCCAGCTACGACATGCTGATTGAACCACTCGATGAAGATTGCCCAACATTTGTGGTTGGTATGGCTGAAACGGCGACAGGGCTAGGTGCAGGTGTTGCTGATAGTTTGTCTAAAAAGCAGTCAGCTTCTGTGTTTTACCAACACACGACAAGAACGGATACACCGGAGCCGATATGGTTTACGTTAGATGAAGCACATAGTCACGCAGTAGATCATATCTTTTATCAGCCGAAGGCGGAGTTGCTTCCTCAGATTATTTCTTGTCAGAGGTTGATACTCGTTGATGATGAAATTTCTACAGGTCGAACTCTCAAACTTTTGGGAGACAAATTACTTGATAAGCTTCCCAATCTTAAACAAGTCGTGATTGTCTCACTCGTTAATTGGCTTGATGAAACGAGTAAACAGCAATTCGAGGATTGGTTTACCTCTGTAAAATTCACATCACTTTTGGAGGGGAGTTTTGAATTTGATGCTGACTCAAACCTTGCACTTAAATTACCAGACAACGTCGATAAGGCGCTCTCGAAAGCCAATTCGAGAAAGGATTTAGGACGCTTCGCAATTGAGATGCCTTTTCAAGGTGACATACCTAGGATTGATATTTCTAAACCTATTACTGTGGTTGGTGATGGAGAACATTTGTATCTGCCATTTCTCATTGCAGAGCGGGCAGAACAACAAGGTGGAGATGTTGTGTTTCAGTCGACATCCCGTTCTCCAATAATGCTAGGGGATGCGATTGAAACTAAGCGCGCTTTTCGGATAGATGAACGTAGTGTTGAACATTACATTTACAATTTTGATGATCAAGATCGAGCGGCTGTGCATTTAATAGAAGATGAATCGCAGAGAGAAATCCATCAGTTTGCCAAGTTATATCCACTGAAAAATTTACTGGTTACACATTGATGAAAACGATACTGTTTACAGATATTGATGACTGTTTGATTGCCACGGAAAAAAAAACATCCTCCGGGTACCACACTTGCTGTTGCCGCATTGGATATTGATGGAAATCCGCGTTCATTTATATCGCCAAAGCAGAAGGCGCTACTAGATATTTTTTCCCGTTCAAACAGCAATATTATTCCTGTTACAGGGCGAAGCCTCGAAACTTTAAATAGAGTAAATCTAGCAGAGTTATTCAACTCCTGGAAAATTGTATCTCATGGTGCACTGATCGTTGATGCCGACGGAAATATTGATAAAGAATGGATGAAGTATCAGTGTGATGAATTTTCTCTATCTTGTTGGTCAACATCATTACATGATTTGAGTAGATGCATTAATGAATTGATCGAAAGCGCTGAATTTTCAGCGGCTAGTTATGTAGTATCTGAAGGTGAATTAGATTGTTATATCTGTATCAAATGTCAGGAAGGTACGGATTATGACTTAGTGTTTGATCAAGTTTCCAGCCTATTAGAGAGCATTGAACTACAACTCAAAATCCATGTTAATGGTCGCAATATGGCATTACTACCACCTTATACGAGAAAGACTCGCGCTGTTGAGTATTTAATTAAATCACATTCCCTAGACAATAATACTCTTTTGGTCAGTTTAGGTGATAGCTTGTCAGATTTGCCGTTTATGAAAAAAGCGGACTTCGCATTGATGCCGACCAATAGTCAGATCTCCAACAGTGTATCATGGTAATGAAAATGTATAACTTAAATGAACCCATTACCGGGAGCTATACCAGAGAAGATTGTGAATTTTTGCTGGATATCATCGATCCCGTTTACTGTGACATAGAAGATAAAGAAACGCTTATTCAATCAGGAAAGCGACATTACTCTGAAATGCTCAGTAAAGAAGTAAAGCCAACAGATAAATACAATGAACTTTTCTTTACTTTTACGAAAAAGTACAAGAGAAAGCTAGCCCAACATATCTTAACGCTGGCTAAAATTATTGATAGAAATAGGCCAGGAGAGATAGTTCTTGTATCTTTGGCTAGAGCTGGCACGCCAATTGGAGTATTGCTTAAAAAGGCATTGGAATTGCACTTTAACCGTGAGGTTCGTCATTACAGTATCAGTATTATTCGAGATCGAGGTATTGATACCAACGCCTTAGATTACTTGATTAAAGAGAAAAATATTGCATCACATTCGATCACCTTTATTGACGGTTGGACGGCGAAAGGGGTGATAACTCGAGAGTTAAAGTCATCCATTGAGCGATATAATTTAGACAACAATACCATGATTCCAGACGATTTGTATGTTATTTCAGACAGTGGTGGTTGTGCTGACTTTTGTGCTACTGATGAAGATTACCCCATTCCTTCATCCATGCTCAATTCCACCGTCTCAGGGTTGATATCGCGAAGCGTTTGGCAATCTAAAAACACTGGTAGATTTCATGGCTGTGTAGTTAATCATCATCTAGCTGATGATGATCACTCTCAATGGTTTATTGACCAGATTGTCTTTGAATTTAATAAAGAATCAGAGCATAGCGCTGATGTATTAGAAAACAATACTGTGCGTCAAGAGAAAATGAAGGCCTTTATAGACAATATGAAGCGAATTCATGCTATATCAGATATTAACTATATGAAACCAGGGATTGCGGAGTCAACTCGAGTAATGCTCCGACGAGTCCCTTCACTATTAATATTACGCTCTCTAGATAGCCCTAAGGTACAACACTTGATTCTATTAGCCAAAGAAAAAAATGTTACAGTTGTTGAACAGAAAAAACTTTTATTTGAAGCCTGCGCAATCATTAAAACCATGAATAAAGGTGCTGCATGATGCAAGAACATATGTACTTTTCACTCGGAGCTACTTTATATACACCTTGTACTCATGACAAGTTAAGTCAGATAATGTCAAACGGTTTAGGCTCTAAGAGTATGGTGTTTTGTACTGAAGATGCAGTATCGGATGATCAACTAAAGCTGAGTTTAGATAACCTAAAAAATGCACTATTAGTGTTAGAAGATAACTCTAAGTTTAAGCGTTTTATTCGGCCAAGAAATGCTGTGGTACTAAAAGAAATATTAGGTTTCGATGGAATTGAAAAGATTGATGGCTTTGTATTACCCAAGTATGATTTAACAACCTTAAATGAATATCATGATGTCTTAATCTCCTCTTCTCATCCATTTAAAGTCATGCCGACACTTGAATCTTCTGAAGTGATGTGTCCGAAAAATTTGGTACTAATTCGAGAGCAACTCAACTCAATCAAAGACCGTATTATATGCCTAAGAATAGGTGGGAACGACTTATTCAATATTCTTGGGATTAAACGAATGCCTGGACAGACTATCTATGACACGCCTTTGCGAATCATCATAGAGCAATTGATTATTACGTTTAGACCTCATGGATATGAACTTTCTGCGCCTGTCTTTGATTTTTTAGAAGATAGAGTGACACTTGAAAAGGAGCTTCGCATGGATCTGAATTTTGGTTTTTTTGGTAAGACGGCAATACATCCAGAACAAGTCACTGTGATTGAGAATTTTTTTCATGACTACTCGAGTGGTTACATAAAACAAGCTGAGTCAATCTTAGATCAAAGCTCTCCAGCAATTTATCAAATGAGTGGACAAATGATGGAAACGGCCTGCCACCGAAACTGGGCCCAAAGAACGAAACATTTAGCGAATTCTTTTAATTATTACTGAAGCAGCTTTTAGGAGCCAATGATTAAATTCAGTTACAATATAAAATTTAATCATTATTTATAAATAATAAACAATCAATTGAACTATTTTGTTGATTGTTACTGAAGAAGAATATTTTATATGATAAAGACTTTTCATCACAAAGTGGCAAGTAAATCGGATAAAAGCCAGAACCTTGAAGATGACGCCTCCTCGTCACTTCAATCTTCTTCGGGTAGCCCAAAGGTAAAGCAGTTTTTTGGCGTTGCCTCTTCGAGAAATAAACACGATGAGTCTCCTGCAAGCGAAGAGTCATTGAAAGAATCGATCAAATCAGAAAACGGTTCCTCTAACCAAGGTGTTGATAGAAAACCATCAGTCTTGTTTAGTAATAAAATTAAATCGATTCAGAGTGATGTTGTCGATATTGATGAATCTCTGATACAAAGAATTGAGTTACTCTGTGAAAAAGAGTTTAACGGATTAGTGCTTTCTAAAGGAGAGCATTTGATCATAAGTAATATTAAGTCTGCAATAAATTTCGATGACCCTTCGTGTCAAATTGAGTTTGGTAGCCAGCTTTCAAAACGATTCCAAGATGTACAAGGATTTTTGTCCGATTACGCAAAGATAGGTAAAGTTGACCGAATCCTTGAATTGGGTAAGGTTATCATTGAATTAGCGAAAAGCATTGATATAAACATATTTAATCCAAATAAAATATCAACAAAAATATCTAGTTTTTTAGGCAGTAAGAAACAAAAGATACGTAAGCTTAAGTTTGAATTCGATAGTGTTAGTGACCGTATTGACCTTAGGATAAATAGAATATTTGATAATTTAAATGAAACGCATACAACTTTGGATGAATTTAGAAAATGGTCTCAGGAACTATCGAAATTACAGAGTGAAGTAAGGCTAAATATTATTGCGCTCACATTAATTATCGAAAGCCGCTCCGGAATAGATAGCCAAATAAACAGGGATTTACCTGAGCTATTTAGGGATGGAAATAAAGAAGCGTTGAAGCGTTGGGATAGAAAGTTAAATAACCTTAAAGCGCTTGGTCAGTCTATAGAATTAACATTCCCACAAATGGAATTATATACCAGTAATCTAGTGACTAGTTTCGAAAGACTTGAAGAGATTAAAGTGAATATTATTCAAGTATGGAAACAACAGTTTCTGAGCGTTATTGCTGTAGATGAATCTAATGATGCTACTATGTATTACGAACTCAATGATATTCAGCAAACCCTAATTAAAAATATAGAGGATCTTCAATAAATGACTTTTAAACCTGCGAGCTTTAGTCCAAGTAGAGCTATGTCAAATACAGTGGTTGAAACCACACCAATAACAGGTGAGTTATTACCTCAAATTGATCTTAATAAACTTGATTCACAACTCAATGTTGCCATTGAAATGTATCAGAAGGAACTAACAGAAGCCGGATTGGACTCCCGAGAGGTTTATTCACAAGTTTATACGCAGTTAAAAGATAGCGATATATTTTCTTCTCATGGAATATCAACACTCGGTCAATCTTCTGCCGAGAGAATTGGAGAATATTCTGATTCTATGTTGAAGCATGTGCGTACTAAAGATCTTGAGGAAATGGGCGATAACTTAAATTCAGTTATTGGACTCGCGAAAGGAGTGGATATTTCCAGCCTCGTTGGTAAGGAAAGCTTTTTTGGAAAGATTGTTCAGAAATTCCGTAACACTAAAGAAGCTATCCTCGCTCAATTTAATTCAGTTAGTACACAGTTAGATCGTGTAGTTAAAGAAGTCGATTCACAACAAAATCGTTTACAAGAAAGATCAGTACAACTTGATGTTGTATTTAACCAGAACATTCTTCAATATAAATCGTTATCTCAATCAATAGTATATGGTGAAGCTAGAGGATTATTGGTTAAAGATAAAATTGATGAACTGTCAGCTGATCCTGAAATGCACAGCTCTCCTCTTAAAGCTCAAATGGTGAGCGATTTGAAATCCAATTATGATCGTATTCAAAAGCGTACACATGATTTAAAGAGTTTGCAGCTATTAGCGTTGCAGACAGCGCCTATGATTCGAATGGTTCAAACTAATAATATTACTTTAATTGAAAAATTTAATAATATAAAAACACTAACCATTCCATCATGGAAAAAGCAATTTACGTTGGCTATTTCCATGCTCGAACAGAAAAAGTCACTGGAGCTTGCTTCAAAAATTGATGATGCCACCAATGACTTAATTCGCAAAAATGCAGATCTCTTAAGACAAAATACTTTGCAAACAGCCCAAGCAAATCAGCGTTCAGCAATAGATATTGAAACGCTCGAGCATGTTCAACAAACACTTATCTCTACACTTGAAGATGTCGTCGCTATCGAACAAGAAGGTGCGCGTAACCGCAAGGTAGCTGATGAGAAAATGGTTAGCATGAGACAAGAGCTTTCAAACTTGATGACAAATAAAAAAGGAAATGAATAATGGCTATTAATTTGGAAAAAGGCAGCTCAATTAACCTTAATAAAGTGGAACCGGCACTAACTAAATTGAAGTTGGGTCTAGGTTGGGATCTATTGGCAAACGAGCCGCCATTGGATCTCGATTGCAGTATATTTATTTGCAGCAATGATGCCCAACAACAACCTAAGCTCATTTCCGACAGTCACTTTGTTTTCTATAACAACCTTAAGTGCCCTCAAAATGCGGTAGTTCATGAGGGTGACAATCGAACTGGTGAGGGTGATGGCGATGACGAAGTCATCCATATCGATCTTCCGAATGTTGATCCAAAAGCGACTGAGTTATCGATATTTGTGACTATTCATAATGACCAAGGCAGTTTTTCAAAGGTAAATACGAGTTACATTCGTCTTTATAACGAACTCAGCGGCAATTTAATCGCTGAATACCGCTTGGGCCAAGAGTTTGCCAATGAATCTGCAGTTCAATTCGGTTCTTTGGTAAGAAACGGTAGTGAATGGTCGTTCCATGCTGTTGGAGCAGGCTATCAATTGGGGCTAGGCGACATTGTTGCTGGCTATCAATAAGGAAGACCATAATGGCGATTAATTTATCAAAAAATTCTTCTATCTCTTTGACAAAAGAGGTTGAAAAACTCTCCAAAGTCACGGTTGGGCTTGGATGGGATGTGGCAAAATCCAAAGGTTTCTTTTCGTCTCTATTTACTCCTGCTTCGATTGACCTCGATGCGTCGTGTATTTTGTTTGACGAAGACCTGAAAGAAGTAGATACCGTTTGGTTTGGGCAACTTAAGTCAAATTGCGGTGCAATCAAGCATAAAGGCGATAATCGTACCGGTGATGGTGATGGCGACGACGAACAGATTAGTATTACGTTGCCGAAACTTCCAAAGTCGGTGAAGCACCTTGCAATTACAGTCAACAGCTTTACTGGTCAGTCTTTCCAGAAAGTGGATAATGCATTTTGTCGTGTAATGGATCGCTCTGCCAAGGAAATATGCCGTTTTACTCTGTCAGAACAAGGCCCGCATACAGGTGTGTTTATTGGTTTGCTTAGCCTTAAGCAGGGAGAATGGACATTCAGCTCTAAGGGTATCCCAATGTCTGGTCGAACAGTAGATGATGTGAAAACACAGGTTGCAGCCCACATCTAACTCAGACTGAACGATAAACCAGCGTTTCTTTCTCCAGAACGCTGGTTATCCTCTGCACACAACTTATCAGAACTCTTGTTCTTGCGGTTCATTCTCTATCTGTAGTTCAAGCAAGTTGATCGCGATCGCGACAAAGTCACTGTCGGTGATAATTCCAACTAACTGGCCTTTTTCAACGACAGGTAGACAGCCTACTTTGTGTTTCTGCATGTAGATGGCACTTTCTTTTAATCCAGCCTGAGGAGAAACTGTCATGACACCTGTCTTCATGACTTCATATAATGGAGTATTCAAGGTGTAGGACTGATTTTCTGGAATTTGCTGTAAGCTTGATTCTTGTGCGGCCAGCACGTCACGTTGGGAAACTACGCCGAGTAGCTGCTTATTTGCATCAACGATTGGAACGTGGCGAATATCCAGTGCTTCCATGGTATGTTTTGCATCTGCAAGCAGGTGCGAACGCAGCAAGGTATGGGGGGTGCGCGTCATCATATCTTCGACTTTTATCATGGCTGCCTCCTGAGTGATAGAGTTATTGTTGTGGTCTCTTTTAATATAGTAATTTTTGACTCGCGAGTATGAGAGCTGGGTGGGTTTTCACCCCGATAACCTTGGAAAAGGTGTGGCGAATTATGTACAAAGTATCCATTCAACTTTACAGCCTTCCTCATTGCCTTTCTCAATACCCTTGTTAATTCCACATTGATTACAATATTTCACACCTCAATCCTTGCTATTGCGTTTGTGCGGCATATACTAGTCGGCTGCGAAAAACTCGTCGTCTGCTTGTGACAGAATCAGTTCGACTTCCATCACGACAAGATAAACCACGACAAAAGATTTAGTAACATGCAAGTATCTGATTTCCACTTTGACTTACCTGATGAGCTGATTGCTCGTTATCCTCAGCCTGAACGTACTGCTAGCCGTTTACTTCAACTGGATGGCAACAGTGGTGAACTAAGCGATGGCACGTTCATTGATGTACTTGAGCAAGTGCAGCCGGGCGATCTCGTGGTTTTCAATAATACTCGTGTGATTCCTGCGCGTATGTTTGGCCGTAAAGAATCAGGCGGTAAGTTGGAAGTATTGGTTGAACGTGTGTTGGATGAAAAAAGCATTCTGGCTCATGTGCGCTGTTCTAAATCGCCTAAACCAGGTTCAACCATCTTCATTGGTGAGAACGACGAGTATTCTGCACAAATGGTTGCCCGCCATGACGCCTTGTTTGAATTGAAATTCAATGCTGAGAAGAACGTGTTGGCGGTTTTGGAAGAGATCGGCCACATGCCACTTCCACCTTATATTGACCGCCCTGACGAAGATTCAGACAAAGAGCGTTACCAAACGGTTTACAATGAAAAACCGGGTGCTGTTGCGGCGCCAACCGCTGGTCTGCATTTTGATGAAGCGCTGCTTGAGAAGATCAAAGCGAAAGGTGCTGAGTTCGCTTATGTGACGCTTCACGTAGGCGCTGGTACATTCCAACCGGTTAAGGTCGAGAATATCAACGACCATCACATGCACGCAGAGTATGTGGAAGTACCGCAAGACGTGGTGGATGCGATTAACGCTGCCAAAGCGCGTAATGGTCGAATCATCGCAGTGGGTACAACTTCGGTACGCTCACTAGAAAGTGCAGCGCAGGATGCATTGAAGAAAGGCACAGCGCTTGCGCCATTCTTTGGTGATACTGAAATCTTTATCTACCCAGGTTACGAATATCAGTTAGTGGATTGTTTAATCACTAACTTCCACCTGCCAGAATCGACACTGATCATGTTGGTCAGTGCATTTGCAGGTTATGAAAATACGATGAACGCATACAAGCATGCAGTCGAAAACAAGTACCGTTTCTTCTCGTATGGCGACTCAATGTTCATTAAAAAGAAAACGGTATAGATTACTTTGAGAGATTCCTGATATCTCGTGCCTCGATTCAGGAATGACGGTTTTGTCATTCCATAGAGTGAGGAACGAGCGAGTAGGGAATCTCTTATGTTCAGCATTGAACTGAACGCAAACAATTTACGAGTGCTAGCAGTAGGCTAGGACGCAAATCAGAAGTTTGATTTGTCTCTCGCATGGAAGGCGACCGCTCCTCATATACCCTAACTAGTTAGGGTAGACAGCAAGATGATTACTATTTTGCTCTGAACTTAATGTCAGACTGTTTCTCTGACAATTGGAGGCTTCGTGAAGTTAAAATTTGATCTTAAGAAGAAAGATGGTGTTGCACGTCGTGGTCAACTGACCTTTGAGCGTGGTACGGTTCAGACACCTGCGTTTATGCCAGTTGGTACTTACGGTACTGTTAAAGGTATGACGCCTGAAGAAGTAAAAGGCACAGGTGCAGAGATTCTGCTTGGCAACACTTTCCACCTTTGGTTACGCCCAGGTCAGGAAATTATGAAAATGCATGGCGACTTGCACGATTTCATGAACTGGCACGGTCCTATCCTGACAGACTCAGGTGGTTTTCAGGTATTTAGTCTAGGTGACATCCGCAAAATCACTGAAGAGGGCGTACACTTCCGTAACCCTGTAAACGGCGACAAGATTTTCATGGACGCAGAAAAGTCGATGGAAATCCAAAAAGATCTCGGGTCTGACATTGTGATGATCTTTGACGAATGTACGCCATACCCAGCGACACACGCAGAAGCGAAAAAGTCAATGGAAATGTCGCTGCGTTGGGCACAGCGCTCACGTGATCATTTCGACAAGCTTGAAAACGAGAACAACCTATTTGGTATTGTTCAGGGTGGCGTTTACGAAGACCTACGTGATGTATCGGTGAAAGGCTTGACAGAAATTGGCTTCGACGGCTACGCAGTCGGTGGTTTGGCCGTTGGTGAACCAAAAGAAGACATGCACCGTATTCTTGAGCACACCTGCCCACAGCTTCCGGAAGACAAACCTCGTTACTTAATGGGTGTTGGCAAACCAGAAGATTTAGTAGAAGGTGTACGTCGCGGTATTGATATGTTTGACTGTGTAATGCCAACACGTAATGCTCGTAATGGTCACCTATTTGTGACTGGTGGTGTGATCAAGATCCGTAATGCGAAACATAAAACGGATACAACACCATTGGATCCTGAATGTGACTGTTACACTTGTCAAAATTACTCTAAGTCATACCTCCATCACTTAGATCGCTGTAATGAAATTTTAGGTGCTCGCCTGAATACCATTCACAACTTGCGCTACTACCAACGTGTGATGGAAAGTATCCGTAAGGCGATTGATGAAGATCGTTTTGATGAGTTCGTCAAAGAGTTCTATGAGCGTCGTGGCCGTGAAGTGCCGCCACTGGCGAAGGAACAGTAATTGACCAGATAAAAGAATTAAAGCCTTTGGCATTTTGCCAAAGGCTTTTGCTAATAAAGTAGGCAAACGCAGTGAATTTTTGAGAGAGTGATCGCTAATAGTCATTCTTTCTCTTGAAACTCAAAAGCGTAGGCCCAACTTGGAATATTAATAAAAAATAATAGAGGATTGTTTTAATGATTAATCAAGCTCACGCAGCAGCAGAAGGCGCACCAGCAGGTGGTGGTTTCGAAATGCTAATCATGCTTGGCATGTTCGCGGTCATTTTCTACTTTATGATTTACCGTCCACAAGCTAAGCGCGTGAAAGAACACAAGAGCCTAATGTCTTCCATGAGTAAAGGTGATGAAGTTCTAACTAGCGGTGGCCTAGTAGGTAAAATCACTAAGATTGCAGAAGACAACGACTACATCTCAATCGAGCTAAACACGAATAACGAAGTTGTTATCAAGAAAGATTTCGTTACTGCAGTGCTACCAAAGGGTACGCTGAAGTCTCTATAAAACAGCTAAAGGATCCTCGCTGTGCTTAACCGCTATCCGTTATGGAAGTATTTGATGGTGGTGTTTACCATCGCTATCGCAGCATTGTATGCACTTCCAAATATCTACGGTGAAGATCCGGCAATTCAAGTTACAGGGGCGCGTGGCGCCTCTGTAGATATGTCAACGCTGGATTCTGTCACTGAAGCTCTTGATGAAAAGGGCTTATCTCATAAATCCATTGCTCTCGAAAATGGATCCATTCTTGTACGCTTCAACGATACCGACACTCAGATAAGTGCTCGCGATGTGATCAATGAAGCACTAGGTAAAGACAAAATTGTTGCTCTTAATCTAGCCCCTGCAACACCTGACTGGTTAGAAGCGGTTGGCGCAGCGCCAATGAAGCTCGGCCTTGACCTTCGCGGTGGTGTTCACTTCCTGATGGAAGTGGATATGGACGCAGCGATGGAAAAGCTGGTCAGCCAGCAGGAAGAAGCGTTCCGTAGTGAACTGCGTGAAGAAAAGATTCGCTATCGTGCGATTCGTCCTTCAGGTCAAGAATCTGTTGAAGTCTTACTGCGTAATGAAGAGCAGCTTGCGGATGCCAAACGCTTACTGCAGCAAAACCATCCTGATATGATATTTGTCGATGCAGAGACTGATGGTCGTTTTACTCTGACGGCTACCTTTACTGAGCAACGCCTGACCGAAATTCGCAACTACGCTGTGGAGCAGAACATTACCATTCTGCGCAACCGTGTAAACGAACTGGGTGTGGCTGAACCACTTGTACAGCGTCAGGGCGCAAGCCGAATTGTTGTTGAACTGCCAGGTGTTCAGGACACCGCTCGTGCGAAGGAAATTCTGGGTGCGACGGCAACGCTTGAATTCCGCGAAGTCGACGACAAAGCGGATCTCGCTGCAGCAGCTAGTGGTCGCGCGCCAGCGGGTAGTGAAATCAAGCAAGATCGAGATGGTCGTCCAGTTGTGCTTAAAAAGCGTGTAATCCTAGGCGGTTCGAGCATCACTGATGCGAGCTCAAGTGTGGATGAATATGGTCGCCCTCAAGTTAACATCTCACTAGATAGCGAAGGTGGTAACAAGATGTCAGCGTTCTCTAAGAAGAACATTGGCAAGCTGATGGCAACCGTGTTTGCTGAATATAAAGACAGCGGACGCAAGACGGCAGATGGTCGCGTTATCCTGACTAAGCATGAAGAAGTGATTAACCAAGCAACGATTCAATCAGCGCTTGGCCGTAACTTCCGCATCACAGGTATCGATTCGGCGGCTGAAGCGCACAACCTGGCACTATTGCTTCGTGCAGGTGCTCTGATTGCGCCGATTTCTATTGTTGAAGAACGGACAATTGGTCCATCTATGGGTCAACAGAACATCGACATGGGTATCATGGCGTGTATCTGGGGTATGGCGGCAGTTATGCTATTCACGCTGCTTTACTACCGTAAGTTTGGTCTGATTGCCAATACCGCGCTGATGGTAAACCTTGTACTGATTATTGGTGTGATGTCGATGATTCCGGGCGCAACAATGACCTTGCCTGGTATCGCCGGTATTGTTCTGACAGTCGGCATGGCGGTCGATGCTAACGTCTTGATTTTCGAACGGATACGTGAAGAGTTACGTGACGGGCGAAACCCTCAGCAGGCGATTCATCAAGGTTATGCGAACGCATTCAGCACCATTGCCGATGCCAACATCACCACCTTGATTACCGCAATTATCCTGTTTGCTGTAGGTACAGGCGCAATCAAAGGCTTCGCGGTGACACTGTCTATCGGTATCTTAACGTCTATGTTTACTGCCATCATTGGTACACGTTGTATCGTGAACCTAATGTACGGTGGTAAGCGCATCAACAAACTGTCGATCTAAGGCTAGGAATTATTATGTTTCAGATTCTAAAAGCAGACAAATTGATCGACTTTATGCGTTGGTCGAAATTCGCCTTCGTGCTGTCGATCCTGATGATTGGTGCGTCGATTTTTACTCTTTCTACCAAGTGGTTGAACTGGGGCCTAGACTTCACTGGCGGTACGCTGATTGAAGTTGGCTTTGAGCAGCCAGCCGATTTGGAAGAGATTCGTACTGCGCTGGAAGCAAAAGGTTTTGGTGACGCAACGGTTCAAAACTTTGGTAGTGCTCGTGATGTGATGGTGCGTTTGCGCCCTCGTGATGGTGTTGCTGGTGAAGCGTTGGGCAACCAGATTCTTTCTGCTATCAAAGACGGCACAGGTGAAAGCGTTGAAATGCGCCGTATTGAGTTTGTCGGACCAAACGTAGGTGATGAGCTAACCGAAGCTGGTGGCTTGGCGATCATCGTTTCTCTTATCTGTATCCTGATTTACGTTTCGGTACGATTTGAATGGCGTTTAGCGGCTGGTGCGGTACTTGCTCTGGCACACGACGTTATCATTACGCTTGGCGTGTTCTCCTTGATGCAAATCGAGGTTGACCTGACAATTGTGGCTGCCTTGCTGACGGTAGTGGGGTACTCGCTCAACGATACCATTGTTGTATTTGACCGTATTCGTGAAAACTTCCGCAAGATGCGTAAAGGCGAACCAGCTGAAATCATGAACAGCTCAATCACACAAACATTGAGCCGTACCTTGATTACATCCGGTACTACATTGTTCGTAGTGATTGCTCTGTTCACCCAAGGCGGCGCTATGATTCATGGCTTCGCCACCGCACTTCTACTGGGTATCACTGTGGGTACATACTCTTCAATCTATGTGGCTTCGGCACTGGCATTGAAACTGGGTATTACAAAAGAACATTTGATGCCGCCTCAAGTTGAGAAAGAAGGCGCAGAGTTTGACGAAATGCCATAAGGCACAAAGCTTTGTATGAGCAAGGCCGCTGACAAGTCAGCGGCCTTTTTGTTTTTATCAGGGGTAATTAACCGTCTGAATCAATCGTATTTCATTAACAATGCCTGATTGACGCTAGGCAGAAGCATGTTTTCCTTGGTGACAAAAATGGTCTCAGTAGCGATGTTTTTGGAGTATTCTTGACCGAGGAAGGCTTGATACACGGTATAGACGCTTTTGTAGCCCATTTCGAAAGGTTGCTGGATGATCAGTCCATAAATAGAACCGTTTTCTAGTGCATTCACCAGAGAGTCATTGGAGTCGAAGCCGATATGAACCAATTCTTGTGTAGATGGAGTAGTATCGAGTGCCATGAGAACAGCTAACGTTGTCGATTCATTCGGTGTAAATATGCCGTCTAGTTTGCCAGTTTTCTGTGCAAGAATTTGCTCTGCGTTTTTGCGCGCCTCGCCAATTTTAGTACCTAGGTAGTTATCGATAGTGATACTAAGCCCTGATGCTGTAGCGCCGTCGGTAAAGCCCTTTTCACGAGCATCGGTGGATATCACGCCCTTTTTCATTCTAAGCAATGCCACCTTACCTTTATTCCCTAACTTTTTGGCCATCTCCTGGCCAGCTATTACGCCTGCTTGGTAGTTGTTGGTTGCAATAACACTAACCACATCAGGGGAGCCAGTATCGCGATCAAAGTAGACTGTGGGTACCCCCGCTTCTTTCAAACGGGCGACATCATAGGCCCTATCTTGGGTATTTGGTGCTAAGACTAAGCCAATACAGGCATTCTCCATGACTTGATCTATGATGAAGCGCTGAGCACTGACATCGGACTCATCGTGGGGGCCACGAAAGTAAATTTTAAGGCCTAACTCTTGGCCTGCTTTTTCACTTCCTGCTTTGACTGATTTCCAGAAGTCATGCACGGAGCCCGCTGGGACCACACCAATACAATCTTTGGCAAACGAAAAAGAGCTGAAAATCAGAGCAAGTAAGTAAATCATTCGTCGTGCCATATTGTCGATCCCTCCTCTTTCGTCTGGTGTATAGGAGATCCAGCCAGTCGATTTAATTGCGTACATTATTAACCCTAGTTCACTTGAGTTAAGATCATCAAGAAACGCAGTCACAAGACATAATGTTTTGCTTGATATGATGGAGGAACTGGCAATAAAGGGTGCTATCCATGCCACATTTATATTTTCGCGCATTAGAACCGCAAAGGTTCAAGCCTTATCGAAATCTTTGATTGATAAACTCCAGCTAACGATGAGTTGCCCGAATGCGGGTATGATATTCGAGCATGTTTACACTGCGTTTTATCCTCAAGGTGAAGGAAGCAGGCGTATCGGTTTATTGAGGTGTTATGAGTTTAGCCATGGGCAGCAAACGCAGGAGAGGGTGGCTGCTATTGTTATTCAACGGGTACCGAGTAAATAGGAGAAGGTATCGACGTAAGAGTGATTTATACAGCGATAGAGGTGACCACGTTTTACGACAACGGTGAGCATTGCTGAGCTAAACTAGTGACAAGTGAAAATGAAAAAGCGAAGTATGAACGGGTCAAAGCTTACTGGGTTAGTGCTGTTTGCCCTCATGGTACCTACTGTGTTGGCAAGTCCATGGGAGAAGATTAGATCGCCTTCGACACAGCCTCCTGAATCGATTGGTAGTTATGCTAATGGTTGCCTTTCAGGTGCTGTAGATCTGCCTCTTCAAGGGGAGGGGTATCAAGTATTGCGCAGCCATAAACAACGCTATTATGCTCATCCACAAGCGGTTAGTTTTATTCAGCGCCTCGCCAATATGGTTTCACAACGATTAAACACTCGTATTCTGATTGGTGATATCTCATTACCTCAAGGGGGGCGTTTCTCCTCTGGGCATTCGAGCCATCAGACCGGCTTGGATATCGATATATGGCTAAAATTGGCTGATGGTGAACTTTCTTCGCAACAGCTTAATGATCCTGAACCAATGAGTGTGGTTAACCTCGAACAGTATCAATTGGTTAAACAAAACTGGGATGAACGCCATTTTGAGCTGATAAAAATGGCAGCGAGTGATGAAAAGGTAGCCCGCATTTTTGTTCACCCTGTAATCAAAGACAAACTGTGCACACAGGAAGTATCGTCTGAGCGGGGCTGGTTGAGAAAAGTGCGACCGTGGTGGGGGCATCATTATCATATGCACGTCAGACTCAAGTGCCCAGAGGATAACAGTCAGTGTCAATCACAGACCGCCCCCCTAAAGGTGATGGATGTGGGGCTGAACTGTCTAGCTGGAAACCTCAGCCTAAACCCGCAGCAGCTAAGGCTGCCATTACCAAGCAAAAAGTAAAAAGCGGAAAATAATGCCAACTCAGTGTATCGAGCTATTGGATAGGTCTATGGCTGAGCGTACTAATGATTTGTAACTTTATTTCACGTATTTCGAATTAAAAACTCGAAAATTCCGAACGGTCATTTATTTGCTGCTCTAGATTACATTTCTTATCTTTTTGTTTAAATTGGCTACTTATTTTCGTTATTTGTGACAATTTTTATTACTATTTTGCTGTTCTTAATTGATATAAATCATGCCGAGAGAAAATTTTCCCTTCATTTTTCTCTGATTTTTAATCCAAACGGTCGTCTTTTTCGTAATTAAATTACAGTTTAAGACATTTAAAGAATGACACGTTGTTTAGGAACCCAAATGTTAGATACCCTCATGCTGTCGCGGATACAGTTCGCCGCCAATATCAGCTTTCACATTCTTTTCCCGACCATCACAATAGCGTTAGCTTGGATGCTGGTCTTTTTTAAATGGCGCTACAATCGCTCACAATCACCAATCTGGTTGGATGTATACTATTTTTGGGTAAAAGTTTTTGCTTTAACCTTTGCTCTCGGCGTGGTGTCAGGCATCACCATGAGTTTCCAATTTGGCACCAATTGGCCCGGTTTTATGGAACGAGTCGGAAATGTTGCTGGCCCCTTGCTCGGTTATGAAGTCATGACTGCTTTTTTCATGGAAGCGACATTTCTTGGCGTTATGCTATTTGGACGTGGACGGGTTGCGGAGTGGTTTCATACCTTGGCGACGGTACTGGTTGCTGTCGGTACCACGATGTCTGCATTTTGGATTTTAGTCCTCAACAGTTGGATGCATACCCCAAATGGCTATGAAGTGATTGACGGCATCGTTCACGTAACGAGCTGGAAAGAGGTTATTCTTAATCCTTCTCTACCATATCGTTTTGGTCATACTTTACTAGCCTCTGCTTTGACGGCGAGCTTTCTGATCGCGGGTATCTCGGCTTACCAAGTGCTGAAACAACCCGATCATCGTGCCGCGCAATTGGGTCTGAGAGTATCACTATTCGCGGCGGCAGGTTTTATTCCTCTACAGATATTTGTTGGTGACTTGCATGGTTTAAACACGCTGGAACATCAACCCGCAAAAATCGCGGCGATGGAAGGGGTATGGGAAACCGAAAAAGGTGCACCATTGCTGCTCTTCGCTATACCAAATGAGGAACAGCGTAGTAATGACTTCGAGATAGGCATTCCCAACCTGGCAAGTTTGATATTGACTCACGACATTGATGGCGAAATAAAGGGCCTTAATGAGTTTACTCCCAATCATCCACCAGTAAAGCCGTTATTTTTTGGTTTTAGAATCATGGTCGGTGTTGGAGTGTTGATGCTGTTTGTCAGTTGGTATGGTGCAGTGAAGCTTGCGCGCGGCTCTGGCCTACCCAAACCTTATTTGATGATCGTTGTAGCAATGACATTTTCCGGTTGGGTGGCAACTTTAGCTGGCTGGTACGTTACGGAAATTGGACGACAGCCTTGGTTGGTGAGTGGTGTGCTACGCACTTCTGAAGCAGTAACGTCAGTAGCTTCAAGTAGTGTGATGATTTCTCTAATGATGTATTTAGCTACCTACGCGTTGTTACTGGTGGCTTACATTCACACCCTGTTTTATTTGGCACGTAAAGATGTTACTGCCCATCAAGTACCACTGATCCAACAGGAGGCGCAATGATGCTCGACTATTTGCCGGAAATTTATCTGCTGCTGCTTGGTTTCTCAGTCTTTATGTACGCTGTGCTAGACGGTTATGATTTGGGTGTAGGTATGTTGCTACCGAGCGACAATGAAAAGCAGCGTGATCGAATGATTGCTTCCATAGGGCCGTTTTGGGATGCGAATGAAACTTGGTTGGTGTTGGCGATCGGTATTTTACTGATTGCCTTTCCTACGGCACACAGTTTGATCCTGACTGAACTTTACTTACCGACAGCCGTTATGTTGATTGCGCTTATCATGCGTGGTGTCGCGTTTGACTTTCGAGCGAAGGCCAATGCAGACCATAAACCACATTGGGATTGGTGCTTCAGAGTCGGTTCATTGATCGCTGCGTTGACGCAAGGTTATATGGTCGGTCGTTACATTATGGGGTTTGAGCAAAGTAGTGAAGCTCTGGGTTTTGCTTGGTTGAGTGCTTTGTGTGTCGCTGCGGCTTATGTCTATATCGGTGGCGCTTGGTTGGTATTGAAAACCGCAGGCGATCTGCAGATCCGTTCCGCACGATGGTCCCGAAGAGCGGGGTGGGTTGCCGCCACTGGCATCTTGGTTGTCAGTGTTGTGAATCCGATAGTCAATGAACAGGTTGCATTGCGCTGGTTTAGTTTCCCTGAAATGTTACTACTGGCCCCCGTGCCGATCATCGTGTTGATGACGATATTCCTTGTTGATCGCTATCTTCGTCAGGTTCCTATGGTCAATGACCTTGGTGCTCGCTGGCCGTTCTTTGGGGTTACGGTGATCTTTGCTTTGAGTTTCCTTGGACTTGCTTATAGCTTTTTTCCTGAGGTAGTGCCGGGAATGATGACAGCCAAGCAGGCGGCTTCTTCCCCTGCGACTTTGATGATTGTCGGTTATGGTGTGATGGTCGTAATGCCGATGATCTTACTTTATACCTTCGCGGTTTATCGAATCTTCAAAGGTAAGGCGACGGAGCTAAGCTACAAATAGCAAAAGACAGCACACAATAACCAAAATGCCGCTCAGTGGAGCGGCATTTTCTGTTTAGGCTAACCCTTGGATGATGACGAACTTTTCTAACAACTCTTCTTCAGTCTCGACATGATTTGGGTCGGTGATGATGCACTTAGTGATTGGGCACACCGACTGGCAGGTCGGCTTCTCATAGTGGCCTTTACATTCAGTGCAAAGATCGGGGTCGATCTCAAAGATAGTGTCACCCATGGTAATTGCGCCGTTTGGGCACTCGGGGTCACACATATCACAGTTAATGCACTTATCCGTGATCAACAACGCCATGGTTATTTACCTGTTGGGTTACGGGTATCCTGACCATTATTAAGATTGCGCATTAACAGGCCGTATTCTAAGTCCATGTCCTGAGGTACAGGAATGAAAACAAAGTGGCCGTTTCCTTTTGCGTCATCAACGGGTTGTGATTTACGGTTTTCCATCGCTTCGAGAGTAAAGACAACGTTGCCTTTTGGTGTCATAAGCTCAAGGCTGTCACCAACCAAGAATTTGTTTTTTACTTCAACTTCAGCTAAATCACCACGGCGCTTCCCCGTGAATTCACCGACAAATTGCTGTGCATCAGATACGGAATAACCGTAGTCGTAATTTTGGTAAGTATCGTGCGTATGACGACGCAGGAAGCCCTCTGTATAGCCACGGTGAGCTAGGCTCTCAAGCGTGGTCATCAGGCTTTCATCGAATGGCTTGCCCGCGACAGCATCGTCGATCGCTTTACGATAAACCTGTGCAGTACGTGCACAGTAGTAGAATGACTTAGTACGACCTTCAATCTTGAGTGAGTGGACACCCATTTTAGTCAGACGCTCAACGTGCTGAATGGCACGCAGGTCTTTTGAGTTCATGATGTAAGTGCCGTGCTCATCTTCAAACGCCGCCATCTTTTCTTCTGGGCGGTGGCTTTCAGAAAGCAGTACCACTTCGTCGGTTGGCTTACCTAGACCAAGTGTTGCCTCAGGGCGCTCATCTTGCACTTCAACCGCTTGTGCTTCATTGGGGTCGAAGGCTTCAACGATATCGCCAGAGTCGTTCTCTTTGCCTTTTTCGACGTTGTATTCCCAACGACATGCATTGGTGCATGTACCTTGGTTAGGATCACGCTTGTTGATGTAACCAGATAGGAGACAACGACCAGAGTAAGCCATACAAAGCGCACCATGAACGAACACTTCAAGTTCAGTTTCAGGGCAGTGCTGACGAATTTCTTCGATCTCTTCCAGAGAAAGCTCGCGAGAAACAATCACACGTTCAACGCCATTAGCTGCCCAGAATTTAACCGTTGCCCAGTTGACGGCGTTGGCTTGAACGGACAGGTGAATTGGCATTTCTGGGAATGCTTCACGAACCATCATAATCAGACCAGGATCTGACATGATGAGCGCATCAGGGCCCATTTCAACCACCGGTTTCAGGTCACGGATGAAGGTCTTTAGCTTGGAGTTGTGCGGCTGGATGTTACATACCACGTAAAGCTTTTTGCCTTGGGCGTGCGCTTCGTCGATACCAATTTTTAGGTTTTCGTGGTTGAACTCGTTGTTACGTACGCGAAGGCTGTAACGAGGCTGGCCTGCGTATACCGCGTCTGCACCATAGGCAAAGGCGTAACGCATATTTTTCAGGCTACCCGCTGGTGACAGTAGCTCAGGTACGAATGCTTTCTCAGTTGTCATTTCATAATTCTCTTAGTCTGATCTCAAGTCAGGTCCATTCCACCTTATGGAATTGGGGCGCAAATTTTACGCCAAAACGTGACCTGTGACTAGAAAAAAGTCCATAACTTAGGTAAGGAGATTATAGGTAGGCGCTCGAACATGCCGAGCACCTAGAGAAGGGATTAAGCGTTAGGGTGAGGCAAACCGCCTAAACACTCGTATAAGTTTGGCAGGAATGCGCTTAACTCACCGCACATGAGTGAGAAGTCGGCGTCAAATCGTGCGGCTTGATCTTCACGAGGAATATCATCATTCTGATCTTTCAGGTCATCAGAGAATTTAAGGCGCTTGATGCTGCCATCTTCGGCCAGAATGAACTCAATACGCTCTTGCCACCAGAGGGCTAATTTAGTCACTACCTTATCGGCATCAATGTGGCTGCGAATTTCGTCTGCCGTCAGTTCTTGTTTCTTACAGCGGATCACGCCGCCTTCTTCGAGAACCGACTTAAGCTCAGCTTCATCCAGCATCTGCATCCCAACCGGAGTGTCGCCGGTTTTCACCCACTCAGTTAACGTGGTTTCAACGGCTTTCTCTGGAATGGCTGGCACAACAGGTAGGCTGCCCATGGTTTTACGTAGAAGGGCGAGCACATCTTCCGCTTTCTTATAGCTGCTGGCATCGACCAGAATAAAGCCTTCTTTAGGCAGGATAAGTACAAAGGTATGGTTGCTGCGGCTGAATGCACGCGGTAGCAAATCCATGACAATGTCATCTTTGAGGTTGTCTTTCTCTTTTTTTCTTCAGAGGTCGGCCCTCTTGTGCTTCCATCGCCTCAACTTTTGCATTGAGTGATTCTTTGATCACCGACGCTGGCAGCATTTTTTCTTCTTTCTTCGCGCAGATCAGAATGCGGTTTTCAGACACGTGAGTCATCATGTCGCCATGTTTACCCATTGCAGTGACCCAGCCAAACTTTTGCTTGTCTTGGCTGCCACAAGGCGTAAAACGAAACTCTTCAAGCTGCTTTTCCAGCTCGTCTGCTTTGAATTCAATATCTCGGTTAAAACGGTAAACCAGACAGTTTTTAAACCACATACACTTTCTCTATACCTGAAGTTTGGCCGCTCATCATAAAGACTTTTATCCTGCTTGTCCTAATGGAAGCACGCAATAGTGGGATGAAAGTTATATGAAAATTTGTTTTCAAAGGTCACAAAAGTGTCATAATTGATGGTAATAATGCCTATCGTTGCAAAGGGTAAATGCCCGATTAAATTCAACTAACTCAAAGGTTACTCAATTATGTCTAGAAGGATTCTGGTTGTTGAAGACGAAGCACCAATTCGTGAAATGCTTTGCTTTGTTCTTGAGCAAAAAGGTTACCAAGCCGTCGAAGCTGAAGACTACGATAGTGCGGTGACTAAGCTAGCTGAACCCTTCCCAGATCTAGTATTGCTAGACTGGATGCTACCTG
Source organism: Vibrio neptunius (assembly GCA_019339365.1). Lineage (NCBI taxonomy): Bacteria > Pseudomonadati > Pseudomonadota > Gammaproteobacteria > Vibrionales > Vibrionaceae > Vibrio > Vibrio neptunius. The sequence continues at coordinate 3,276,817 of CP079859.1, read as the reverse complement.
GTGGCAGCGGCATCAACTTCATCAAACACATGAAACGTGAAGAGCTGACGCGCAACATTCCAGTTGTGATGTTAACAGCACGTGGTGAAGAAGAAGACAAGGTTCGTGGTCTAGAAGTCGGCGCAGATGACTACATTACTAAGCCATTCTCGCCAAAAGAGCTGGTGGCGCGTCTTAAAGCGGTGATTCGCCGTGTGACACCAACGGCACTAGAAGATGTGATTGATGTGCAGGGCTTGAAACTGGATCCTGTTTCGCACCGTGTAACTGCGAACGATCAGCCTCTGGATATGGGCCCAACTGAGTTCAAGATGCTGCACTTCTTTATGACACACCAAGAGCGAGTTTATAGCCGAGAGCAACTGCTGAACAACGTATGGGGAACCAACGTGTATGTTGAAGACCGTACTGTTGATGTGCACATTCGTCGTCTGCGTAAGGCGTTAGAAGCGGCAGGCCATGACAAATTGATTCAAACGGTACGTGGTGCAGGCTACCGTTTCTCAACAAAGGCATAATGTAAATTTACCATCTGGAGAGGTAAGTGGTAGAGCGGTTAACTTGGAAAAAGCTAGCCTGGGAGCTGGCTTTTTTTACACCCCTTGGGTGATTGTCGGATGGATTTTCGGTCATATGCCGTGGTTGCTTCTAGCGGCCACGGTTTTGCAGCTTGTATGGCATCTGCATAATCAGATGCGCCTTTCTGCGTGGTTGTGGGATGAAAAGCGCCTGACACCACCTTCGGGAAGCGGTAACTGGGAATCGTTATTCAACGGTATCTACCGCTTGCAGCAGCGCCAGCGCAAAAAGCGCAAAGAGCTGACCAATCTTATTCGCCGATTCCGCAATGGTGCTGAATCCTTACCGGATGCAGTTGTTGTGTTTCGTAGTGAAGGCAACATTGTTTGGTGCAACAAGCTCGCCCAACACCTATTAGGCTTCCGTTGGCCGGACGATTCAGGTCAGCCGATTTCCAACCTTATCCGCACGCCAGATTTCATTAAGTATCTTAATAAACAAGATTTCTCTGAGCCTCTAGAGATGCGCTCGCCACTCAATGTCGAGCGTATGCTTGAGCTGCGTATTGTGCCGTACACTGAAGGTGAGCACCTGATGGTGGTGCGTGATGTGTCCCAGCTCAAACAGTTGGAAGGCATGCGTCGCAACTTCTTTGCCAATGTTTCTCATGAGCTGCGCACGCCAATGACGGTGTTGCAAGGCTATCTGGAAATGACCGAAGACCCAGATATGGTGGTTGGCCCGATGTGGAGTAAAGCCCATGGTGTCATGACCGAGCAGCTCAATCGCATGAACAGCTTGGTTAATCAACTGCTCACATTATCCAAGATTGAAGCGGCACCCATGCATGAACTGGAAGATGTAGTGAATGTCCCAGCCATGCTTGATGTATTGGAGAAAGAAGCGGCGAGCCTGAGTGGCGATCAGCAGCATAAGCTGAACTTTGATATTGATAACAGCCTGCGTGTACTTGGTGATGAAGACCAATTACGCAGTGCCATTTCGAACTTGGTTTATAACGCGGTGAAATACACACCAGCAGGCGCGGATGTCAGGGTTCGCTGGTATCAGACAGCGCAAGGTGCATGTTTAGAAGTGGAAGATGGTGGTGAAGGCATTGAGCCTCAACACCTACACCGACTCACTGAGCGTTTCTATCGAGTGGATAAAGCACGATCTAGGGATACCGGAGGAAGCGGCCTTGGTCTGGCGATCGTGAAGCACGCTTTGACGCATCACGACTCGCATCTAGAAATACAGTCTGAAGTGGGTGTCGGCAGTAAATTCTCATTCGTTCTACCACCGCGCTTGGTGGTGAATTAATGAAGTTGGCGCTCACGACTCTAATTGTTTCTGCCAGCTTTTCCTTTGCTGTCCAAGCGGCTTTGGCGAACCTATCTGAATATCAAAAAGTCCCCGGTGTTACCGGGAGTTTAACCAGTGTTGGTTCTGACACATTAGCCGGCATGACAACCTTGTGGGTAGAAGAGTTTAAGCAACTTTACCCGAGCGTGAATGGTCAGGTACAAGCCTCTGGTTCTTCAACGGCTCCGCCAGCATTAACCGAAGGTACCGCTCAATTCGGTCCAATGAGCAGACCGATGCGAAATCGGGAAATTGAAGCCTTTGAGCGTGAACACGGCTACAAGCCAACAGAACTTAGAATCGCCATTGATGCGATTGGAATCTTCGTTCACCGAGACAACCCGCTGAAAGGGCTCAACTTTACGCAGCTAGACAATATTTTTTCTGCAACGCTGCGTTGTGGTGGAACTCAGTCTATCTCTACTTGGGCTGAGCTAGGGCTCGATTATCATTGGGCTAGACGCAGTATGCAGCTGTTCGGTCGTAACTCGGTCTCCGGTACTTATGGATACTTTAAGAATAATGCGCTGTGTGGCGGGGACTTTAAAAGTAATGTCAATGAGCAGCCGGGCTCAGCGTCTGTTGTTCAGTCTGTTGCTTCTGCGATCAATACTATTGGCTACTCAGGGGTAGGCTACAAGGTCTCCGGAGTGAAACTGCTTCCCATTGCCAAGCAGGGAGAGGATTACATTGAGGCGAGTCAGGAAAATATTCTGACAGGTAAGTACCCACTCTCACGCTATCTCTATGTTTACGTAAACAAGAACCCGTTTAAACCATTACCGCCGATTGAGCGGGAATTCGTTCGCTTTATGTACTCACAGCAAGGGCAAAAACTGGTTGAAAAAGATGGTTATGTGCCGATCTCCGCAGAGATTGCACGTAGTGAGCTGGCAAAAGTAGGCATTGTCGATTAACTGTCTGATTTGAAGCTCGTCACTGTGCGTGTATCAAACTTGCTTGAGGTGGCCTGATAACACTACCGACATCTATCATCCACCTCAGGTTACATACTTAAAAATTCAGCGCCCAACCGGCGTTGTTCCAGTATTCTTGTTCCGTCATCAAATCGGCATGCAGCAGTTTGTTGTGTTCTAGCCACTCATCATCCTCTGAACTCAATGTCCATCTATCGCCGTCTATGCTCAACATCAGTTTTGGCAAAGCGTCTTCGTTACGTTGGCCGTTGAGCAAGATAGCGAGGCGTAAGATACGAATCACACCAATGATGTGTTTTTTCTTAAATAGTGTGAATTCTTCCATTTCATGTAGTTTAAGTGCTTTACGCTGGAAGCGGACTAGCATGGCCAGCACCCTTTGTTGTTCACGGTTGAAACCGGGCATGTAGGTGTGACGAAGAATATAAGCGGAATGGCGATGGAAGGCTTGTAAACTGATGCTGAGACCGACTTCATGCAGCAGTGCGCTCCAGTCGAGTAAATCAAACAGCTCTGAGCTCTTTTTGATGCCGAGATCCTGATGCACCTGTTGCAGGAAAGATTGCGCCTGATGTTTAATTTTTGCCGCATGGTCAAGATCAACTAAATGCTTGCTGGCTAGGTTTTCCGTGGTTCTCATCCGGATATCTGAACGTTTGAAGCCATCTTCCATTTCGAATAGCAAACCTTCACGTAATGCACCTTCTGAAAAGTGCATTTCGTCTATTTTGAGGTCTTTAAAGATCGCCATCAGAATGGCCACGCCGGCGGCAAAAACAGGCTTTCTGTCTGGTGTTAACCCACTGAGAACAATATCCTCAATCGTGGGCCATTCACACAGCTTTTCGACTAACTTGTCGAGGCGCTTAGCGGTGATAATGCCATCTTCATAGCTCATGCCAACTAAGACTTCCCGAATCGCTTTAATTGTACCTGACGAGCCAAACGCAATCTCCCAACCTTTCTTACAGTAACGATGGGCAATGGATTCCAACCTTTGTTCAGCTGCGAGTATTGCTTTAGAAAAGTTTTTACGCGAGAGCTTACCGTTGGCAAAATAAAGCTTGGTATAGCTGACGCAACCCATTTGTTTACTGTTGATCAGCTCCGGGTCAAACCCCTTGCCAATGATCATCTCAGTACTGCCGCCACCAATATCAACCACAAGTTTTGAGTCTGATTCTGGTTGGGTATGCGCCACCCCAAGGTAAATTAAACGTGCTTCTTCGACGCCGGGGATGATTTCAATAGGAAATGGCAGTACTTCTCTCGCACGTTGGAGGAATATATGGGCATTGTTGGCTTGGCGAAGAGTATGCGTAGCCGCAATACGTACATTGCACTCTTCGAAGCCCTGTAGGCGTTCGGCAAACATTGCAAGGCATTCAAGGCCTCGTTCAATCGAAGCATTATCTAGGTTTTTTTGAGCATCTAAGCCAGCAGCGAGACGAACTCGCTGCTTATGTCGGCTGACCAGTTGCAGATCTTGGTCTACGACACGAGCCACCACCATATGGAAGCTGTTAGAGCCAAGGTCAATCGCGGCAACATCACGAATTTCCAGAGATTGAGTCATCAGTAAGGGACTGTTCTTTTCGTTTCTTTGTTTGTTTTTCTACATTTTTAAGATAGTCATAAATGGCAATTTGCGAGCGAACTTTCTTACGGTTACCTCTCGGAACATAGGTATTGCTCATTTCTTTGTCTATCCAGCGGGCTTTTACTGTATCTGTAAAGTGGATGTTAATGATATCAATAATTCGCTGTTTAAGACGTTGGTCACGTACTGGAGCAGCAACTTCGATGCGGTAGTCGATATTGCGCGTCATCCAGTCAGCAGAGGAAATGTAAACTTGTGGATCGCCGTCATTGTGGGTGATGATGACCCGCGGGTGCTCAAGAAAACGATCAACGATGCTGATGATCTTGATATTTTCACTCACTCCTTCGACTCCAGGGACCAATGAACACATCCCGCGGATGATCATCTTGATATCTACTCCAGAAGCGCTGGCACCGTAGAGCTTATTAATTAGCCCTTTGTCGACTATGTTATTCACTTTCAGGGTAATGGCGGCCTTTCTACCAGCTTTAGCATTGGCGATTTCACTGTCGATCAAACGATACAGTTGTTGGCGTGAGTTACGTGGTGAAACAATCAGGTGTTCAAACTTCACTGGGCGGTATGGGTTTTCGATATATCCGAAGACATTACGTACTTCATTGGTGATTTCCGGATCGGCAGTCAGTAGAGAAAAATCGGTATAAATGCGGGCCGTTTTTTCATGAAAGTTACCAGTTCCGATATGGGCGTAGCGTACGATCTCATCGTTTTCTCGACGGCTAATGAGTAGCAGCTTAGCATGGATTTTCAGACCCGGTGCGCCAAAAATGACTTGCACGCCTGCTTCGGTCAGGACCTTTGACCATTCGATATTGGTTTCTTCGTCGAATCGAGCTTGCAGTTCTACAACAACCGTGACCTGCTTGCCATTGTGTACTGCATCGATCAATGAGTTCATTAAACGAGAGTCTTTGGCAACTCGGTAAATATTGATCTTAACGCTGAGCACCCTAGGGTCGAACGAAGCTTGGCGGACTAACTCAGAAATATGCTCAAAGCTGTGGTACGGGTAGTAAAGTAGAATGTCCTGATTCTTGATCGCATCAAATTTGTTGGCATAGCCGTCGAAATCTGCACATTTCATCGGTGGCAATGGCTTGTTTTCTAAATACTCGCGTCCGACATTGGGAAAGCCGATGAAGTCTTTGAAATTGTGGTAACGCCCACCGGGGATCAAACTGTCGTAGTTGGATATTTGCAGTTTATGGCACAGAAACTCCAACATTTCTTCCGGCATATCACGTTCATAAACGAAGCGGACTGGCATTGCCGTCAGACGCTGACTTACCCCTTCTGACATTTGTTCGAGCAGACTATGTTCCACCTCATGGCTAAGATCATATTCTGCGTCGCGAGTCATTTTCATTGCGTAACCGTTCAGCTCTTCATAATCAAAAAAGCCGCTAAACAGCTCATCAAGGCAATAACGAATTATGTTGTCGAGCAAGATAATGGTTTTGCGTCGTTTGCCTTTCTGCTCGGGTACCATCACAAAGCGGGGCAGGTGATCAGTTGGGATCTCGATCAACGCATACTGATTTTGTTCTTCTTTACGTAGTTCAACCGCGATGTAAGCGTACTCATCTTTAAGAAACTGCAGGACATCAATATCGTCTCGCATTAGAAGAGGGGTGATATGCGGGAGTACCTGATTACGGAAGTATTTTTTGATCCACTTTTCTTGCGACTCGTTGAGTTGAGTTTCATTGACTAGGAAGATGCGTCGGCGTGCCATGTCGCGGATTAGCTCAGCGTACAACTCATCGAAGCGTTCGTTGAGTTTGAGAGCCTTAGTCTGCATTTTAGTCAGCAAGTGTTTGGAGTTGTCGTTACCACCGCGCTCCTGATTGATTAGGATTCGCCGTTTGACATCAGCAAATCGGACTTTGTAAAACTCATCTAAATTATTGGAAAATATACCTAAAAAACGAATTCTCTCGATGAGTGGCACCGTTTTATCTGCGGCTTCTTGGAGCACACGTTCATTGAAAGACAACCAACTCAATTCTTTTTCAATGTAAAGCTTTTCTGCACTCATAACCTGACCTTTACTGACGAGTCTAACCAAATTTAGGTGGTAAAAATAAAACTGGATTAGAAATTAAGGGGTTTATATGACACTTTTATTGCACGATCTTATTGCATTATTTTCAGTTGTTTATTGCGATCTGTAATATAATTGTCACCTAATCGACATATTATACCCATGGGCAAATGCAGGTAAGTGAGAGAAATGGCCAAAGCCGAATTTTCATTGCGAGAACGTGATCGAAAGCGACTAATCAAAGATCGTTTAGTTCGGCTAGCGGTATCGACAGGCGGTGTCGGTGTTTTGGCTGCGCTGGTTTTGATCTTCGTTTATCTGGCAATGATGGTCCTGCCTCTTTTTTCTGACGCAAAATTCACTCCAAATGTTGCTATCCAATCGATTACCACTAAAGCGCCAGTGGCGGCTGGAATTGATGATTATGGCCAGCATGCCTATGTGGTATCTAAGGCCGGCTATGTTGACTTTTGGTCGCTGACGAGCTGGTCACAACAGCCTAGTTTATCGGTTGAACTAGGTACTGAGTACTCACTGTACAGCTCGGCTAACCCTGCTCAGGGCTGGTTAGGTGCGGCAACCGCTAACGGACAAGTGTTATTATATCGGCCTGAGATGACCAGTCTTCTGCAGGGCGAGCAGCGTATATTTTCTCCCGAAGTGGATAACTTTCCTTTAGATTTTGATTTGCAGACAGAGTCAGGCTCAGCACTAAGGTCGTTTGCTTTTGCTGTGGATAGCAACGTCACCTTAGCTGGTTTTTACCAAGATAACCGTGTTCGAATTCGTTGGCGTGATGCTAATCAGCACATTCAGAATTTCGAGTTTCCTAAGCCATTTGTTGACCTCGACCAGTTGCTTCTCACGCCTGACGGCAACACGCTTTACCTAAGAACCGGCTCTGAAGTCGTGATTGCCAAAAAAGGTATTGAAAGCTTCGTAGTACGTGAAGTGGTCGATTTGAGTCAGGGCGAGAGCAAACACGCGGTGACGGATATTAAGCTGTTGTCTGGCGCATATTCTTTGTTGGTCAGTCATCAGGATGGGCTGGTCTCTCAATGGTTTGATGTGCTGAGTGACGGGCAAAGGCACCTCACTCAGATTCGTGATTTTAAACTGGCGTCGCAGCTGCAATTCTTGCTGCCTGATACGTACCGCAAGGGTTTTTACAGCTTCTACATTAATGGCACGGTGCAGAGCCATTATACCACCAGTGAAAAACTGGTGATTTTTAAACGAGCTTACGATAAAGCGCCGCAACTGGCGGCAATGTCTAACAATGAAAAGCACCTGCTAACCCTATCCGACTCGCAGCTCAATGTGGCTTACGTTGATAATCCATTCCCTGAAATCTCATTATCTTCACTATGGCAGAAAGTCTGGTATGAAAGTTATCCAGAGCCGGAATTTGTTTGGCAAACTACATCGGCTAACGATGAGTTTGAAGCCAAATTCAGCCTTGTACCCATCGCATTTGGTACGTTAAAAGCGGCGGCATTTGCCATGATGTTTGCTGTGCCGATTGCCGTATTAGGCGCCATCTACACGGCCTACTTTATGACGCCATCTATGCGCCGCGTGGTAAAACCTTCGATTGAACTGATGGAAGCGCTGCCAACCGTGATCATTGGTTTTTTAGCCGGGCTATGGTTTGCGCCGATTGTAGAGAGCCACCTGGCGGCTGTGGTGTCGTTGATGCTGTTCTTACCCATTTCGACCGTTGCCATCGGGGCGATTTGGCACAAGCTACCACGTACCTGGATCAGTCGATTCCCCAATGGTTTGCATGCGCTGATTCTGATGCCTGCGATGGTGCTGTTTACTGTCGTGATTTTGGGTCAGAGTGGCAATATTGAACAGTGGTTGTTTAATGGCGATGTCCGTGCGTATCTTGCCGAGCAGGGAATTGGCTTTGATCAGCGTAACGCGCTGGTGGTCGGTTTTGCGATGGGCTTTGCTGTTATCCCTACCATTTTCACCATCGCAGAAGATGCGATTTTCTCGGTGCCGAAACATCTATCAGATGGCTCTCTCGCCTTAGGTGCTACGCCGTGGCAAACCCTGATCCATGTTGTGCTACTCACCGCAAGCCCAGGTATCTTTTCTGCCATCATGATGGGGCTGGGGCGTGCCGTTGGCGAGACAATGATTGTGCTGATGGCTACAGGTAATACGCCAATCATGGATTGGAATATTCTAGAAGGTATGCGCACCCTGTCTGCCACTATTGCCGTTGAAATGCCTGAGTCGGAAGTGGGCAGTTCTCACTATCGCATTCTGTTTTTGGCGGCGCTGATTTTGCTGGTGTTTACTTTCGCGGTTAACTCGCTCGCGGAATGGGTTCGTCAAAGGTTAAGGGATAAATATCGTGCGCTGTAATCGAAGTTATCCGAGAGTCATTGTTCGTGTTTAAGTGGCTAAAGTCCGGTTCACCTTGGGTCTGGCTAACAGGCGGAGCAGTCAGCATTAGTTTGCTGTCAGTGCTTGGTTTGCTGCTGCTTATCGGTTGGAAAGGTTTGTCCTATTTCTGGCCTGCTCCCCTTTACCAGTGGAAAACCGAACAGGGTGACGTCTTGATTGGTCAGCTTTATGCTGAAGAATATGTGCCGATCAGCCACTTACGTGAAATGGACATTGCGCTCACTCCTGAAGTCGAAGAGAAAGGCTTAGTTCAAAGACTGAGTATTAAGATTGCCAATCGGGATATTTACCCTGCTGATTTTGTTTCTATTCTGGAAGTCGATTTACTTGAACGTTCAAAGCCTGGAGGTTGGGCGGTGATTGAACGGACTCGAGGTGGGGACTTTTACGGTCAACCGAAAGGATATTTTACTGCTGATGGCAAGGTAAGCGAGCAGGCTAAAACCGATGTTGAACGCGCGCTGGTATTTGCCGATAAGCAACGGACCAAAATTGACCGCTTGGTAGAGAAGCAGATCAAAGTGATCAGTGCTCAGTCTGACAGGTTGCGTTTAGAGAAGAAAAGGCGTGAACTGAATGGTCGCTTAGATACAGAATTCATCAAACGTTATGACGCTCAATCGAGCATGTTTAGCCAGCAACTTGCGGAAATGGAATCTCAGCTGGATGCACTGAGATTAGCATTGGCTCAGCAAGGCCTGATTGTCGAAGATATGAAGGGCAATCAGTACCGAATCCCGCTTAGTCGGATCTTGGATGTGTGGTATCCGAATCAAATGACGGTCGTTGAAAAAGTGGCTCAGTGGGCACATCAGGCATGGAAATTCTTATCCGATGATCCTAGAGAGTCGAACTCTGAAGGTGGCGTTTTTCCTGCCATGTTCGGTACGGTTCTGCTGGTGCTGATCATGTCGATTATCGTTATGCCATTGGGCGTGATTGCTGCAATTTATCTCCACGAATACGCGAAAAATAATGCTTTTACTCGTTTGATTCGTGTCGCGGTTATAAACCTCGCGGGTGTCCCATCAATTGTTTATGGGGTATTTGGACTCGGCTTCTTTGTCTATACCTTAGGTGGTTCAATCGATTCTCTGTTTTATGCTGAGAAGTTGCCAACGCCGACATTTGGTACGCCGGGTCTCCTTTGGTCAGCGTTAACATTGGCGGTACTGACGCTCCCTGTTGTGATCGTGGCTACCGAAGAAGGTTTGACCCGCATCCCAAGTTCCGTCCGTCATGGTTCTTTGGCGCTCGGAGCAACTCAGTTTGAGACGATGTGGCGAATTGTATTACCAATGGCAAGCCCCGCGATCATTACTGGACTAGTTCTAGCAGTTGCCCGTGCAGCTGGCGAGGTAGCGCCTTTGATGCTGGTGGGGGCGGTAAAATTGGCGTCTAGCTTGCCGGTTGATAGCCAATTCCCATTTTTGCATCTGGATAGAAAATTCATGCATTTAGGTTTCCACATCTATGATGTTGGTTTCCAAACCACTAATATTGAAAGTGCAAGGCCGTTGGTTTACGCCACGTCGTTCTTGCTGGTGAGTGTCATCGTCGGACTGAACCTGACGGCGATCAGTATTCGCAATAACCTACGCGAGAAATATCGAACTCTGGGGCAAGATTAAGAGATGTTTTCAGTTAATCAGACATTGGGCTATCAAGCGCCATTAGACGTCAACAACCTGAGTGAAGAACAGACTGCGATTGCAATCGAAGAGCTGAATCTGTTTTACCAGAATACCCAGGCACTGAGCGATATTTCTATGCGAATTCCTAAAGGTCAGGTGACCGCATTTATCGGTCCTTCGGGTTGTGGCAAGTCGACACTTTTACGTTGTATCAACCGAATGAACGATCTGGTTGAAGGGTGCCGCGTGGAAGGGAAAGTGAAACTGCATAGCAAAAACATTTACCACCCACAGGTTGATGTGGCGACACTACGCCGCCGTGTTGGGATGGTGTTTCAGCGCCCGAATCCATTTCCAAAATCGATATACGAAAATGTGGTGTATGGCTTACGCTTGCAGGGGATTCGTAACAGTCGAGTTCTCGATGACGCTGTTGAACGCTCTCTGCGTTCCGCAGCGTTATGGGAAGAGGTGAAAGACAGGCTGCATGAAAATGCGTTTGGTTTGTCTGGTGGTCAGCAGCAGCGTTTGGTGATTGCTCGTGCCATTGCGATTGAACCTGAAGTATTACTTCTTGATGAACCGACCTCTGCGCTGGACCCAATTTCCACTCTGACGATAGAAGAACTGATCAATGATCTTAAAACCAAATATACTGTAGTTATTGTCACTCATAACATGCAGCAGGCAGCGCGTGTTAGCGATCATACGGCGTTTATTCATATGGGTAAGTTGATCGAGTATTCAGATACAGATTCAATTTTCACTTCACCATTGAAAAAACAAACGGAAGATTACATCACAGGTAGATACGGATAATAAGGGAGATACCGATATTTCATGAACTTTGGACGTCACATATCAGGACAGTTTAATGTCGAATTAGAATCCATCCGAACCCACGTACTGACGATGGGAGGGCTGGTTGAGCAGCAGTTATCTTTTGCTATGCAGGCACTGCACAAAGAGGATATTGAGCTAGCGCGTAAAGTCGTACGTGACGATCATAAAGTAAATGCGATGGAAGTCTCTATCGATGAAGCTTGCACGCGAATCATCGCCAAACGTCAGCCAACGGCTAAAGACTTACGCTTGATCATGGCGATCATCAAGACGATCACCGATCTTGAGCGAATTGGGGACGTGGCAACCAAAATGGCTTATGTGGCGATTGAAAGTCCGTCATCAAAAGAGCAGATGTTCCAGGTTTCCCTTGAACCACTCTGTCGTCAAGCAATCGGTATGTTGCATCAGGTTTTGGATGCGTTTGCGCGAATGGATGTCGATTCAGCTGCAGAAGTGTACAAGCTGGATGATAAAATTGATGCGGAGTATGAAGCCGTTATTCGTCAATTGATGACTTATATGATGGAAGACCCGAAGAATATTCCTCATATTCTTCAAGTTATGTGGTCTGCACGCGCAATTGAGCGAGTAGGGGATCGCTGCCAAAACATCTGCGAATACATCATCTACTTTGTTAAAGGCAAAGATGTGCGCCATCTGGGTGAACAAAGTATTGATGATGCGCTGCGCTAAACACGCAGCGATATACTGTTTCTTCTAGTGGCTTGACGAGCTTCAGTATTTTTCAGGAACAAAAGTTTGCTCTTCAATGGGAGCTCGAATATAACCTTCTTTGTTGAGCTCTGGTAGCTCGATCTCTGGATAGGTAATATCCTGATAGTCAATTTGTTCAAGTAGATGGCTAATACAGTTTAACCGAGCGCGCTTTTTGTCATCAGAGGGTACGACCCACCATGGACACTGCTTGGTGTCGGTGTAGGCAAACATTTTGTCTTTGGCTGCAGAATATTCTGCCCAACGATTGCGAGATTCTAAGTCCATTGGGCTGAACTTCCAGCGCTTCACCGGTGTGTTAATCCGTTCAAGGAAGCGCTTCTCCTGCTCTTCATCTGAAACTGAAAACCAATATTTGAGTAAGATAATCCCAGAACGCTGCAACATACGTTCAAATTCTGGGCATGATCGCAGAAATTCGTCATACTGTTCTTGGGTACAGAAGTTCATGACTTTTTCGACGCCTGCACGGTTGTACCAGCTACGGTCAAATAAAACCATTTCACCAGCAGCGGGAAGATGCGCTACGTAGCGCTGGAAATACCATTGGGTTTTTCTTTTTCGGTTGGGGTCGGTAGGGCTGCAATGCGACAGATACGAGGGTTGAGCTTCTCAGTGATACGTTTGATGACGCCGCCTTTACCCGCTGCATCCCGCCCTTCAAAGAGCACAACGACTTTGAGGCCCTCTTGCTTGACCCATTCTTGCAGCTTAACCAATTCAACTTGAAGTCGAGCCAGTTCCTTTTCGTAAAACTTTTTATCCAGTTTGCCTTTACTCATAAGACTCTCCTTTTGCTATCAAAAGGTTAGCATTTCAAAGTCAGACGGGAGAGAATAATCACGAAGAAGTGAGAGCTTTTACTACCTTTTCAATCGCTTGTGGATCAGTAACCGGAACAACAAAATCATCAATATTCTGATTACCCATTTTGGCTTGCTCCGCGATGAGCTTCATTTTGCTTGGCCGTGTGGATTTACCCGATAAATGCACTTCCTGAACCGCAGATTCAGAAACGATCTTGCAGACATTTTCCGCGTTTAGGCCAGCACCTGCCATAATTGAGAAGCGATCGTCAGCAAGCTCCACCATGTGACGAAGAATATCAAGGCCTTGATCGACACTAGTAGCAAGCCCCGATGTAAGAACACGTTCGCAGCCAAGTTCGGCAATATCTTCAACAGATCTCTGATAATCGGCGCATTGGTCAATCGCGCGATGGAAAGTGACGCCTAGTTTGAGGGATTTGGCTTGGTTGACCAGACGTTTAGCGGCGTTCATATCAATATGACCATCCGCATTCAAGGTGCCAAGAACCACACCTTGTAAACCAGCATCGGCAGCCGCCTCGATATCAATCAGCATGCTTTCAATCTCTTGCTCGGTGTAGAGAAAATCGCCCTGACGAGGTCGAATCATGGCATACACAGGCACAGATGAGAGCTTGCCTGCTTGTTTCATCAAACCAAAGCTTGGGGTGAGACCACCTAGTGCCAGTGATGAACAAAGTTCAATCCGGCCTGCACCACCTTCAATAGCAAGGTGAAGGGATTCAATGTTATCGATACATACTTCGACAATATAACTCATCTCAATTTTCTCATGAAGGCTAGATAGTAGAAATAGTAACTCAGAGAGGAGTAAGGAATTAGGGTAAACGTGAGGTGATTTGTTTCCCCTAAAACAAAAAACCTCAGCCATTGCTGAGGTTTTATACATCTGTTGAGCGTGTTGTTACGCTGCGTTTTCCTGAGCTGAATCTTCTTCAGCGTCTTCAACCGCCTCAATGGTCTTTTTCTTTGGCGCAGGCTTGCGTTTAGCACCAAGAGCAAAAAGTACTTCTTCTTTGTTTTGTGCCAGAAACATAGCCAAGTCTTCTTGCTTGCCTTCATCTTCCAGCAACTCACTTTTACCTAGTAGCTCAAAAAGCTCATCAGCCATATCAAGCATTTTGTCATAGGCGTCAGCTTCCGCTTTAGAGGTAAAAGTCATTTTCTCTTCTCCGTTGCGTTCTACCACGTACTTGACGATTACAGCCATGGTTGGTCCTCTAACTCAAAATTAATGGAATTCATTACTGTCTGTTTATACAGTTTTTAACCAATTAAGTCCAGATAGCGAGCTCAACTCTGAGAGCTGGGCAATGCGTTTGCTGATAGTATGAGCAATTGGTTGATTATCTAAACAAGTGAAGGGCAGAAGAGGCGTAATCTCCTCTGCGATTGGGAGAGTGATCAGTCTGTCTGAATGCAGCATGAAAGCAAATTGTTCATTGCCATGTTCGCAACGGCATGGATCATTTCTTCTGAAACATCATCCATCGAGTGAACAGATAAGCCATTAAGCACAGTCGCGAGGTAGTGGCTCATTACTCTCGGGTTAGCGTCCTGGAGTAACTGACCCTCTTGTTGGGCTTTTTCAAACCTTTGGTGGAGAGTTTCTCCCATCTCATTGCGACGAGCCATTAGGGTTTGCTTGATGGAGCTGGCTTCTGAGCTACAAGCCAGTGCGCCTTGTATCATCAGGCAGCCTTTGGGTTTTTCATTGCAGCAGTGAGCTTGAGCTGAGCCAGACAGAATTCCAGTGATGACGTCGCGGATGTTTTGCTGTTCAAGCGCCTGATAGAAGAACTCGCTTTCGCGTCGCTTATACATATCAACGGCCTGTAGGAAGAGCTGTTCTTTGTTGCCGAAAGTCGCATACATGCTGGGTTTATTAATCCCCATAGCCTTCGTTAGGTCTGTGAGTGAAGCCCCCTCATACCCTTGATTCCAAAAAACTTTTAATGCCTCTTCCAACGCTGTTTCTTGGTCAAAACAGCGTGGCCGGCCAGAAGTTCCGCCTGTCATAAATCTATCTGTCACTTATTCCTGAATTCCTTTAAATGGTAATGCGGCTGTCATACGTTGTCTATATGCCGTAATCATTCATTTTATAAATTTATCTTGATCTAACTCAAATTCTGAGATTATTATACCGATCGGTACAAAACAATGGTAAGGATAGCGAGATGGTAGGTAAACACCTTAGAAATCCTCTTCTACTAATCTCAATTGCAGCACCTTTGGTGCTGTCGGGATGTCAGGATTCGCACGCAGAATCAGCGGCGACAGCGCCACCACCACCTGGGGTTGAAGTGGCTCAGGTATTAATTGAAAAAGTCACCGAGTTAGATGAATACTCAGGTCGTCTTGAGTCACCTCAGACAGTTACTGTGATGCCTCGCGTTTCGGGTTATGTCGATAAAGTTCACTTCCAAGAAGGCAGTGTGGTTGAAGCGGGTGATGTACTGTTCTCTATTGATAATCGTTTGTTCGCGGCTGAAGTGACACGCCTTAAAGCGGAGCTCAGCAGTGCTCAAACTAGCCTTAATCAGGCGATTAAAGATTACGAGCGTGCTCAACGCCTTAGCAAAACCAAAGCAATTTCTCAGGAAACTGTGGATGCCCGATTTGCAGATAAACAGCGCAGTATTGCCAGTGTTTCCGCATTAAAAGCCGCGTTAGCTCAAGCCGAGTTGGATCTGGAGTTCACTCTGGTTCGCGCCCCTATCGACGGTAAAGTGTCTAATGCTGAAATCACCAAAGGTAACTATGTGACAACCGGTCAAACTGTGCTGACCTCTTTAGTTTCGACTTCTCATATGTACGCCTATTTTGATGTTGATGAACGTAGCTACCTGAAATATCAACAGCTTAATAATCTTCTACCTGCAAACGGCGAAGCGGAAAATGTGGTGCAGATGGCGCTAGCGAATGACAGCGGTTATCCGCACCTTGGTTACATCGACTTTGTTGATAATGCGATTGACGAAACGACGGGTACGATTCGAGTCCGCGCCGTGTTTAATAACGAAAAGCAAAACTTACTTCCGGGGATGTTTGCCAAGTTACGTATTGCTGGCTCAGCGAGCTATCAGGGCGTTCTGATCGATAACAAAGCGATTGGTACTGATCTGAATAACAAGTATGTATTGGTGCTTGGCGATGACAACGTAGTTCAGTATCGCGCTATCTCACTTGGTGAAGGTGTTAACGGCTTGCGTATTATCGCTTCTGGTCTGAACGCGGGCGATAAGATTGTCGTCAATGGCCTGCAGCGTGTACGTGCCAATATGCCAGTGACGCCGAATGAAGTCTCTATGGTGGATGAAAATACTCTTGCGAGCATTCGCCAGCAACAGGCGCTACTTGATCAGCAGCGCAATGAGCTTCTGACTTTGCAAATGAACTAAGAAGGAATCATTGCAATGTTTTCTCAGTTTTTTATACGTCGGCCGATCTTCGCTTCCGTATTATCGATATTGATTTTTATCGGCGGTGCGATCTCAGTGTGGCAGTTACCTATCACTGAGTATCCGGAAGTGGTGCCGCCGACCGTTGTCGTGACGGCGACCTACCCGGGAGCAAACCCTAAGGTTATTGCCGATACCGTTGCCTCTCCACTCGAAGAAGAGATTAATGGTGTGGAAGACATGCTGTATATGTCTTCGCAGGCGACATCAGATGGTGTAATGACTTTAACTGTGACCTTTGCCATCGGTACCGATGTAGATAAGGCACAAACACTGGTTCAAAGCCGAGTGGATCGTGCTTTACCTCGCTTGCCAGAAACTGTGCAGCGCTTAGGTGTGGTGACCGAAAAGTCCTCACCGGATCTGACGATGGTGGTTCACCTGATTTCACCTGATGAGCGTTATGACCTGCTATACCTAGCGAACTATGCGGCACTGAATGTCAAAGATGAGTTGGCTCGTATCGAAGGTGTCGGTGCGGTTCGACTGTTTGGTGGCGGTGAATACAGCATGCGTATCTGGCTTGATCCAAACAAAGTTGCCGCTCTGGACATGAATCCAAGCGAAGTGATTGCCGCGATTCAGGAACAGAACCAACAAGCTGCGGCGGGTAGTTTGGGCGCGCAGCCGAGTGGTGACTCTGACTTTCAGCTATTGATCAATGTGAAAGGTCGTCTAAGCGAAGTTGAAGAGTTTGAAAACATCATCATCAAAGTGGGTGAAGATGGTCAGGTTAACCGACTCCGAGACGTGGCGCGTATTGAGTTAGGCGCAGAGACATATTCTCTTCGCTCAATGCTGGATAATCAGGATGCGGTCGCTATCCCTATTTTTCAAGCTTCTGGTTCTAACGCGATTCAGATTTCTGATGATGTACGAGCGAAGATGGAGGAGTTGTCGCAAACTTTCCCACAAGGTGTGAGCTACGAGATTGTTTATGACCCAACAGTGTTCGTGCGTGGTTCAATTGAAGCCGTCGTTCAGACATTGCTCGAAGCTGTCTTGCTGGTGGTATTGGTTGTCGTTCTATTCTTGCAGACTTGGCGCGCTTCGATCATCCCATTGGTAGCAGTGCCTGTATCACTGGTTGGTACGTTTGCCTTTATGTATCTGATGGGGTTCTCGCTCAATGCTTTGTCCCTGTTTGGTCTGGTATTGGCGATTGGTATTGTCGTCGATGATGCCATTGTTGTGGTCGAAAACGTTGAACGGAACATTGAAGAAGGTTTAGCACCGATTGCCGCCACTGAAAAAGCGATGCGAGAAGTAACGGGGCCAATTGTTGCAACGACTTTAGTCTTGGCGGCGGTATTTATCCCGACGGCGTTTATGTCTGGCCTAACCGGGCAATTCTATAAACAGTTCGCGTTGACGATTACTATCTCAACCTTTATTTCAGCGATTAACTCGCTGACCTTAAGTCCTGCCTTATCAGCGCTATTGCTACGTGGTCACGATCAGCCGAAAGACTGGTTAACCCGCGCGATGGATAGATTGTTTGGCCGCTTTATCTTTGCACCGTTCAATAAGCTATTTAATCGTGGTGCTGTGGTATACGGCTACGCGGTGACCAAGACCATCCGCTTAGGTGCCTTGATTGGTTTGATGTATGTTGGCTTGCTTGGCTTGACAGCTTATCAGTTTGATCAGACTCCTACGGGCTACGTACCGGGGCAGGATAAGCAATATCTGGTGGCGTTTGCACAATTACCAGATGCAGCATCACTGGATCGAACTGAAGCGGTGATTCGCGAAATGTCGGAAATTGCACTGGCGCAACCGGGTGTTGAACATTCTGTGGCTTTCCCTGGGCTGAGCATCAATGGTTTCACCAATAGCCCGAATAGCGGCATTGTGTTTACACCATTGGCCGACTTCGATGAACGCCAAGACCCAAGCTTAAGTGCCAACGCGATTGCGATGCAGTTGAACCAGAAGTTCGCTTCGATTCCAGATGCCTTTATCGCTATTTTCCCACCGCCGCCTGTACAGGGGCTGGGAACCATTGGTGGCTTCCGTCTCCAAATTCAAGACAGAGCAAACCATGGTTATGAAGCCTTGTATGGTGTCACTCAACAAGTGATCATGAAAGCTTGGGCGCATCCAGCATTGACGGGCGTATTCTCAAGCTATCAAGTCAATGTGCCTCAGCTTGATCTGGATGTCGATCGTACTAAGGCGTTGAAGCAGGATCTGTCTCTAAACGATGTGTTCTCAACACTTCAATCCTACATGGGTAGTACCTATGTCAATGACATCAACCGTTTTGGCCGAACTTATCAGGTCAATGTTCAGGCTGATGAAGAGTTCCGTCAGACACCAGAGCAAATCCGTCAGCTTAAGGTTCGCAATGCCGATGGCGATATGATTCCACTGGGTGCCTTTGTTGACGTTAACTACAGCGCAGGTCCAGATCGTGTGATGCATTACAACGCGTATACGACGGCGGAAGTGAATGGTAGCCCAATGCCTGGCTTTAGCTCAGGTGAAGCACAGGCTGCGATTGAGCAGATCCTTGCTGAGACCTTACCTATCGGCATGACGTATGAGTGGACAGAGCTGACCTACCAGCAGAAGTTGGCTGGTGATACAGCCACGCTGATTTACCCTCTGGTGATCTTGTTGGTGTTCCTAGTGCTGGCGGCTCAATATGAAAGTGTTCGTTTACCGATGGCGATCATATTGATTATCCCGATGACGCTATTGTCGGCGATCAGTGGTGTAATCATGTGGGGCAGCGATAACAACATCTTTACCCAGATTGGTCTGATTGTATTGGTTGGTCTGGCAACCAAGAACGCTATCCTGATCGTTGAATTTGCCAAGGAGCTGCAGGACAAAGGTCGTACTGTCATGGAGGCGGTTCTAGAGGCATCGCGTCTGCGTTTACGCCCGATTCTGATGACATCGATCGCTTTCATTATGGGGGTCGTACCTATGGTGTTCTCTACTGGTGCGGGTGCTGAAATGCGACAAGCCATGGGGATTGCAGTGTTCTCTGGCATGATTGGTGTCACGGTATTTGGCCTGCTACTCACGCCACTGTTCTATTACGTACTGGCAAAACGTAGCCCAGCGAAGCAGAACCAAGAGGAACAAAAACTGGTGCTTGAACCAGCAAGTGAATCCACGGTCTGATCTCTCTAGTTTGAGTGATTAGAAGGGCAGCCCTAGTGATTGGGGCTGCCCTTTTTTTATTGCCAGTTGTGACAGAAATCGATGAAGGATTTGAGTAGCGGGCTTTGATACTTTTCTTTGTGCACCAGTAACCAGAAGCGCCTTTTCATATCCAGCGGTAACGTCAGTTCGACCACTCGACCACTACGAATCGCGGGTGCCGCTGACAAGCGCGACAAACAGCCAAGACCGAGGCCAGCAGAAACGCTATTAATCAGTGCTTCAGTGGTGTTGAGCTGAAACGCTTCTTGCCAGTGTTCAAGGCGTGGTGCAATCACACGTAAGAAGAATTCCCGTGAACCAGAACCGGGCTCACGCAGAATCCATTCGCTGTTTTCCAGCTCACCGATTGGAAGTTGAGGAGATTTAGCAAAGGGAGAATCTGGCGCGCAAATGACACACATTTCATCTTGACCAAACTGAGTGGAAATGAGTTGAGGATGTAAGGTTTTGCCTTCAATTAATGCCAGATCCAGCTCATAGTCGATAAGTTTCTCGCAGATCAAAGCTGAGTTTGAAATAAATAAGCTCTGCGATTTGTGGCCTGTCTGTTGGCGAAATTGGCTGAGCATATAAGGGGCGACTTGATTACCTATCGTATCACTGGCGCCAATTCTGAGCAGCCCGCTTAGGGTTTGGTCACCGTCAAACAGCTGGTCGATATCCTGAGCGCGATGCAATAATTCATCGGCCAGTGGCAGCAGCTTTTGTCCCTCCTGATTGAGAACAAGGCGATTATTGACGCGATCAAACAATGAATGACCGAGCTGTTTCTCAAGTTCTGATAACGCCATACTGACGGCAGCTTTGGATAAAAACAGCGCTTCCGAGGCGGCAGTCAATGTATCGTGCTGAGTAATGGCAATGAACACTTTCAACTGTTTAAGGGAGATATTGGCAGCCATGATAATAACGTTAAACTATTCTGAACGATTGTTTTAAATAATTAGATATATCCGAACGTTTAGCAAGCGTAATATTGTCTCTGGAGAAGAAAGAATGTGAGGCAATGATGATTCAAGCGACAAAAGCAAAAGTGATGGGTGCACCGACACCGATGGCAGGATTAGCGCTAGGGATTGCCAGTTTAGGTTGGTGCTGGGAAAACTTTGCGCCTTTAAATGGTTATGGCCAGTTGGGCGGGGCAGCGATAGCAAGTGTGTTGCTCGTGGTTCTGGCGGTCAAATTTCTGTTTCATAGACATCTGCTGAATCAGGACTTGGCGCATCCTGTTGTTGGTAGTGTCGTCCCTACATTCGCTATGGGCACTATGGTGGTGTCTCATTCATTGGGTCAGTTTTCCCTGTGGCGGGAGATGTATTGTGGTTAGGTGCGGTCGGCCTGCATATTGTTTTCCTCGTCAGCTTTATTTATCACCGTGCTCAGGAGTTTGAACTTCATCATATGGTGCCAAGCTGGTTTGTCCCTCCTGTGGGCATTATCGTCGCAGACGTTTCGTTTTCTGGTAATCCTGACTTGGCCGTGATTGCACATGCAGCATTGATTTTCGGCATGTTGGCGTATGCTGTGATGCTACCAATGATGATTTATCGCTTTATGTTTACCCATCAGGTGCCTGATGCAGCCAAGCCAACCTTAGCCATTATGGCTGCACCCGCGAGCTTATCATTGGCAGGCTATTTAACGGTGTCAGCACAGCCATCGCCTGTGATTGTTGGCCTGCTGTTTGGTATTGGTGTATTGATGACCACGATCATCTACCTTGCATTCTTTAGACTAATGAGACTACCGTTTAGTCCGGGCTATGCTGCGTTTACCTTCCCAATGGTAATAGGTTCAACGGCGCTGTTTAAGCTAGCAGGGTGGATGCAACAGGCAGGTATTGACGCTCGTTACGTTGAGCAGGTGCAGATGCTCGCGGGTCTTGAGCTGATAGTGGCGACTGGCGTTGTCGGGTATGTTGCATGGCGTTACTTCAGCTTCTATCAGCCTCACAAGGTCATAGTGCGTAATGCGTAACCTTTTGACGCACTGACAGGCGTATAATTCTCAAGAAAGCTATGCACTTATGCTAATCTCAACCCAATTGCGGCAAGAATAGTGTGAGTGCATTTTGTTTACTGTCTACCATTCCAACCAAGTTGACGTTTTAAAATCCTTACTCGTCGAGTTGGTTCGGCTCAATCCATTAGAAAACCCATTCGAACAAGAGCAAATTCTGGTTCAGAGCCCGGGTATGTCGCAATGGTTGAAAATGGAGTTAGCTAAAGAGTTTGGTGTTGCTGCAAACATTGAATTCCCACTGCCTGCCACTTTCATCTGGAATATGTTCACTCAGGTGCTGCCCGATGTGCCACAGCGAAGCTCCTTCAACAAAGAAGCCATGACTTGGAAGTTAATGTTTATTCTGCCCAGTCTTCTTGAGCGAGTAGAGTTTGAGGCACTTAAGCGCTACCTACTCGATGACGAGGATCAGAGTAAGCTCTATCAGCTTGCCGAAAAAATTGCTGATATTTTCGATGGTTATCTGGTTTATCGACCCGAATGGATCGCCGCTTGGGAAGCGGGCCAAGTTGTGGCAGAGCTTGGTGAGGAGCATAGTTGGCAGCCTATTTTGTGGCAGGCACTATACGATCATACTATTGAACTAGGGCAGTCGCCCTATCATCGCGCCAACCTATACGAACACTTCATCGATACGCTGGAAAACTACAGCGGTAAGTTTGAACATTTGCCGAAACGACTGTTTGTGTTTGGCATCACTTCACTACCGCCTCGCTATATGGATGCGTTGAAAGTTATCGGTGAGCATATTGATGTTCATCTGATGTTTACTAACCCCTGTCGTTACTATTGGGGCGAG
Organism: Vibrio neptunius; assembly: GCA_019339365.1. NCBI lineage: Bacteria > Pseudomonadati > Pseudomonadota > Gammaproteobacteria > Vibrionales > Vibrionaceae > Vibrio > Vibrio neptunius. The sequence goes on along the minus strand of CP079859.1, from coordinate 3,254,396 downwards.
GTACGCGATCGTAAATACCTCGCGCGTTTGGCTGCTCGGCATCGACAACACTTGGTGTGGAAACAAGACCATTCAGAGCTAGATGGTGAAACCCAGCAGCTCAAAGGTAATATTGAGCAAAACCTCGATGACGAACTGCATACCAATGTGGTGGGTAATAGCTTACTCGCTTCAATGGGCAAGTTAGGTAGAGACAACATGTATTTACTGTCTCAACTGGAGTCTCATGAAATTGAAGCCTTCGTTGATATTGACCGTGACTCTTTGCTGCACCATTTGCAGGCTGATATCCTCAATCTTGAAGAGCATCAGGATGATAGTACCCTCGAAGATAGTTATCACAAGCAAGTGATTGATGAGCGGGATCGCTCGGTCACGTTGCATGCTTGCCACAGTCCAATGCGCGAAGTGGAAGTGCTGCATGATCAGTTGCTGACGATGTTTGATGCCGATCCAAGCCTTAAACCACGCGATATCATTGTTATGGTAGCGGATATCAATGCCTACAGCCCGGCCATTCAGGCGGTGTTTGGTAATGCGCCGGGTGAGCGATTTATTCCTTATTCTATCTCTGACCGAACGGCTGATCAGGAAAGCCCTATCTTGCATGCGTTTATGCAGGTGGTGAACTTACCGAATACTCGTTGTCTTGCTTCTGAATTACTTGAGTTGCTAGAAACACCCGCTATTCTGACCCGATTTGGTTTGAATGAAGATGAATTCATTCAAGCGAAACAATGGGTCGAAGAGTCGGGCATTCGCTGGGGACTTAATCACCACACTGGCGAAGAATTTGATTTGCCTGAAACGTCGCAAAATACTTGGCAATTTGGCATTCAGAGAATGTTGCTGGGTTACGCTATGCCAGAATCAGCAGGGTTACTCGAAACCGAAGATGGTCTGTTGTCACCTTACAATCAGGTTCAAGGTATCGGCGCTGAATTGGCGGGTAAATTGTCTCACTTTATCGAAACTGTCAGCGATTACCGCGGTCAATTGGCCAAGACTCAGTCCATTGAATACTGGCGTAAAACCTTGACGTATGCCTTGGATGATTTTTTTAGCGTTGATCTAGAAGGTGAAGTGGCGCTTAAAGCGATTCGGGACACGCTGACATCTTTAAAAGATCAACTTCAAGAAGCGTCTTATGAGCAGGATCTGACACCAGATATTGTCTCTCAATATTTGCACAACAAACTCTCCGGAACCCGAGTCAGTCAGCGTTTCTTAGCAGGCCAAGTGAACTTCTGTACCTTGATGCCAATGCGATCGATTCCATTTCGTACTGTCTGTCTGCTTGGAATGAACGACGGGATTTATCCGCGAACCGTGCCGCCAGAAGGGTTTGATTTGATGAATGGGCGTGCGAAACCCGGTGACCGCTCTCGTCGGGATGATGATCGATATCTATTTTTGGAAGCCTTGTTGTCAGCGCAGCATACGCTCTATATCAGCTACGTGGGGCGCTCGATTCAGGACAATACTGAGCGCGTACCGTCAGTATTGGTGTCCGAGTTGATGGAATATTGCCAACAAAACTATTGTCTGGCAGGAGACGAAGCGTTAGCGGTGGACGAATCCGGTCAACGTCTGCTCAATAGTATTAGTGCCATTCACTCTATGGTGCCGTTTAGCCCGAGTGCTTTTGTTGAACATAATGCCAGTTACGCCAAAGAGTGGTTGCCTGCGGCGAATCGACAAGGACAAGTCGGTGGCCAATTCAATCGTCAGTTAAGTGATTACCTGTTAGATGCAGTCTATCCGCTTGAACTGGATTTGGTGGAGTTACAACGCTTCTGGCGTTTGCCTGTGCAGTATTTTTTTTAATCGCCGTCTTAAGGTTGTGTTTGAGCCCCCGTTACCTGTAATGGAAGATGATGAGCCATTCGTTCTCAATGGCTTAGAAAGCTACCAAATGCGCGATAGCCTGTTGGAATTGTTGCTTGAACACCAGCTCAGTGGAGCAGGGGATCAGCAAGCCATTATTGACGACTTCATCGCCCATCAACGTGCTCAAGGTAAGCTACCAGTAGGCGCATTTGGTGATATAGAATTTGAAACCAATCGAGTGCAGGCTGAAGAGCTGGTAGAAAAGCTCACTTGGTTATGTGTCTCACCGAGCGATGATATTGAAGTGAAACTGACCTTTGATGTGCTGGGAGAAGGAAAGCCTGTTCAGCTGACAGGTTGGTTAACTCAAAGTTATCAATCGGGCTTAGTTCGTTTCCGCAGTGGGCGAATTCGTGCTCAGGATTACCTTGCTGTCTGGATCGATCATTTGGCTCTGAATGCGATGGGACATCAGCACTGTTCGCATATGGTCGGTTATGACCGCAAAGAAGGGGCCGTGCACCTCACGTTTCCGCCACTTGAGACTGCGGCTGTTGCTCACTCGACGTTGGCAGAGTTGGTTCGCTTGTTCTATCAGGGAATGACGACACCTTTAACCTATTTCCCGAATACCGCTTTAGCTTGTGTAGAAGCGGGTTTTAGCCGTGGTAATTGGGTTGATGATGAAGAAAAGTCACTCAAGAAAATGGCAGACACATTTAACGATGGTTATCTTAGCCATGGAGAAGGTGCGAACGCTTACATTGCTCGTATCTGGCCTGAATGGAGCGATGAGTTGGCGATGCAAGTCAGGACGTTGGCGGCATTAGTGTTACAAGCGCCGAGACTGGCAGTGAAAGATAATCAAGACATAGAGAAGTAGGTGGCCGCCAGGAAATCATTATTGGTGTAGGGCGTTTTCTGTACGGCCACAGGTCAGAGGGACCATGATTCGGTTGCTTAGCGTCAGGCATTGCCTGCGTAAGTCGTGCAGCGAATACTATCGGTAAGACTCGCCGCTTGCCGTGAGAGAGGTCTCATAAAATCCTATCTTGAATGGGATTTTTATTGATAAATATCGTTTTAAAGTCTGGATCACATTTGGATCTGGAATAAATGCATCAAGGGCACGAATTTTATGACATCCACGTCAATGGTAACGTCACTGGATACCATGACTTTTCCGCTTCATGGCGCGCGTTTAATTGAAGCGTCAGCCGGAACCGGAAAAACCTTCACTATTGCTGGCCTGTACCTCAGGTTGCTGCTTGGTCATGGCAGTGCGGAGAGCAAACACCAGCAGCCGCTAACGGTGGACCAAATTCTGGTGGTGACCTTTACCGAGGCCGCGACCGCTGAATTGAGAGACCGGATTCGAGCCCGAATTCATGATGCGCGGCTGGCTTTTTCTCGTGGTCAAAGCGGTGATCCCGTGATTCAACCTTTGCTTGAAGCCATTGACGATCATTCTCAAGCGGCTGAAATTCTCCTTCAAGCGGAAAGGCAGATGGACGAAGCGGCGGTCTATACGATTCACGGCTTTTGTCAGCGCATGTTGACTCAAAATGCGTTTGAGTCTGGTAGCCGCTTTAATAACGAATTCATTACTGATGAAAGTCACCTTAAAGCTCAGGTTGTGGCGGATTACTGGCGACGTAATTTCTACCCACTACCGCTTAATCTTGCCGGAGAAGTGCGCCGAATTTGGGGAGCGCCTGCTGAATTGCTGAAAAAGATCAGCCCTTATTTAACTGGGGCGCCTTTGCAGCTCTCAGTGCCAGCAATGCAAGGCAGTATGGCTGAGCTGCATAGCCAAAATCTCAAACAGATTGATGAACTCAAAACAATTTGGCGCGAAGGGCAACAAGACTACCTTGCTCTTATCAGTGACTCGGATATCAACAAGCGTAGCTATACCAAGAAATCATTGCCTGCTTGGCTTGAAACGGTGGACGTGTGGGCGGCGAGTGAAACCACTGGCTATGAATACCCGGATAAACTGGAAAAGTTTGCGCAGAATATCCTGCAAGAGAAGACCCCTAAAGGGCAGGCGCCGAGCCATCCTGCTTTTGTGGCTATCGAGCAGTTTCTCGCCCAGCCTATTAGTCTTGAAGCACCACTGCTGGCACACGCCATAGAACAGTGCCGCGAGATGTTGGCGAAGGCCAAGCAGCAGAAACAGTGGTTGTCGTTTGATGATCTGCTGACTCAGCTGTCCGCAGCGATTGATGAAGATGACAGTGAGCTGCTTACGCAGCGAATCCGGTCTCTCTATCCGGTCGCCATGATCGATGAATTTCAGGATACCGACCCGTTGCAATACAGCATATTCAGCCGTATCTATCTTGATCACCCTCAGTGCGGTTTGTTCATGATTGGTGATCCCAAACAGGCGATTTACGGTTTTCGTGGCGCGGATATATTTACCTACATCAAGGCACGTAATCAGGTCTCCTCCCACTTCACTCTTGGTACTAACTGGCGGTCTAGCTCAGACATGGTCGCAGCGGTGAACCAGGTGTTCGAAACGCCGAGCAGCCCGTTTGTTTATGACGATGACATTCCGTTTCTTCCGGTTAAATCGAGCCCGAATGCAGACAAACGCCAGTGGATGATAGATGGACAGCGTCAACCAGCAATGACTTACTGGTTACAAGAAGCCGAAGAGAAGCCGTTAGCAAAAGGTGAATATCACCAAGCCATGGCGCAGGCCTGTGCCGATGAAATCCATCGTATTCTGTCGGCGGCTCAGAGCGAGCGTGCGTTTTTTGATGACGGGAAGTATCAACACGCGATTCAGGCCGGAGACATTGCGGTATTGGTGCGAACGGGCAGTGAAGGTCGAATGATCAAACAGGCTTTGGCAGAGCAGGGGATTGCCAGCGTGTATCTGTCCAACCGAGATAGCGTATTTGTCTCACAGGTGGCAGAAGACCTACAGCGATTACTCCAAGCCGTGCTCACACCGGAAAATGATCGCGCTTTAAGAGCCAGCCTCGCCTCTGAACTGTTTGCTCTTGATGCCGGAACTCTCGACAAACTCAATAACGATGAAAATGAGTGGGAAAATGCCATCAATGAGTTTAAGGAGTATCGCCGCTTATGGAGTCAACGTGGCGTTTTGCCGATGCTGCGTAGTGTGATGAGCAAAAGGCACATCGCAGAACGATTGCTTGAAGAAGATAATGGCGAGCGATCTCTGACGGATTTTATGCACATAGGAGAGCTGCTTCAGCAAGCCAGCCAAGAGCTCGACAGTGACCACGGTTTGCTGCGCTGGTTGGCTCAGGCCATTAGTGATGCCCGCAATGGCCTCGGGGGCAGTGAGGAGCAGATCCAGCGTTTGGAATCGGAGCGCAATTTGGTGCAGATTGTCACCATCCACAAATCAAAAGGGTTGGAATACGATCTGGTGTTTTTGCCGTTTGTATTCAGCTATCGAGAGGCGAGTGAAGCCAAGTATTACGATAGTGCTTCAGACAAAACCATTCTTGATATCACCAAACAGGACGCCTCATTACAGCAAGCTGACAAGGAGCGGCTGGCGGAAGATCTGCGTTTGATCTACGTGGCGCTCACCCGCGCGGTTTATGGCTGCTTTGTCGGTGCGGCGCCGCTACGTAATGGTCGCTCGACGAAAGAGCCGACTGGCGTGCACCACAGTGCGATGGGGTACTTATTACAAAATGGTGAGCCAGGTGGCATCGCCGATTTAACCGCTGCGTTGCAACAGCACGCTCAGCAGCTGAGTTGTGTCCGGTTGGCGGATTTACCTGAGAGTGTGAATGAAAAGCTCGTTGTTCGAGAAGCAGAGAAGCAAGCGCTGCGTGCCAATGAATTGCAAAATGAAATCGACCGTAATTGGCGGATTACTAGTTATTCTGGTTTGATTAAGCAGGGATCAAGCCACCATTTTGACGATGCTGTGACGGACATTTTGTTGTTGGATGTTGACTCTTCTGATGAGCAGCAGGAGGAAGAGCAGCTTGAGCCTGAGAAAAGTATTTTTACGTTCCCGAAAGGCGCCAGACCAGGAACTTTCCTTCACACCTTATTTGAAGAGGTTGAGTTTACCGAGTCTGCCACCTCAGACAGCAATAGCGAAATCATTGTTAACTTGATGGAGAGTGAGCAGCTTGACCCAGCTTGGTTGCCGATACTGCAACAACTCGTCGATACTGTATTGGCAACGCCGTTAGATGGTAAGCAACTGAAACTCAATCAAAAGCAGCCTGCCCAACGTTTAGTTGAAATGGAGTTCTTATTGCCGATTGAAATACTGACTGCGCCCGCATTGAATCGCGTCATTCAGCGTCATGACCCTCTGTCTGCCAAAGCAGGCGATCTGGGCTTTCATTCCACGCAGGGTATGCTGAAAGGTTTTATTGACTTGGTGTTTGAACATCAGGGCAAGTATTACGTACTTGACTGGAAATCTAATTATCTTGGAGATAATGTCGCTGACTATCATGGCGAGGCCCTGAAAGCGGCAATGGCTGATCACCGCTATGATCTGCAATATCAAATCTATGCGCTGGCTTTACACCGATTCCTGCGATCTCGCGTACCAAATTACGATTACCAGGCTCACTTCGGCGGAGTCTATTACCTGTTTTTACGCGGTATGGATGGAGCAAGTGAACACGGCATTTTCTCTGCACGCCCGACACTTGAGTTTCTCGAAGACATGGACAGCCTGATTGATGGGCGTCCTATTGAACCGAAACAGTCCAGCTCTGGTCAGATGGAGTTACTCTAATCATGCATGATCTCTTTTCGCGTCTTCAGCCTCTGGCGAGCAAAGGTTCAATCCGACAGATTGATTATCAGTTTGCTCGTTTTATTCTTGCTCAAAGTAAAAATGAATACGTTGCTTTTATTGCCGCAATCCTCAGCTGCGAGTTAGGTAAGGGGCATATTTGCTTGCCTCTGTTTGACAGTTACGGACAGCCTGTGGACTTGGCAGCTAAATTGGGGGTGTTTGGTGATGCGGCTTTCGAGCTTAATCAAATGCTACAAAAGGCAGATTGGCTATCACTACTTCAGGCTTCATCTTTGGTCGGAGAGCAAGGGCAGACATCGCCAATGATTTTTGACGGTGAACGACTTTACCTGCATCGTTATTGGCAGTACGAAGTGGTATTGGCAAATCGCTTGAACAGCTTTGGGTCACCCATGATCCTAAAGCCTACTGATGCTCAAAAACTGGCAGACTGGCTGAATCATCTGTTTGCCCGAAACTATCGCTATCTCTTTACCGCTCTGGCCTCCGCGCAATCTGATGGGAGCTCGACACAGGTACTTAGACAGCAGTTAGTCTGCGATCATCTTGATGTAGTGAGCAGCGAACAACTCGATTGGCCTACCATAGACCAAAAGCTCCTTAGTGCGACCAAAATAGAGCATTTGAAAGTACTGGATCAACTGGTACCCGTGTCGGTCTGTGTTAACTGGCAAAAGGTAGCGGCCGCTGTGGCATTGACACGGCGCTTTGCGGTGATTTCTGGTGGTCCGGGTACTGGAAAAACCACCACAGTGACGAAATTGCTTGCCGCCCTGATCACTCAGGCTCAGCAAGCAGGCGATGCTCCGGCGATTAAACTCGTCGCTCCGACAGGTAAAGCGGCGGCGCGGTTGACGGAATCCATCGGTAAGGCGGTAGCAGAATTACCCGTTGAACCTGCGCTTAAAGAGCAAATACCAACCGACGCGAGTACTTTGCATCGCTTGCTAGGCGCTGTGCCAAACAGCGTTGAATTTCGTCACAACCAGCACAATCCACTGCACCTCGATATTTTAGTGGTGGATGAAGCCTCTATGGTGGATCTGCCTATGATGTACAAACTGGTCGATGCACTGCCTAAACATGCCCGTTTGATATTGCTCGGTGATAAAGATCAACTCGCGTCGGTGGAAGCTGGGGCAGTGCTGGGGGACATTTGTTCCTTTTACCAACAAGGCTACAGTGCGACTCATGCTGGTGTGATTGCTCAGCTTACTGGCTACCAGACACTGTCCCACTCCTCCAATACCACCGCGACTATTGCTGATAGCCTGTGCATGTTGCAAAAGAGCTATCGATTTGATGCTCGCTCAGGTATTGGACAATTAGCGAAAGCGATCAACGCCGGCTCAATGCAAAAGGTTGATTGGGTCTGGCAGCGAGGTTTCGAAGACATAGCGAGATTTCCTATTGATGGTCAGCACTACAGTCAGATGATTCAAACATTGGCACAGGAATACAGTCATTACTTAAAGCGAATCGGAAAAGTGGTTGTGGATCCCGACACCGAACAGCCTGAGACCACTCATCAGCGTGCAAAAGATGCGCTGCAGCTGTTCGCAAAATGTCGTTTACTGTGTGCCGTTAGAGAAGGGGACTTTGGTATCTCTGGGCTTAATCAACGCATAGAGCGAGCATTAAACGCACGTAAAATGATTCAGGTTCAGGACGAGATTTGGTATCACGGAAGGCCCGTTATGGTAGTACGTAACGATCACGCATTGGGTTTGTACAATGGTGATATTGGTCTTTGCTTACGTGATAACTCGGAGGGAGTTGAGCGACTGAAGGTGTTTTTCGAACTTCCCGATGGGTCAGTCAAAGCCGTGCTTCCCAGCCGAGTACCAGAGCATGAAACCGCTTACGCGATGACGATTCATAAATCACAAGGTAGTGAATTTGAGCATACCTTGATGATATTGCCACCAGAATTTACGCCAATTCTAACTCGCGAGCTTATCTATACGGGCATTACGCGTGCAAAACAAAAATTGAGTTTATATGTGGATGAAAGAGTGATGGCGCGAGGGGTAAAGATCAGAACCGAGAGAGCGAGTGGCTTAGTAAACCGTTTATAACAATGACCGTCCATGGCTATTGAGAAAAGTTATTGAATTGCCTTGCTAAAAGAGATACTGCGGATGCCGTACTTCTGCTGGTAGTTCAATATAAATGCTTTTAACCCCTTACTGACTGGGAAGACGCAATGGACGTCTAGCCCTTCCAGAAGTTCGTTATCAGCCATATCCCAGAAACTCTGGATCGAGTTACAGATGATGGTTTTCATCGGTCATTTGCTCTTAGTGACGTTGTTATCTACCTCAAGCAATCCGTGCGACTTATCAGGCTCAGGCGCCTGTAAGTTGAAGACGAGTCCAATCGGGCTCCCCTTTTTCCGTAGCGGGTTATTGGGGAGCTCGAATTTTAACCAGTTAATGCAACAAAATAAAGCGAAAAAATGGGCCTCAATGGATACAGCAGGGTTTCAGTAGTTATGTCGGATAAAGACATTCTCTAACTCATTGTCTCGACAATATGCATTACAGTTCAATCGCCAAAATTTTTGATCTTCTCTGATAGTTGTAAAGGTTCTGCTTTTGCGAAGGGAGAAAATCAACCGACATTTCATAAAAACCCTGTTCGCGGAACCAATGCAGACTGCGAGTCGTCAGGACGAAAATATGCTTAATCCCCTGAGCCTTCGATTGTAATTTGATGTGGTTGAGCAGCAAGACGCCACGATTACCATCACGATATTCTGGATGAATGGCGACACACGCCATTTCTGCCATTCTTTCCTGAGTGTATGGGTAAAGGGCTGCACAGCCAATGATCAGGCCATCTTTTTCGATGATGGTGAACTGATGAATCTCTTGTTCAAGCTGCTCGCGAGAGCGCCTTACCAGCACGCGTTGTTCTTCTAAAGGACGGATTAAATCTAGTATTCCGCCAATATCGTCAATGTTAGCCTGACGAACTTGTTCAGCACTCGCTCTTACGATTTGAGTACCAATACCATCTAAGGAGAACAGTTCTTGAATCAAGGCACCATCGACTTTATAACTCACCAAATGGCTGCGTGGGACGCCTGCTCGACAGGCTTTGGTGGCTGCACGAAGAAAGCGGACAGTGCCAGAGCCACTGTCTTCGTTATTGTCGCTGTCATGTTCAAGCTTGCTGAGAAACTGTTCTGCTTCTCGCGGGAAGAGTTCAGCAACGGCATTACCATGTTCATCAATGACCCCTTGCTCCGAACAAAAACCAATTAATTTATCGGCATGCAATTTGAGGGCAACTTGCGTGGCGACTTCTTCGGATAAAAGGTTGAAGGATTCACCAGTTACTGAGCTGGCAATAGGGCCAAGTAGCACTATGGAGCCTTGGTCGAGTGCACGGTTGATGCCTTCGACATCTATTCGACGAATTCGACCACTGTGACAGTAATCAACGCCATCATCGATACCAAGTGGCTGCGCGATGACAAAGTTACCACTGACGACATTAAGTTGAGTACCAGCCATAGGGGTATTCCCTAGACTCATCGATAGCTGAGCGGTGATGGACAACTGAAGTTGCCCAGCGGCTTGCATGACGATATCTAGACTAGTCTCGTCGGTAATACGAATGCCTTTGTGATAGGGCGTCTCATGTTGGCATCGGTCCAAAATTCGATTAATTTGCGGCCGCGCACCATGAACGAGGACGACCTTGACTCCCAAACTATGAAGCAGGGCTAAATCGCTGATAATATTGGCAAAATTGTTGTCAGCAACCGCTTCGCCACCCAGCATGATGACCATGGTTTTGCCGCGGTGGGCATTTACGTATGGGGCCGATTGACGGAAGCCTTTGACTAAAGCGGTATTACGAATCTTCACTATTTATCCAATAGGTGTGAATTTATATGTGAATATATTGCAATTTTATTCCGATGCTAACAAGCGCTTTTTGAGATAGGGCGCTAAAAAACGTATTAACTCAATAGCTGGAGCTATTGACAAGTGTTATAGGTGGGGTGAGATTTATTATTATTTCTAGCTAAGTTAGGCAATTAGGTTAACACTTAACATAATAGTTAAACCTATCATTAGATGGTAAATGAAGTTCATAGTGGGCGTTGAATTTGAAAAAGAAAAAATCGTTGGAGCGTGGATTATTAGCTGTTGCTATTGTGTTGTCTATCGCTTTCATCTTTGCATCCAAAGCGCTTTACGATCGATATCAAATCATCAAGCACCCTAATTCTATGGTCTATGGAACATGGATTGAACAGGGCGTCGCACCTTACTCTGCAGATAGCTTTGTACTGAATGAAACTGGAGTCGTGATTGATGGTGGTGTGGTCAATACCCGATACCGCTTTAATGGAAGTTATGTGGAGTTTCAGGTAGGAGAGAAAAAGCGTCGTTACCAAATGCTTAATCCGAGTTTCAGTCAGATGAGATTGATTTCTGAACCGCATTATCAGCCTATTTATCAATTGTCAGAAAAGTCCAAAAAATAACATTCGTTAACGTCTATCTGATTGCGCTAACCGTTTGAGTTTGTCATCCTTTATAGCAGGCTTGTAAGGAATAAACCTGTGTTCAAAAAATATCTTCCAATTGTGGCTGCCAGTGTTTTGTTTGGCTGTGCACAACCGCACGATCGTGCTCAACAATATCTTGATGGTGAATTTAACTCGATTCTGAATAAAACCGCAGTTGTAGAATCGGACAAACCACGAGATTTCACTGAATTTACCAAACAATCTCAACAAGTCGTTGAAAACTCACCGTCGATGGCTAGGGTATACCAACCTTTGTATGAAAAACTTAATGAGTGGGTGTTACAGAGTGGTGATCCAGCGCAGCTAGCGGACTTTGGTATTCAAACTGCCCAGCTGGGTGGTGGTGATAAGCAAGGTAACGTACTGTTCACTGGGTATTTCTCACCAGTGATGGAATTACGCCACGAACCGAATGAAACCTACAAATACCCTGTCTATGGCAAACCAGACTGTGACGCTGACTGCCCAACGCGCGCTCAAATTTATGATGGCGCTTTAGAAGGGCAAGAGCTGGAATTAGGTTATGCGGCGAATATGATCGAGCCGTTTCTGATGGAAGTGCAGGGCAGCGGTTTTGTACATTTTGAAGATGACGACACGCTGGAGTATTTTGCCTACGGTGGGAAAAACAACAAAGCGTACGTCAGTATTGGTAAGGTGCTGATTGAACGAGACCAAGTCCCGCGCGAAAAAATGTCGCTGAAAGCCATCAAAGAATGGGTGTTGGCAAATGATGAAGCGACTGTTCGTGAGTTGCTTGAACAGAATCCATCGTATGTGTTCTTTGAGCCTAGAGCGGATGCTCCGGTAACAGGTACAGCTGGGATCCCATTACTGCCAATGGCATCTGTGGCGGGTGACCGTTCAATTTTCCCTATGGGAACGCCTATTCTTGCTGAAGTGCCATTGCTCAATGCCGATGGCAGTTGGAGTGGTGCGCATCAGTTACGCTTGCTGATTGTTCTTGATACTGGGGGGCGGTGAAGCAGAATCACCTCGATCTATACCATGGTATGGGGCCGAGAGCAGGCACTGAGGCGGGGCACTATAAGCACTTTGGTCGAGTCTGGAAGCTGGGGCTGGAAAACTCATCTACTCAGGCTCCTTGGGCATTGCCTCCCGAGAAGTTACAATAGCCTTTTCTCATCTAGACTTTTTTATAAAGAGTGCGTATAAATCGCACTCTTTATTTTTGTACCATCACTCGGCGGAAGAACAGCACCATGCGCGAACTTGATACTCCGGCTTCAGACAACTACAACCAACGCTTCGGCGGCACCCGTCGTCTTTATGGCAATAGCGAAGTGGAGATCCTTCGTGCCGCGCACGTTTGTGTGATCGGTATTGGTGGAGTAGGCTCTTGGGCGGTTGAAGCATTGGCCCGTACAGGGGTCGGTGAGTTGACCTTGATTGATATGGATGATGTCTGTGTGACCAACATCAACCGTCAGATCCATGCCATGAGCGGTACGGTGGGACAGAGTAAGATTGAAGTGATGGCCGAACGCGTCAAGCTTATCAATCCGGAGTGTAAAGTAAACCTGATTGATGACTTTATTACGCCAGATAACCAGCAAGAATATCTGTCAAAAGAGTTTGATTACGTGCTTGATGCGATCGACAGCGTGAAAGCGAAAGCTTCATTGCTGGCGTATTGTCGTAGCAATAAGATTAAAGTGATCACTACTGGCGGTGCGGGTGGGCAAGTCGACCCAACCCAGATCCAAGTTGCGGACCTGACGAAAACCATTCAAGACCCATTGGCGAAAAAAATCAAAGATACTTTGCGTCGTCACCACAATTTCCCCAAGAATCCGCAGCGTAAATTTGGTATTGAGTGTGTATTTTCAACTGAACAACTAAAGTACCCTCAGCCAGACGGCAGTGTGTGCGGTGTTAAATCTACAGCGGAAGGGCCAAAACGTATGGACTGTGCCAGTGGATTTGGAGCGGCGACGGTTGTCACCGCAACGTTCGGCTTTGTGGCAGTTTCGCGAATTGTCGAGAAGCTGATTCAGAAATACCGTAAATAGTTCGTTTGGAGATTATTATGCCCTCATTCCCACAGTCACCTTTTGGCACTGATATTCAAGCAGAAGACATCGTTACGACTATGCAAGGCTTTAAAGGCTGGGAAGAACGTTATCGTCAGGTCATTCAGTGGGGAAAGAAACTTCCTATGATGCCCGATGAGCTGAAGTCTGAGCAAGTCACGGTTTCAGGCTGTGAAAGCCAGGTTTGGCTAGTGAGTGAAAATCTTGATGGTGTGTGGCATTTTTGCGCAGACTCCGACGCACGTATTGTGCGAGGCCTTATTGCGCTCGTTGTGGCGGCTTATGATGGCAAAACCAGCGCAGAAATTCAGGCATTCAATATTGATGAGTACTTTGAAAAATTGGGTCTCATTGCTCATCTCAGTCCATCGCGAGGCAATGGTTTAAAAGCGATTGTTGAGCAGATAAAACAAGTCTCCCGTTAACCGCAACCCGCCGATTTGGCGGGTTGATTGTTTCTGTATAAAATTTAATCATTGAGATATTAATGCCTTAAAAAATACAGGGTGTTAGAACTCTTGTTGTCGCTGAATAAAGGCTGTACAATTCGCGCCCTTAATTAATGTTACGTCGTTTCGTGAGGCCACATGACCACTGAAAAAATCAATCTACTCGACTTTGATCGCCAAGGAATGCGCAAGTTTTTTGCTGAAGAGCTTGGTGAGAAAGCATTTCGTGCCGAGCAGGTGATGAAGTGGATCTACCATTTTGGTGTCGATGACTTCGAGAAAATGACCAACATTAACAAGAAGCTGCGTGAGAAGCTGATCCATCGCTGTGAGATTAAAGCCCCTGTGGTGGCGGAAGCTCAACACTCTTCAGACGGCACAATTAAGTGGGCGATGAAGGTTGGCGATCAGGACGTAGAAACGGTTTATATTCCTGAAGATGATCGTGCGACTTTGTGTGTGTCGTCTCAGGTAGGTTGTGCATTGGAATGTAAGTTCTGTTCCACCGCTCAGCAGGGCTTTAACCGTAACCTGAAAGTCTCTGAGATTATTGGTCAGGTGTGGCGTGCAGCACGTGAAATCGGTTTGGAAAAAGAGACTGGCCGTCGCCCTATCACTAACGTTGTGATGATGGGTATGGGTGAGCCACTGCTAAACATGAAAAACCTGATCCCTGCATTGGAATTAATGCTGGACGATTTAGGTTTTGGTTTATCTAAACGTCGTGTCACAGTATCGACTTCTGGTGTGGTATCGGGTCTGGATCAAATGACAGGTCAAATTGATGTCGCGCTGGCAATTTCTCTTCACGCACCAAACGATAAGCTGCGTAGTGAAATTATGCCCATCAACGACCGTTGGGATATTCAAGATTTCTTAGCATCAGTACGTCGTTACATTGCTTCTTCCAATGCGAACCGCGGTAAAGTGACCGTGGAATACGTGCTACTGGACCATGTGAACGATGATATGGACCATGCACGTGAATTGGCGGAGCTGATGAAAGATACACCATGTAAGATCAACCTGATCCCGTTTAACCCTTACCCAGGGTCCCCTTACAAAAAGCCAAGCAACTCACGCATTGACCGTTTCCAGAAAACGTTGATGCAGTACGACCATACTGTCACTGTGCGCAAGACGCGAGGTGACGATATTGATGCTGCGTGTGGTCAGTTGGTTGGGGATGTTATCGATCGTACTAAACGGACTGCAATGCTTCGAGCGGCAAAAGGTGAAACCATTGACGTTAAAGCAGTCTAATCGAGTGTTTTGACAAAAAAGCCAGAGCTCTGCTCTGGCTTTTTTGTAAATTGGTATTGCTAAATAATGTCAAAATCAGGAAAAACCTTGAGCTGCTTGTAATTTATGCGCCTTTTCTATGTTGTTTCATCTCTGATATCTATTAGAATTAAACTTTAGTGCTTTAGGGTTAATGCCTCTTAGATTTGAGCGAAGCACTTTTGCATAATATGGTGAGGTATCATCCTCAAGGATTTTGGATTCTGAACAAAACCAGCACCACTAACGAAAAACAACAAATGTGCGATTGGTTTGGTATCCCTTTAAAAGAGACAGTATAAAAATGAGTGCTGAACAGCAAACAAAGACACCGGTTGAAGAAGATAACAATATCGAAAGAATCGAAGCGGGTACGCTTTTAAAACAAAAACGAGAAGAGCTTGGGCTTACACAGCAGCAAGTGGCTGATCGATTACGTCTTCGTCGCTCTATTATCGAAAACATCGAATCCAATCAGTTTGAGAGTGAGCAGGTGGCGACCTTCACTCGTGGTTATCTGCGTTCTTATGCTCGCGTTGTTGGTATCAAAGAATCTGTGGTGTTATGCGCGCTAGACGATTGCGGTGAGGCACAGTATGAAGAGCATGAGATGCAAAGCTTTTCTCAAAAGACCAACAAAGAAAAGCATGATAGCCGCATTATGACCCTCACATGGGGTATTTTTGCCATTATCGTAGGTATCTCTTCTGTTTGGTGGTGGCAAAATCAAGAGAACAGTGTTGTTGAACTGACCGCTGTGACTGAACAAGAAAAGAAGATAGAGCAAGAACTGGCTGAAAATAGTGAGTTGGATTTTACAGCGGTTGAGCCAAGTCTAATTAATGATTCGGTAGAGACAAAGCCAGTTGTTGAACAACCGCTTGAAGAGGTAACAACTCCAGTACAAGTCGGGGTGTCAGAGCCTGACTCAGAAGTTGTTGAACCGTCAATTGAAACAGTGCAGCAGGTGAATGAGCCAGTGAAAGCCGAAACAGTGAGCAGAGAAGCTGCTGACCCGGTTGCCGCTGTGGAGCCGAATCAACAAGAGAATAACCTTGTTGAGACTTCTCCACCTGTCATCGTGGCTAATTTGCTTGAAATGTCATTCATTGATGACTGCTGGATTCAGGTAAAAGATGCAACAGGTAAAACGCTAGCGACAGGTATTAAGAAAGCCGGTCAAGATTTACAAGTGAGCGGTGAAAGGCCTTATAAAGTGATTTTGGGTGCTCCTGAAAACGTTTCAATGACATTAGCGAGTGAACCTGTCGACCTTTCTGGGTATACTTCAGGCAAAGTAGCAAGATTCAACTTACCTTAAAAAATTACTATGCAATACGAATCTCCTATCAAACGTCGCCCATCGACTCGTATCTATGTGGGCGACGTACCTATTGGTGACGGTGCACCGATTGCTGTGCAGTCGATGACTAACACTAGAACAACAGACGTTGAAGCGACTGTTGCTCAAATTAAATCACTGGAAAATGTCGGTGCTGATATCGTTCGCGTATCTGTGCCAACGATGGATGCTGCGGAAGCGTTCAAGCAAATTAAACAGCAAGTGAATATCCCACTCGTGGCGGATATTCATTTTGACTACCGTATCGCGCTAAAAGTAGCGGAGTACGGCGTAGACTGTTTACGTATCAACCCGGGCAATATCGGTAACGAAGACCGTATCCGCTCAGTAGTTGACTGCGCGCGCGACAAAAACATTCCGATTCGTATCGGTGTGAATGGTGGCTCGCTAGAAAAAGACATTCAGATGAAGTACGGCGAACCAACTCCAGAGGCGTTGGTAGAGTCTGCGATGCGTCATGTCGATATTCTTGATCGTCTTAACTTCGACCAGTTTAAAGTCAGTGTGAAAGCCTCAGATGTTTTCCTTGCTGTCGATTCCTATCGTTTACTAGCGAAGAAGATCGATCAGCCGCTTCACTTAGGTATTACTGAAGCAGGCGGCGCACGTGCTGGCGCGGTGAAATCTTCAGTTGGCCTTGGGATGCTGCTGGCAGAAGGGATTGGCGATACTCTGCGTATCTCTCTTGCGGCGGACCCAGTAGAAGAGATAAAAGTCGGTTTCGATATTCTAAAATCGCTACGTATTCGCTCTCGCGGTATTAACTTTATTGCTTGCCCAAGCTGTTCGCGCCAAGAATTTGATGTGATTGGTACAGTGAATGCACTGGAGCAGCGTTTAGAAGATGTGATTACGCCGATGGATGTATCCATTATCGGCTGTGTAGTCAATGGTCCGGGTGAAGCAGAAGTGTCTCATTTAGGCTTGGCGGGAAGTAACAAGAAGAGCGCATTCTACGAAGACGGTAAACGTCAGAAAGAGCGTTTTGACAATAACGACCTTGTTGACCAGCTAGAAGCTAAAATTCGTGCAAAAGCTTCAACATTAGACGAAGCAAACCGCATCGACGTCAAAGTACAAGATTAATCTCAACGTAACCCAAATTACGGTAACTATTTTTTACGGTAGATAACTGTGGCAAAGAAAATCCAAGCAATTCGAGGCATGAACGACTGCCTTCCAACTCAATCACCACTGTGGCAGAAACTTGAGAACACAGTGAAGAACGTAATCAGCGCCTACGGTTACAACGAAGTGCGCATGCCAATCGTTGAGATGACTCATCTATTCAGTCGCGCTATCGGTGAAGTGACCGACGTGGTTGAAAAAGAGATGTACACATTTGAAGACCGTAACGGCGACAGCTTAACCCTTCGCCCAGAAGGCACGGCTGGCTGTGTACGTTCTTGTATTGAAAACAGCCTGATCAATCGTGATGAGCAGCGCCTATGGTACATGGGTCCAATGTTCCGTCACGAGCGTCCACAGAAAGGCCGCTATCGTCAATTCCACCAATGTGGTGTGGAGGTATTTGGTCTAGACGGCCCAGATGTTGATGCAGAACTTATCATGATGACGGCTCGTCTATGGCGTGAGCTTGGTATTGATAAGCACGTTCGTCTAGAGCTGAACTCAATTGGTTCACTAGAAGATCGCGCGAACTACCGCACTGCACTGATTGCCTTCCTAGAGCAGCACATTGATATTCTGGATGACGATTGTAAACGTCGTATGCACACTAACCCGCTGCGTGTACTGGATACTAAGAACCCAGATGTACAAGCGATTCTAGGTGATGCACCACGTTTATCTGATTACCTTGGCGAAGAGTCAAAACAACATTTTGCAGGTCTTTGTGAACTTCTTGACGCGGCAGGTATCGAATACACAGTTAACGAGCGTCTGGTTCGCGGTCTTGATTACTACAATCGTACGGTATTTGAGTGGATTACAGAAAGCTTGGGTGCGCAGGGTACCGTATGTGGTGGTGGTCGTTACGATGGTCTAGTCGAACAGTTAGGCGGTAAAGCAACACCTGCAGTTGGCTTTGCAATGGGCCTGGAGCGTTTGGTTCTCATGCTAGAAACGTTAGAGCTCACAGAAGTTCGTCGTAGCGTTGATGTTTACGTGGTAACGGCAGGTGAAGGTACAATGCTCGCGGGTATGAAGCTAGCCGAATCACTACGTGAACAAGTCACTGGATTACGTGTTATGAACCACTTTGGTGGTGGTAACTTTAAGAAACAATTTAAGCGTGCTGACAAGGTTGGTGCAGCAGTGGCACTGGTTCTTGGTGAGAACGAAGTGGCAGATAACACTGTGGTACTGAAAGACCTGATTGGCGGCACTCAAGAAACTTACGGCCAAGCAGACGTCGCAGCTAAGCTGGCAGAGTTGGTTTAAACGCATTCAAATTTGAAGTGGTGATTATAGTCACCACTTTTTAGATTTAAGAGGACAGGAAGTGGAACTCTACGATACTGAAGAACAACAAGTAGAAGCGATCAAAGATTGGTGGAAAGAGAACGGTAAAGCCGTGATCTTTGGTGCGGTTATCGGCTTAGGTGGTCTATTTGGTTGGCGCTATTATCAAGATACGATGACCAAGGCGCAAGAAGCTGCATCTGAAAGTTACACCCAAGCGGTTCAGGAATTGGCGGCCAAAGGTACTGAGGGTGAAGGTGCTCTTCAAAGCTTCATTGATGCTAATAAAGAGACTCAGTATGCGGTATTGGCGGCATTACAATTGGCGAAGGTTCAGGTTGAAGCGGGGAACTTAGATGAAGCACTTGCACAACTAGAGTGGGCAAAAACAGCGACGGATGATCAAGCTCTAACTTCAGTTATTTCTTTCCGCCTAGCGCGCTTGAAAGCGGAGCAAGGTCAATTTGATGCGGCGATTTCTGACTTGTTAGCCATCACTGATGAAGGCTGGGTTGGCCGAGTAGCTGAGCTTAAAGGTGATATTCTTCAGCGTAAAGGCGATACAGAAGGGGCTTATGCTGCATATACTGAAGCGCAACAAGCAGATGATGGCAGCCAAACGTTACAAATGAAACTGGATGATCTGGCTAAGTAATGGTGCTGTGCATGAATAAAATGCTGAAAAAAGCACTCACTACTGCTGCGATACTGGGCCTGTTAGCGGGTTGTGCCAGTGAAGAAGACACCATCGTGATGGCGCCCGTGCCACAGGTTAACAGCGAATTCACCCCGAAAAGCGAATGGGTGGTAAGTGTCGGAGATGGTGTAGCCAATTATTTCTCTAAACTGTCTCCAGAATACGCTTATAAAAAAGTCTTTGTTGCAAGCCGTGACGGTATTGTAAAAGCACTGAATCCTGAAAATGGCAGCACTTTGTGGCAACAAAACCTCGAGCAGAATGTTCCAGCTCGACTATCTGGTGGCATTGCGGCGGGTTACAACCAAATTTTTATTGGTAGTGAAAATGGTCAGGTCATTGCGCTGAACGAAGAAAATGGTGAAGTGAACTGGCGTGTTGATGTTGATGGTGAAGTGTTAGCGTCACCTGCAACGGAAAGTAACTTAGTCATTGTTCACACGGCCACTGGTATGTTGATTGCTCTGGATCAGGCAACAGGTGACACCAAATGGACGATTAGTACCGAAGTACCGAGCCTTACTTTGCGAGGTAACAGTGCTCCCGTGACGGTTTCTGGTGGTGTGTTCTGGGGAACAGCAAGCGGTCGTTTAGCGGCTGCGATTGCAGAACGTGGCCAGTTGATTTGGCAACAGCCAATCGGTACACCGCAAGGTGCTACTGAAATTGATCGCTTAGTTGATGTGGATGCTTCTCCACTTGTTCTTGGTAGCACGCTGTATATTGTGGGTTACAATGGTCAGCTAACCGCTATTGATCTGCGCTCTGGTAACTCTGTCTGGAAGCGTAAATACTCTTCGTCCACAGATCTTGCGAGTGACGGTAGTCGTTTATATATGGTGACAGACAAAGATTATCTAGTTGCTGTTGATGCACGCAGTGGCACGGAACTTTGGAGCAATGAGTTGCTTGAACATCGTCTCCTAACTGCCCCTGTACTGATTGATGGATATCTCGTTGTCGGTGATGGCGAAGGTTACTTACATTGGCTAGATCGAGATACTGGTGAGTTTGTTGCCCAGCAGCAAGTGAATAGCAGTGGATTTGCTGTCTCGCCAATTGTGGTCCCAGATGGTTATATCACGGTGACTCGTAATGGCGATGTAAAGAAACTGACGATTAGTAAGTAATCGTGTGATATAATTCACATTCGGCTCCTAGCTGGTAACAGTTGGGAGCCGTTTGTTTGTTTTAGATACCCATAGTTAATGTGGTTATAGGTAAAGCGCTCAAAGTGTGGACTCTGCTGAGTTGTTACCTATAACTACATAAAGAAAAGAATATTGTAGAGGTTGTTATGGTACCTGTTGTTGCTCTAGTAGGGCGTCCAAACGTTGGTAAATCAACGTTGTTTAACCGATTGACTCGTACTCGCGACGCATTGGTTGCGGATTTCCCTGGCTTAACTCGTGACCGTAAATATGGCCAAGCGAAGCTTGGTGAGCATGAATTTATAGTGATTGATACTGGTGGTATTGATGGCACGGAAGAAGGTGTTGAAACCAAAATGGCTGAGCAGTCATTAGCGGCGATTGACGAAGCTGATGTTGTGCTGTTTATGGTCGATGGTCGTGCTGGCCTGACCCCTGCTGATATTGCAATTTCTAACCACCTGCGCAAGATTGAAAAACCTTCGATGCTTGTTGTGAACAAGGTTGATGGTATTGATGCTGATGCAGCATCTGCTGACTTCTGGCAGTTAGGTGTTGAAAACATGTACCAGATTGCTGCTGCTCATGGCCGTGGTGTTGGTGCACTAATCGATCGAGCTCTGAATCCATTTGCTGAAAAAATGGCGCAAGAAGCACAAGGTGAAATCGAAGACTTAGCTGAATTCGTAGATGAAGAAGAAGAGAAACTAGACTACACCGAAGAAGAAGCGGAAGAAGAGTTCAAACGTCTACAAGATCAGCCGATCAAATTGGCGATTATTGGTCGCCCTAACGTAGGTAAATCTACCCTGACTAACCGTATTCTCGGTGAAGAGCGCGTGGTGGTTTACGATATGCCAGGCACGACTCGTGACTCTATCTACATTCCTATGGAGCGTGATGGTCGTGAATACGTTCTTATCGATACTGCGGGTGTACGTCGTCGTAAGCGTATCAACGAAACGGTTGAAAAGTTCTCTGTAGTTAAAACGTTGAAGGCAGTGGAAGACGCTAACGTTGTTTTGTTGGTTATCGATGCTCGTGAGAACATCTCAGACCAAGATCTAAGCCTGCTTGGTTTTGCGCTTAATGCAGGTCGCTCAATTGTACTTGCAGTAAACAAGTGGGATGGTCTGGATATGGATGTGAAGGAGCATGTGAAGAAAGAGTTAGATCGTCGCCTTGGCTTCGTTGATTTTGCTCGAATTCACTTTATTTCTGCGCTTCACGGTACTGGTGTTGGCCACTTGTTCGAGTCTGTTCAGGAAGCGTATAAGTCAGCGACTACTCGCGTGGGTACTTCGGTTCTGACTCGGATAATGAAGATGGCGACCGAAGATCACCAGCCACCATTGGTTCGTGGCCGTCGCGTGAAGCTGAAATATGCACACGCAGGTGGTTATAATCCACCAATCGTGGTGATTCACGGTAACCAAGTAAATGAACTACCAGATTCGTACAAACGCTATCTGATGAACTACTACCGTAAGTCATTGGAAATCATGGGGACGCCGATTCGTATCCAGTTCCAAAACAGCGACAACCCATTTGAGGGTAAATCGAATAAGATGACCCTGTCTCAAGAGCGTAAACGTAAACGCCTAATGAGCATGATGAAAAATCGAAAAAAATAATGCAGAGCAACGAAAAGCGCCTTTAAATAAGGGCGCTTTTTTTTATCTAGGATAGTGAGATGTCTGTTACCCCTACAATTACACGCTTTTGTCACGATATGTGGCAGCTTACTTCTCAGATTCAACGTATTGAATTGGGACAAGATTACCTTTATCTCATCACCGAAATGACCCCATTTCATCCTGTCAGCCATATCTGGCCTGATCATCCCGCGGACAAAGGCACCATTGATGGTCACGTGGTGGTTGATTGTGTGGTTGGAGCCGTCGAACTCAACAGCAATGAACTCTACGTTGGTAGTGCAATCCCAGTCAAACGTGATGAAGAGGGATGGGCATTTATTGTCGTTCATTGTCTAGAAAAATCGCTCACAGACTTTGAGGTCCGGCAGGAGGTCACACTAGTAGTAGACAAACCGTATCAGCAAGCGCTGAGTCGAGGACATAGTGCAGGGCATATCGCCTATTTAGCGCTTAACAAAGTGTTAGTGGAAAACGGTTACTGGCGTAAAGAGGCAGATCGTAAAGATCCACACGGGTACGACGACTTTAACAGCTATGCCCAAGAGACAAGCTTGGTGAGTGAAGATAAGTGTATCGATACATATCGGCTGGGAAAAACACTGCGTAAGAGAGGGTTAAACAGTGCTGACATGCTGGCTGATTTAGAAAAGATACAATCCTGGGTTAATGAGCAGATAGCACAATGGTTAACTGTCGCAGCTGATATCGAGATAAAATGCTGTGGCGATGCGTTAACAGACTCACGTTATTGGCGATGTGATCTTGGTGAAGGAGAGATAGCTGAAATACCATGTGGTGGTACTCATGCTAAAAACCTTAGTGAATACAGAGCAATTATCACTTGTTTTCATCAGATTGATGCTCAAAACATCCAAATGCGCACCGATGTAATTAAGGCGTAGTTTTAATAAGATCCTTTTATTAAGTTCTGTTTTTGTCGTTTTTGATTTTTTATTTAAATTTTTATTCTAAATTAAATTCAAATACAGCACATGTAACTTATGCTTTCGGTGTGTGGTGATATAAATATTCTTTTAAGGGGTGATCGCTGATCAAAATGGATTTAGCCGATGATCTCATTAAGATCTTTAGCCCATAGTATGGATGTAAACTCGATAATCAATTATTTGCTATGGTAGTGTGGTTTGGGTCTGATTATAAAATCGCCTGATATGTTACCTTGTCCTGTTATTAATTAATTATTAATAATGAGTCAGCCTTATGAGTTATCACCGACTTCTGCACGCTCATAGAGAAGTCAATAAATTGCTCGCCAAGCTTGCATTGGGTATGGGGAAAGCAGAACTCAATCGTCGAGTGGTTGATCTGTCCGAGCATTGGTTTGGTGAACGTCGTGCTTCTATCTTACGTCTGGATGAATCGACACAACGATTATATTTAGAATATGCGCCCAGTTTACCTGATTTCTATAATCAGGCGATAGAAGGTATTGAAATTGGCGCAGGGGTGGGGTCTTGTGGCGCAGCGGCTTATCTTAAACGAACCGTTGTGGTGAATGACATCAATGTTCATCCGAACTGGGCGCCTTTCCTCTCTATAACAAAAAAGGCTGATTTCCGTGCTTGTTGGTCTGTACCTATATTAGCCAATGATCAGACTGTGATGGGGACATTTGCGATATACAGCTCGCAACCCTCTAAGCCAAGCGAAGAGGAGCTAGAAGTACTCGAAATGTTGGCTTCTCTCTATGCGGTAGCATGGGAAAAATATCAACTTGAACATCAACTGCATTATCACGCGAGTTACGATTGTTTAACGGGCTGCTTGAATCGACGTGCTTTGTTGCAACGTGCATCAGATTGTCTGAACACTAACTTGACGTATATGGCATGTTTTTTTGCTGATATTGATAAGTTCAAGCAGATCAATGACAAGTATGGGCATGAAGCAGGGGATGTCGTGTTAACAGCAGTGGGTCACACCTTCAAACACTGTTTTTCACAGTCAGGTATGAGTGGGCGCTATGGTGGCGATGAATTTGTCGCGTTTGCGTTTTCAGATAATGAAGAATCTCTTCGGGCTCTGTATACCGAACTAAGAGAAAGTTTGGCGGAGCTTACTCCTCTGCATACAATTGAAGTCAATGTGAGTGTTGGACTGTCGATTGTGAAGATTGAACGACTAGATTCTATCGAGTGTTTGATTAAACAAGCGGACAAGCAGATGTATCAGGTTAAGCACCATCATGGAGAATGACCTAGATCATAGTGCCAGGATTCCCACAGAATATAAGCTATCAGCAGAAACATCGACTGAGAGAGTTTACTATGAGCCCGTGTCCAGTATGTCAAAAAGAGCTTGAGTGGCAAGGTCACTACCACTGTAATGAATGTGCGAGTGATTACATCAAGGTTGGTTACTGCCCTGAGTGTGAATGCAAGCTGGAAAAACTACAGGCTTGTGGTTCCGCCAGCTATTTTTGTCACACTTGTAACGAACTTAAGTCGAAGTCCAGAGTTGCCTTCCAGTTCATTAAACAGGCTTAAACGACGGTAGAGCGTATCTCGCCATCAGATAAACGGGTGACCAGAGTATCACCTGTTTTTGTCTCGCCTACGTTAGTCAGAACCTTACCAGAGGTATCCTGAGTAATGGAGTAGCCACGTTTTAACGTCGCAAGTGGGCTAACAGTATCGAGTTTCTCGACAGCAAGCGCGAGTTGGTGGCGAGAGTTAAGTAGTTTTCTGCTCATCGCGTCCATTAATGTCTGTTCTAATCGCTGCAATGCCAATTTCTGCTCGCTCAAGCGTGTGAGTGGAGAGTGAAGCTGTAGCTTGTGTTGTTGACGTTCAATTTTTTGATGATGTACTGAAAAATAGCGTTCTATCGAACGCTCGAGACGAAGTGACAGTTCATCAAGTTGTTGGCTTTGTCGCTGTAGCTGATGAGTAGGGTGGTGGCGCTCAAGTCTATGCAGTAACGTTGAAGTAGCCTGCTTATGTTTGGTGAGATAATGACGAATTGAGCTCTGCAGTCTGTGTTGACGGGTATTGAATGCCTGAGCTTTATGGCTATTATCTCGGCTGACTAATTCCGCTGCAGCCGATGGAGTCGGTGCGCGCATATCGGCAACAAAGTCGGCGATAGTCACATCAATTTCATGTCCAACAGCACTGATTATAGGTATCTGACTGGCTGCAATCGTGCGTGCGACAATTTCGCTGTTGAAGCACCAAAGATCTTCCAAAGAACCGCCACCACGGCCAACTATCAAAACGTCACATTCGTTGCGACTATTCGCGCAACCTATCGCTTGTGCGATCTGAATAGCGGCGTCCTCTCCTTGAACCAATGTTGGATAAACCACAACAGGTAACGAAGGATCACGTCTCTTAAGGACATCAAGAATATCGAATAGGGCTGCGCCTGTTTTAGAGGTGACTACACCAACGCGTTTGGGATACTCTGGCAATGACTTTTTGTTGGTTTGGGCAAACAGTCCTTCCCCCGCCAGTTTCATCTTCAGCTCTTCAAATTGCTGTTGAAGTCTGCCATCACCTTCGGGCTGCATACTTTCAATGATCAACTGATAGTCACCGCGAGGCTCATAAAGAGATAAACGTGCTTTGACTAAGACTTGATTGCCGTTTTGCGGTTTGAAAGTAACGCGACGATTGTTACCACGGAACATGGCACATTTAACTTGAGCGCGAGAGTCTTTTAGAGTGAGGTACCAGTGCCCAGAAACAGGCGCAGAGAAATTAGAGATTTCTCCCACTAACCAAACAATGCCCATTTCATTTTCTAGTAACAGACGGACTTCAGCATTAAGACGAGAAACGGTGAAGATGTTTTGATTAGTCAGAGAAGACACAGCTAATCCCGTGGACGTGGGTATGGAAATTAGCGGCAATATAATACATAGCAAGGGGGTAATTGCAAGAAAAAAATCAAAAAACTTGTGGTCAAGCGATTGCGTTAGCCGTATAATCCGTCCGCAATATCTAATCCAAATGCAGCCAAGCATCTCCGCTTACTGCCCTCATTATGCGAAACGATGAGATTGGATTGTTCTTTTTACTCCTCTAATTGTGAGATATTGCAAATGCTAAGAATTGCCAAAGAAGCGCTGACATTCGATGACGTACTACTTGTGCCAGCACACTCCACTGTTCTCCCAAATACAGCTGATCTTCGCACTCAGCTAACTAAGAACATCACCCTAAACATCCCAATGATTTCGGCGTCTATGGACACCGTGACTGAAGCGCGCCTAGCAATTGCACTAGCGCAAGAGGGTGGCATTGGCTTTATCCACAAGAACATGTCGATTGAGCAGCAAGCAGAAATGGTTCATCAGGTTAAGATTTACGAAGCAGGTGTGGTTTCTCACCCTGTGACAGTTAGCCCTGATGCATCAATTGCTGATGTGGTTGCTCTTACTGAAAAGCATGGTTTTGCAGGTTTCCCTGTAGTTACTGAAAACAATGAACTTGTTGGTATCATCACTGGTCGTGACGTTCGTTTCGTAACCGATCTTTCTAAGAAAGTAGAAGTTGTGATGACACCTAAAGAGCGTCTGGCGGCTGTTAAAGAAGGTGCGACTCGCGAAGAAGTTCAAGAGAAAATGCACGAAGCGCGCGTAGAGAAAGTACTGGTTGTGAATGATGAGTTCCAACTAACCGGTATGATCACCGCGAAAGACTTCCATAAAGCAGAGCGTAAACCAAACGCATGTAAAGACGAGCAAGGTCGCCTACGTGTAGGTGCAGCCGTTGGTGCCGGTGCAGGTAACGAAGAGCGTGTTAAGGCACTCGTTGAAGCTGGCGTTGACGTATTGCTTATCGACTCTTCACACGGTCACTCTGAAGGTGTCCTAAACCGTATTCGCGAAACTCGCGCGGCATACCCAGATCTAGACATCATTGGCGGTAACGTAGCAACAGGTGCAGGCGCTAGAGCGCTGATCGAAGCTGGCGTAAGCGCAGTCAAAGTGGGTATTGGCCCTGGTTCTATCTGTACCACTCGTATCGTTACTGGTGTTGGTGTACCTCAAGTTACCGCTATTGCAGATGCGGCAGAAGTTGCCAATGAATACGGCATCCCAGTTATTGCAGATGGCGGTATCCGTTTCTCCGGTGATATCTGTAAAGCTATCGTTGCTGGCGCATCATGTGTGATGGTTGGTTCAATGTTTGCGGGTACTGAAGAAGCTCCGGGTGAAGTGATTCTATATAACGGTCGTTCATACAAAGCATACCGTGGTATGGGTTCACTAGGCGCGATGTCTCAAGGCTCTTCTGACCGTTACTTCCAGTCAGATAACGCAGCAGACAAGCTAGTGCCAGAAGGTATCGAAGGTCGAATCGCATACAAAGGCCGCCTAAAAGAGATCGTTCACCAACAGATGGGTGGTCTACGTTCAAGCATGGGCCTTACAGGCAGTGCAACGGTTGAAGATATGCGTACTAAAGCTGAATTCGTACGTATTTCAGGCGCTGGCATGAAAGAGTCTCATGTACACGACGTTCAAATTACCAAGGAAGCACCAAACTACCGTCTAGGCTAATCCTAATTTGATTAGTATAAACCTGACGGAAACGTTTGCTTTTTCCTTGAAGCATTAATAGGAGGCGAGTACACTCGCCTCCGTTTTAATAACCTAGCTTATAAGACTGCTCAAAATGACTAAAAATATTCATGACCAACGTATTCTGATCTTGGACTTCGGTTCTCAGTACACTCAGCTAGTCGCGCGCCGTGTACGTGAAATCGGTGTGTACTGTGAACTGTGGAGCTGGGATGTAGAAGAAGCGGATATTCGTGAATTCAATCCAGACGGTATCATCCTATCTGGTGGTCCAGAAAGCGTAACGGAAGACAACTCTCCACGCGCGCCTCAATACGTATTTGACTCTGGTGTGCCAGTACTAGGTGTATGTTACGGCATGCAAACTATGGCTGAGCAGCTTGGGGGTAAAGTTGCTGGTTCAACCGAGCGTGAATTCGGCTACGCACAAGTCAAAGTTTCTGGTGAATCGGCACTGTTTAAAGATCTTGAAGCAACTCAAGACGTGTGGATGAGCCACGGTGACAAAGTGGTAGAAATTCCAGCGGACTTCGTAAAAGTCGGTGAGACAGACACTTGTCCTTATGCGGCAATGGCCAATGAAGAGAAGAAATACTACGGTGTTCAGTTCCACCCTGAAGTAACGCACACTAAGCAAGGCAAGCAAATGCTTGAGAACTTTGTTCTTGGCGTATGTGGTTGTGAAGGGCTTTGGACTTCTGAGTCGATCATTGAAGATGCTGTTGCTCGTATCAAAGAGCAAGTAGGTGACGACGAAGTCATCCTAGGCCTGTCGGGCGGCGTGGATTCATCTGTCGTTGCGATGCTGGTTCACCGTGCAATCGGTGACAAACTAACTTGTGTATTCGTTGATAACGGTCTGCTTCGTCTAAATGAAGGCCAGCAAGTGATGGATATGTTTGGCGATCAATTCGGTCTGAACATCATCAAAGTTGACGCAGAAGAGCGTTTCCTGACAGCTCTTGAAGGTAAGTCGGATCCAGAAGAGAAGCGTAAGACTATTGGTCACGTATTTGTCGACGTATTCGATGAAGAATCTAAGAAGCTGAAAAATGCGAAGTGGCTTGCTCAGGGGACTATCTACCCAGACGTGATAGAATCAGCGGCCTCAAAGACGGGTAAAGCACATGTAATCAAATCCCACCATAACGTTGGCGGCCTGCCAGACGATATGGAGATGGGGCTTGTTGAGCCACTACGTGAGCTGTTCAAAGATGAAGTACGTAAGATTGGCCTAGAGTTAGGTCTGCCTTACAACATGCTTTACCGCCATCCATTCCCAGGTCCTGGTCTCGGGGTTCGTGTTCTTGGCGAAATCAAGAAAGAGTACTGTGACTTACTACGTCGTGCAGATGCTATCTTCATTGAAGAGCTACATGCCGCGGATCTTTACAACAAAGTATCGCAAGCGTTCACGGTATTCCTACCTGTACGCTCTGTTGGTGTAATGGGCGATGGACGTAAATACGACTGGGTGGTTTCTCTACGCGCCGTTGAAACGATCGACTTCATGACGGCACATTGGGCCCACCTACCATACGATTTCCTTGGTAAGGTATCTAACCGTATTATCAACGAAGTTGACGGCATATCGCGTGTGGTTTACGACATTTCAGGTAAACCACCTGCGACGATTGAGTGGGAATAATCCTGTTCGTTGATGCAAAACGCTAAAAGCCAGCCTTCGGGCTGGCTTTTTAATGGTTTGAGTATCGTACAGTCTTTCGTTCCGAAAAATTCTTATTGTTCGCCGATGATGACAGGGTTATTGAATTCTACGTCAGTGAAATATTGAGTGTTTTTGAATCCAAAAGACATTTTACTGGCTTTGACCGTTTCTTATTTCGTTGTAACTCCAAAGTGACTCGCAACTTCACATCAGCCGTGTCTATTCACCGTGATTCTTAATCTGACTTTTTCTAATCTCTTTTCAGTTTTATAAAACAAGGAAAAGTGAGATGAAGAAAGTAAGTTACTTGGCCCCCGTCGTATCTTTGGCCGCCATATCGTCCAGTTGGGCGATGAGCAATATTCAACCTGACCCGCAG
Source organism: Vibrio neptunius (assembly GCA_019339365.1). Lineage (NCBI taxonomy): Bacteria > Pseudomonadati > Pseudomonadota > Gammaproteobacteria > Vibrionales > Vibrionaceae > Vibrio > Vibrio neptunius. The sequence continues at coordinate 3,224,558 of CP079859.1, read as the reverse complement.
AATCCGAATGGTTATGTGGTTGCCCGCGCTGACATTCAGGCGGCAGAACACGCACAAACGTCCAACCCTATGTACCAGATATGGTCTCAGGCACTGACCACTGCACCGAACAGCGTTGTTGAGGCTATTGAGCCTAACCTTGCCACTAATCCAGATAACGTTAAGCGTGCTGAACGTGTGTTTCCTCAGGCGGAGTGGGATTTTCTGACCAATATGGCTGCGCCTGAGTACACTTATACTCGCTTCCTACGAGCAATTGGTAAGTTCCCTGCGTTTTGTGCTGAGTATACTGATGGACGAGATTCTGATGCGATCTGTAAACGCTCGATCGTGACGGCATTTGCCCACTTCGCGCAGGAAACAGGCGGGCATATTGCCAAAGATAATGTGTCGGATAACCCCTTAGGCCTTGAAGAGTGGCAACAGGCGTTAGTGCATGTACGCGAAATGGGCTGGTCAGAAGGTCAGGAAGGCTATACCACTGGTTGTGGCCAGAACGATTGGCAAAACAAAAAATGGCCGTGTGCGGCAGGACAGGGTTATTTTGGACGTGGTGCTAAGCAGCTTTCTTACCACTTTAATTACGGCGCGTTTTCCGAAGCAATGTTTGATGGTGATGCGTCCGTCTTGCTCAATAACCCAGGCTTAGTTGCTGACTCTTGGTTGAACTTGGCGTCTGCGATCTGGTTCTTTTTAACGCCACAAGCACCGAAACCAGCGATGTTGCATGTGATTGATAAAACGTGGTCGCCTTCTCAACGTGAAATTGAAGCGGGGATTGGTTATGGCTTTGGCACCACGATTAACATCATCAATGGGGGCATTGAATGTGGTGAGCAGAATAAAAACAAAGGTCAGCCCGTTAACCGAATAAGATATTGGCAAGGGCTGTCGTCTTATTATCAGATTCCAATTGAAGCCAATGAAAAGAACACCTGTTGGCAACAAACCCCATACGGTAGCCTCAACCTAAATGGTGCAAAGGATGTGTTGTACACCAACTGGGATGGCAATTGGAAGTACTATGCCGATCGCCCAGGTGGTTATTCATTTGAGTGTGAATTAGTTGGATTCCAGACCGCTTACTCTGCGCTGGTACCGGGCGACTACGAAAAATGTGTGACTAATTTGTACGGCTCTCACGCGAGTTGGCCTGAAGTGCGTGTTGTTGACCAGCTAGACCCAGTTGACCCTGATCCTGGCACAGGAAAGATTTGGAGTGTCACTAAGGTCTACGGCACGGGGGATGAAGTCAGCCATGAAGGGGCGACGTATAAAGCGAAATGGTGGACTCAGGGTGATAATCCGAGTGCTGGTGGGCCATGGGAATTAGTTTCCGGGACGCCAACGGATCCTACGCCAGATCCAACCCCGAACCCTGATCCAACGCCAGTGCCTGATACCTTTATTCAGTGGCAAGCTGGTGTAACTCAGGTTGCCAACGGCGATAAAGTTACTCATGAGGGTAAATGTTTTGTCGCTAAAAATGGCCCAGGCATTTGGGACACGCCAACCCAGTCGAATTGGTTCTGGGATGAAATCTCTTGCCAGTAATGTAAAAGGTTCATGACTCAGTAAACTAAGCTCCTGCAACAAGCAGGAGCTTTTTATTTGCGGCGACTGAGAGGAGCAATGAACAGTGGCCTCAAACCGCTGATTGTTTTATTGATGGCGCAACCTGTCGTTGTGTCTAAGTTTATAGAACGGTTTTCGGAATCTTAGATTGCACATTCCAGATCTATCTTTTTTTATCGAACGGAACTAAACTTCGCGCGTAAATTTTATTAATTTTTTTGAAAGGTGTGCGAAATGTCAACAAAACTGGCTAACCCAGCTCCACTTGGTCTGATGGGTTTCGGTATGACGACCATCCTGCTAAACATTCATAACGCAGGCTTCTTCCCAATTGATTCAATGATTTTGGCAATGGGTATTTTCTATGGTGGTCTGAGCCAAGTGATTGTCGGCATGATGTGTTTTAAACGTGGTGATACGTTTGGGACTACCGCATTTACTTCTTATGGCTTGTTTTGGCTCACACTGGTTGGCTTGATCGTTATGCCTTACATGGGGTTACCGGCAAGCCCAGCACACTTCATGGGTTGGTACTTAGCTTTGTGGGGCATCTTCACGGGTTTCATGTTTATTGGCTCGCTTTGCTACCCAACAGCGAAGCAAGTGGTTTTCGGCTCGTTAACTATTCTATTTTTCTTACTTGCCGCACGTGATTTCACGGGGAGTGAGCTGATTGGCACAATTGCAGGTTTTGAAGGCATTTTCTGTGGCGCCAGTGCAATCTACTTCGCGATGGCTCAAGTACTGAACAACGAATATGGCCGCACGATTCTGCCGATAGGTGAGAAAAAAAACATCAGCGGCAACGGAAGCTGTTGCAGCGTAAAGAGTATTGCTTGCATGGCTAATTGCCGTGTTAGAAATATATTTGGGAACATAAGATGAAAGGGGTTAGCCATTGGCTAACCCCTTTTTTTACCACTGCTTTTTTATCTTAGATATCCACACTAGGTTGAAGGTTGTTCAACAGGTTTGGACTCTTCTTCTACTGCTGTAGGCTCTTTGCCTGTCTTACGACGGTATTTATCTTCCCAGTAATCTGCACCTTTGATGCCCAGTTTTACAGGGTTGAACGTGTACTCTTTCACACCTTGTTTCTGCTGCTCTTCGTAATCATTTAGTGCCTTAAGTGCTGGCTTCGCCATGAAGAAGATAATCAGAATACCAATAATGTTTAGCCATGCCATCAGGCCAACACCCACGTCACCCATTGCCCATGCAAGGTTTGCAGTCTTAACTGTACCGTAGAACACAACTGCAATAAGTGCCAATTTCAGTACGAACATCAAGCCGTTAACTTTGATGTGGCGACGGATGTAGGCCACATTGGTTTCCGCGATGTAGTAGTACGCAAGAATGGTTGTGAAAGCAAAGAAGAACAATGCAATCGCAATGAACGGTTTACCAATACCCGGTAATGCACTTTCAATTGCCATTTGAGTGAAGACTGGGCCGTTCGCTGCAATATCCGCTGCTACGTTCTGAACTAGGAAGCCTTCTGCACCGTGTACGTTGTAAGCACCCGTGATGATAATCATAAATGCTGTCGCCGAACATACTAGTAGCGTATCGATGTAGATAGAGAACGACTGTACCAGACCTTGCTGAGCTGGGTGATCAACGCTTGCAGCTGCAGCTGCATGAGGGCCTGTACCTTGACCCGCTTCGTTTGAGTAAACACCACGTTTAACACCCCAACCGATAGCCGCACCAACACCAGCCATTGGTGTGAATGCATCGCCAATGATCATTGAGAATACGCGCGGTACTTCACCGATGTTGAGAAGGATGATGATGAAGGCGGTTATGATGTAAGCCAGCGCCATGAAAGGAACTACAATCTGAGTGAAGTTTGCTATACGCTTAACACCGCCGAAGATGATGAAAGCTAAGATCACTGAGATAACTGTACCGGTGAAGATTTTCGCAAAGCTGAATGTGCCGATCGCTGTCTCGATCATTGCACCTGACCCGAACGCTGCTTCAACCGCATTACCAATACTGTTTGACTGAACACCTGGTAACAGGAAGCCACAAGCGAAAATAGTCGCGATAGCAAAGATCCATGCGTACCACGTCTGCCCCATTGCTTTCTCAATGTAATAAGCTGGACCACCGCGGAATTCGCCGTTATCTTCTTCTTTATAAATTTGAGCGAGTGTGGATTCTGCGTACGCTGTTGCTGCACCAAAGAATGCCACAACCCACATCCAGAACACTGCACCAGGTCCACCGAAACCGATAGCGGCTGCAACCCCTGCGATGTTACCTGTACCTACACGTCCAGAAAGTGAAACGGCGAGTGCCTGGAAAGAAGAAATGCCCTTGGACGAGCTTTTACCTGAAAGAAGTAAACGCCACATTTCACTAAAGTGACGAACCTGCACGAATCGCGTCATGATTGAGTAGAACAAGCCAGCGCCAAGACACAAATAAATGAGTGCCGGACTCCAGATGATTCCATTCAGAAAATCAACTAATGACTGCATAAGTATTTTCCCTGTTATGTTTTATAATGGTTGTTTTCTGAGCAGGATATTAACCTTTTTGTAACTCTATTGTTAACCAATTTATGCTTTAAAGTTTGTTTGCGTGAGCTTAGGCACAAAATGCTAAATAAATGTTAACGATTGGTGTTATTGTAGGGCGGAATTTTAAATTGCCTGAGAATTGAATTGATATGACTAAAATCACAGCGCAATTAGAGATATGCGCTGTGTTTGGTAGATTGTTTTTTGTACTGTTAGTTTTATTTATTGCAGCTATTTCTACTATTTTTCGTATCGATGAGTACTTAGCGCCTTATATTGATGGTTATTCGACCTCGTGATTACCTCCGTCAGAATATCGGCTGAACCACAGGCCATGGTCCAACCTAATGTACCATGACCAGTATTAGTGAATAGATTGGCGACTTTGGTGGCTCCAATGATGGGTGTCCCGTCGGGTGTCATTGGACGGAAGCCTGTCCAGTATTCTGCTTGGGTTAAGTCCGTGCCTTGAGGAAATAGGTTAGAAACGACATGATTTAAGGTCGCGAGTCGCTTGTCTGGCAGAGCTGGGTCAAATCCGGCCAACTCGGCTGTGCCAGCGACGCGTATTCGGTTTTCAAATCGTGTGACCGCCACTTTGTATGTTTCATCCATGATGGTCGATTGCGGAGCAAAGTCATGGTTGATCACAGGTAAAGTCAACGAATACCCTTTTACTGGGTAAAGCGGAATGTCTATTCCGACTTGTTCCAGAAGTTTTTTTGAGTAACTGCCCATTGCCACCACAAATTTGTCAGCTTCGATTTCACCCTGTAATGTCGCGACAGAGGTAACCTGATTACCTTGAATGTTCAAATGCTGGATCTCAGTGTTAAACAGAAACTCGACGCCTGCGTGCTCTGCCATTGCCTGCAGTTGCTGGCAAAATAGGTAACAATCTCCAGTTTCGTCATCTGGCAGGTAGAGTCCGCCAGTCAAAGTGCCTTGAATATTCGCTAGCCCTGGCTCCTGAATTAGGCATTCCTTGGCATCCAGTAATTGATAGCGAGTGCCACTCTCTTCCAGCAGCGTAATGTCCTTCTCAATGGCTTCTAATTGTTTGTGGTTGCGGAATATTTGTAGCGTCCCTTGAGTGCGCCCCTGATAGTTGAGGTCATACTGTTGGTTTAGCTGCGCTAAACACTCTCGGCTACGATTAGCAATCGCTAGCATTCGGGCTTTGTTAATTCGGTACCTGTCAAGCTGGCAATTTTTTAGCATTTGACTGGCCCAATGGAGGAGCTCTGGACTGAGGTTAGGTTTGATTTTTAACGGAGCATGTTTTTCTAATAGCCATTTCATCGCCTTGAGTGGTACGCCAGGTGCAGCCCAAGGGGATGAATAACCGTAGGAAATCTGTCCGGCATTAGCAAAACTGGTTTCTTCCGCAGCGCGGGGCTGACGATCAATCACCGTGACTTGAAACCCAGCCTGCGATAAATACCAAGCGCTGGTTAACCCTACGACACCACTGCCTAAGACAACGACTTTCACACTCAAACCCTCAATTTAACGATTTTGCCAAGCATGATAGATTTACATTTGATTAACAATCGATAAGAATTAACAGTACTGTATAGAAAAACTAAAAGCTTTTATGAAGTCTGTTCTGCTCAATGGTATCAATCTGGTATGCACCGTCGCGAAACACAGCAGTCTGACTAGTGCTGCCCGTGAGCTCAATCTCACTACGGGTGCGGTCAGTCAGCAGATTCAATTAATCGAAGAACGTTTAGGTTTTAACGTATTCGAACGCCATGCAAGAGGTATTCGTCTGACTGAAAAAGGGGATAAGCTAGTTCAATCAGTGACACCACATTTGCTGGCAATCGAGGAAAATACCTACAAATTGACGCATGTTAGCGACAGTAAGCAGATACGGCTTAAACTGACCCCCTCTTTGGCCTTCAAATGGTTGGTGCCACGTTTGGATGATTTTCAAAAGCGCCACCCAGACATTCAGATCCACACATTTGCGGAAGGTGCTTTGGTTGACAGCGATAGCAGAGATTATGATATTGCCATCGATTATGGACCACTACCCTATAAGTTACCCGATGCTGAACTCTTGATGGAAGAGTCTCTGCTTCCGGTAATGAGTTCAGAGTATTTTCGTCATTTTTCTCATCTTAAGTTGTCAGGCAGTGCGCAAGAATGGCAACAAGTGACGCTGCTTCATGATGCGATGCCATGGAAAGATTCTGCCAAAGACCATGAATGGCACTTTTGGGCACAACAGCATACACTCAAATTTGAAACACATAGTGGGCACTTCTTTAATCGCACTGATATGGCGATGTCTGCCGCAGAAGCGGGTTTAGGAATAGCGCTAGCACGAATGGCTCTTTTGGGAGATGAGCTTTATCAAAAAAGATTGGTCGCACCATTTCCCGCAATCCGTGCCAATGCGGGCTACTTTATTATTACCCACCTAGATAATCCCCATACCCGACTATTTAAAAGTTGGCTGAAACAACAAGTCATTAATGATTAAATTGTAAATTGCGTTTGCGAGAGCATATGCACCCACTACACTTAATGAAGTCAGTAAGCGTCAGTTTGCTGACTTGCTTATGGGGCAGCGCATATGAAATCTACACAAGGCCAATGCAGCTATCAAAATCCTGATGGCTGGTGCTGCGATCAACCGTGTGGGGAGTCAGGACTTTGTTACTGGCATGATCCCAAAGTCGATAAAAGCAAAGATAAGATTAAAGACAAGGTTGAACAATGGGCCGCAGCGGGTAAACCTTTAGACGGATTTCAGTTGGCAAAAACAGACTTGGTTGACATTAATTTGGTTAATCGAGGCAGTAAAGAAGGCTTTTCATGCCGCAATGTGGACTTTTACCGCGCGGATTTGACCGATGCGCATTTTTTCGGTCTTGATTTACGTGGCTCTTCCTTGATGAAGTCAAAGATGTTGGGAGCAAACCTTCATTGTGCAAAGTTAGATAATTGCAATTTGCTGGGGGCCGAACTTAGCCGAGCTAAGCTTGAAAATGTTGAGTGGGGGAAGTTCCTCAAGCAAGAGCTGCAGGCCAAGCAGGCTCGCAGAAAGCGTGAATACAAACAAGCTGCCTCCTTGTATCAGGAAGCGGAAGAAGTATGCCGCAATATCCGGAAACAGTGTGAAAAACAGGGATTATTTGAAATGGCGGGCGATTTCTTTAAACGAGAGATGCGCTTCCGTCGCTATCAAATGCCTAAGTTGAGTATCAAGCGAATCGTATCTAAGGTTGTTGATTTGTTCTGCGGCTATGGTGAAGATCCAATGCGTGTCGTTGGTTTTTCTATCTTTTTGATACTGGTCTGCGCTATGGCATACTTCTTTCTCGACACAACAGGGGCACATCCGATATATGAGGGCCTAAGTGGCTGGCAGTTCTACTTGTTTGAATTTCTTAATTCACTCTATTTCAGTGTGGTTACCTTTACCACTCTCGGTTACGGGGATATCTCTCCAGTCGGTTTCGCCAGGTTTATCGCTGCCTTCGAAGCTTTTCTTGGCAGCTTTACCATGGCACTGTTTGTGGTGGTGTTTGTTAAGAAAATGACACGTTAGAGGCTGCGATAATGTTGTACCAACCAGTTTTCAGCATCGATCTCATCTGCTTTAAACTGGTTGGAAAAGTGTTCGATCAGCGCAGATAAGTACTCGCTAGAGTCACACATGGTATCAAACAATAAGTCTTGGGAAGCGGCTAATGGCCCAGCCTGAGGCTTTGCTTTTGCCGCTAGTAGGACAGGAACCATATACCGCGCCTTGTTGAGAGGGGTGAGATCTTTCAACTGTCGGGCTAACTGATGAACCTTGGTTATCGAGTCCGCCTGATAGCTATTACTCTCAAGTTCAAGTTGAATAACAAATACGATCCCACGATAAAGCACCACGGCGTCAATCTCTTCACTCTCTATACCCATTGGTAAACGTAATATCACTTGTCCTGCTAGATGTGGCAGCGCTGTTAGTTGCTTTTGCAACAGGCTAATCTTGTCTTGCCACATTTGCTTCGCATCTGGCGTAAGCAGTGAGAGGTCCGCTATGTTGACCGTGTCGAGTTGGTGACAAAAGGTACAAAGAGGCGTGTTTAGTAGAATCTTCTCAGTCATGGTTTTCAAGGGTTTAGTGTGAATGCATTCACAATATGGTTAGATTTTGAACACAACGTGGATATTTATTGATAAGACATTAATTCCACATTTATTCGCTTGCCCAGGACGGTATATGAAAGACGAAACCTTATCAATTCACTTTGGTTATGAAACTGACCCAATCACCAAGTCTGTCGCGACACCTATTTACCAAACGGTTGCCTATGAGTTTGACAACGCTCAGCATGGTGCTGACTTGTTTAATCTTGAAGTCCCCGGGAATATTTACACCCGCATTATGAATCCGACCAATGACGTGTTGGAAAAGCGGATGGCTGCTTTGGAAGGAGGTGTCGCTGGTCTGGTTGTTAGCGCGGGAAGTGCGGCGATTAACTATGCGATTCTCACTTTGGCACAGGCTGGAGATAATATCATTTCTACACCACAGCTTTATGGTGGGACTTACACACTCTTTGCGCATATGTTGCCTAATCAAGGCATTGAGGTAAAGTTTGCTAAAGACGATAAGCCTGAAAGCCTTGCTGAATTGATCGATGAAAATACCAAGGCTGTGTATTGTGAAAGTATCGGTAACCCAGCCGGTAACATCATTGATCTAGAGCGAGTAGCAGAACTTGCTCATGCTCAGGGTGTGCCTGTTATCGTCGATAATACAGTGGCTACGCCAGCGCTTTGTAAGCCAATCGAGTTTGGTGCTGATATTGTTGTGCACTCGCTGACCAAGTATGTTGGCGGTCATGGTACCACGCTCGGTGGCATCATTATTGACTCCGGTAAGTTCCCTTGGGCGCAGCATAAAGCCCGATTCCCTGCTTTTAATCAGCCAGAACCGTCTTATCATGGTGTAGTGTACACTGAAGCGTTTGGTGAAGCGGCCTTCATTGGTAGAGCTCGGACAGTGCCATTACGTAACACAGGCGCTGCGTTGTCACCGATGAATGCGTTTATGTTGATACAAGGTTTGGAAACATTATCATTGCGTATGGAACGTCACACAGAAAATGCGCTCAAAGTTGCCGAGTTCCTTAACCAGCACGACAAAGTAAGTTGGGTAAGTTACGCCGGCTTGACTACCTCAGAGCATTATCCGTTGGCCGAGAAGTACATGAAGGGAAGACCCTCTGCGATTCTGTCTTTTGGTCTTAAAGATGGTTACCAAGCTGGTGTGCGTTTCTACGATTCACTAAAAATTTTTAAACGTTTAGTCAATATCGGTGATGCTAAATCACTGGCATGTCATCCCGCTTCAACCACTCACCGCCAGCTTAGCGAAGCTGAGCAGAAGCAGGCGGGTGTTTCGCCTGAAATGATCCGACTTTCAGTCGGCATTGAGCATATTGATGACATTCTTGCCGATTTAGAACAGGCACTTAGATCTTAATAGCCAAGGCACTGGGAAGTCCCAGTGCTGTCTGCCAGATCTTTTTTATTTTCACTTTCTACATTGGTTTAGTGATAATTGATTCAACAATTTGTTCGTGTTGCCGTTATAGTAGTGTAGACATTGAGTTCACGTGTTTATACAAAGACTTACTAGTATTTTTTCCCCGACAGCAGCTCGCCTCAAAAAGCAATTCTTGTTGGTTTAATGAAAGTTCATCACTCGGGGCTTATACTAGGAGAGGTAACCAGTGGTTCATCATAGTGTGAGCAACTCAAGAGCTTGCCATGAGATTGATGAATTGTTCTGGTATTTATATTGATAAATGAGATAGTTTTACTTTCGCCTCAGCATCAACGAAAAATACAAAACCTGAGGCGGTAGATTAATGGTAGCTACGCAAATTAAAATCATGTGCGTAAGTGTGAATAATACCGGGAATGAGTAAAATCAACTATGAGCGTTTCAAGCAGTACAATTCTTACAGAAAGCGGCACCAACGAACTTGAGATCATTGAATTTCATTTGGTCAAACAGATGCCAGATGGCTCGAAAAAGACGTGTTACTACGGCATTAACGTTGCTAAAGTTCGTGAAGTCATTCAAGTGCCAGAGACCACAGACTACCCTAATGCTCAGCCACATATGGTCGGTGTCTTCTCTTCCCGTGACATTCTTACTCCATTAGTGGATCTGGCTGGCTGGTTAGGTGTGCCAACCAGTACAGACTTGGAGAAGAAGTTTGTGATTGTCACAGATTTCAACCGCATGACGAATGGCTTTCTTATCGATAGCATCAGCCGCATTCATCGCATTTCGTGGAATGATGTCGAGTCCCCAAGCCAATTCCTTGAAGCAGGTGAACAAGACTGTGTCGTTGCGGTAGTACGCAAAGATGGCAATCTGATCATGATCCTAGACTTTGAGAAGATTATCGCTGACATCAATCCTGAGCTGAGCATGGAAAAATACGATGTCAAAGTAGATAAAAGCGTCGATCTCAACCAGAAAATGGTATCCAAGCGTAATGCGAAGACGGTTATGGTGGTGGATGACTCGGCCTTTATTCGCAGCTTGATTCAGGACACATTAAGTTCGGCGGGTTATAACATCATCGCATGTAAAGATGGTGGAGAGGCGCACGAGAAGTTAATGGAAATTGCGGAAGTTGCGAAGAAAGAAGAGATTTCCGTGACTGAGTTGGTCGATGCAGTGGTAACGGATGTTGAAATGCCACGTATGGATGGCATGCACTTGGTCAAGCGTTTACGTGACTCCGAAGCCTACAAAGAGTTACCCATTGTGATGTTCTCGTCGCTGATGAGTGATGACAATAGGGCGAAAGCTCTGGCGTTAGGTGCGAATGACACTATCACCAAGCCAGAGATTGGCCGTATGGTCGCGCTGATGGATCAATACGTACTCTAGTGGCCTCGCTGCTCCTCTGTGAGCGGCTTACTGCTTTGCGCTTCGAGCTGGGCAACTTCGTTGTCCAGCTCTTTTATTTTCGCTGCCATTAGGTTATGACAGTGCTCTGCGAGCTTTTTGGCATCTTCGAGCTTATAGCCTGACACATCAATGGGTTCAAGCATTTCAGCTATCACGACACCATTACTACGGCGGTTGAGATTAATCTTTTCATGGGTTGTGCTGACACACATAGGTGTAATCGGGACTCCAGCTTCAATCGCCATGCGGAAGGCACCGGTTTTAAACGGTAGTAACCCTCGACCTTTGCTGCGTGTTCCCTCGGGGTAAACCCAAACGGATAGATCTCGTTGATGAATAGCTTCTGCGACTTGTTTGATGGTATCGCGTGCTTGTGACTTGTTTTCTCTGTTAATCAGTATGTTGCCCGTAATCCAGTAAAGTTGACCAAAGAAGGGTATCCAGAGTAAATCTTTTTTCCCCAAGGATACGGTTTTTGGGCGGAGCATCCCCGGCGCTGTGACAAAGTCGTACACACTTTGGTGATTAGAAATATATACGCTATTGAATGGCGTTGGAGCTCTATCTAGTCCACGTTGTATTAATTTGAGCCCAATGAGTTTGTGTAACTGATTAAACCAACGGCAGAAGAAGTAGACATGCTTTGGATTTCTTGGGCTGAACAAGCAGTACACCAAAGCAAATAGAGTCATCAAGACAATGAAAATCGCAGCCAAAATCAAGCGAATAATACCAAGCAAAACACTTTCCCTTTCTAATTCGAGTACGTCATGAAACCGATAGAACCGATTCGGTTTAAATTAGAGTTTTCAATCTATTTTACTAAATTGCAATAGAAATTGAGTTCAGTGGGATGAGTTTCATCGAGATTTTGATATCTATCTGTAAATGATTGGGTTGTTGATGAGTATGGTAACTGCATCTCCAATCTTAAATCAGGAGATACACTGGATAGAGAAACTATTCAAATGGATAAGCGAGCGTGTTTGGAAGCCGTTATTTGTTATGTGATGGAGCATCAGCGAAGTCTCTTTGTCCTAGTTACTCTTGTTTATTTATCTTAATGACTAATTTGGCATTTATGCTTTCTCCTCGATTTGTTCGGTACTTTTGTTAGCTGAAACCGTTATCAATGCTGCTTGATTTTTAGAATAAATACTCAATAAATCCATCTATAAATTCAAATTGGCTTATTAACCAATTGCTTTTTAAGGCTTTTTATTGACCTTTATATGTTAACCAAAATTGTTGTTTAGTTGATTTTTTGCCTGTTTGTGAAGGTTTTATTTTATAAAACATTGGATATTTTATAAGCATAATTTATAGCTAATGTTCTCTTGAGTAGTTATTGGGAATGACTGTTCATGAGAATAAAGTGAATAATAATAGCTCAAAAAGGATCAGAGCAAATGCACAACATGATAAATAAAACCAAAGGGATGTTCGTCCTATCGTCAATCACAGTGGCTATGGCTGGTGCTACGTCTGCGTTTGCAGCGTCGCCAATGGGCTTTAATGAAGCCAATCTCCCGACTAAATATATAGTCAAGTTCAAAGAAGATGCACCCGCACCATTCTCAATGGCTCGTTCAGTAGTGGCTCCATCGAAAACGCGTGAAGCGGTATTAGATGAAGTGAAAGCTAGCAAAGTAGAAAAATTGGGTAACCAAGCGCTTTACAGTGTGGAAATGGATGACGGTGATCTGTCGGCACTGCGTGAAAATAGCCAAGTCGAATATGTTGAGGTCGATCCTCCCCGCTACCTATTAAGCGAAACCACGCCTTGGGGCTTTAATGCCGTTAATGCTCAGCTGTTGAGTGATTCCAATGCGGGGAACCGTACTGTGTGTATTATTGATTCAGGTTACGACATCAGTCACAACGACCTGAGTGGCAACCGTGTGCAAGGCACCAACGACAGTGGAACCGGTTCGTGGAGTTCTCCGGGTAACAATAACGCTCACGGTACTCACGTTGCAGGTACCATTGCCGCGATTGCTAACAACGAAGGCGTTAAAGGCGTGATGCCAAACCAGAACGTGAATCTGCATATTGTGAAGGTGTTTAATGAGGCGGGTTGGGGATATTCCTCAAGCTTGGTCAAGGCGATCCAAACTTGTGCGGATAATGGCGCTGATGTCGTTAATATGAGCCTAGGGGGTAGCCAGTCGAGCAGAACGGAACGTAATGCGCTTCAGTCGCTGTATGATAATGGTGTGCTACTTATTGCTGCGGCAGGTAACTCCGGTAATACAGCGCATAGTTACCCAGCATCTTACGATTCTGTGATGTCAGTGGCGGCTGTGGACAACAAAAATCAGCATGCTGCTTTTTCTCAAGCGACAGATCAAGTGGACATCGCAGCGCCAGGGGTTGCAGTGCTCTCAACTGTGACCGTCGGTGAAGGTGTGCTGGCAGATATTACGATTAACGGAGTGAGCAACTTCGATCGCGGTGTCGTTCCGCACAATCGTAAAATCCTGAGAGTCCCGGCTGATGTTAATAATCCATACAAATCCGATCCAATTGCAGGCACCGTTACTGCACCTCTTGCGGCTTGTGATATCTCTTCAGGTAGCTACAACTGTGGTGATATGTCAGGCAAGATCTGTCTGACTGAGCGTATTGAAAATCAAGCCACAGGGGTTCGCCCAGAAATTAACCCAGTTAAGGCGTGTTACAGCGCAGGGGCAAAAGCTGCGATCGTATACAGTAATCAAGCATTGTCTGGTTTACAGAGCCCATTTGTACTTGATGATAACGACGACTATCGTATGGTTTCTGTCACAGTTGACCGCGAATTCGGCCTAGAACTGGCGAATCAGCTTGGTCAGACCGTAACGGTTAAAACCACCAAGGGTGAAGATTACGAGTATTACAATGGTACATCTATGGCGACGCCGCACGTAGCGGGGGTTGCGGGGTTAGTCTGGAGCTACCACCCAACGTGTACAGCGCAACAAATACGCAAAGCACTGACAGCATCGGCAACGGACATCGATTCTGAAGGTCGTGACAACCGCACAGGTTATGGTTTGGTGAATGCGGACGCGGCGAAGACTTACTTGGATTCTGGCTGTAATGGCCCAGTCGATCTAAGTAAAGTGCTTGAGAATGGTGTAGCAAAAACGTCGTTATCTGGCGGAAGCAAATCAAGCACGATTTACACGTTCGAAGTCCCTGCTGGGGCGACTCAAGCTACCTTTAACCTAAGTGGTGGTACTGGGGATGCGGATATGTATGTGCGCTTCAATGGTACGCCTAGTACGGGTACCTATGATTGCCGCTCATGGGAGCAAGGTAACGGTGAAAGTTGTTCACTGAACGTCAGTTCTGCAGGTACCTATGAAGTATTGGTATACGGCTACTCGGCGTACAGTGGTGCATCTCTGGTTGCAACGCATAATGGTGCAGATTCCGGGAACCAAACGCCGTCACGCTTTACTAACTCAGAGACTCTAGTCATTCCAGATGACAACAGCGCGGGTGCTACGAGTTCATTGGATGTATCACGTTCCGGTGATGCGGGTACGGTATCGGTTGAACTGGACATCAGTCATACCTACATTGGTGACCTACGTGTGACGCTAACGTCACCGACGGGTGGTCAGGTGACACTGCATGACAATACGGGTAGTTCGGCCAACAACATCAAGGAGACTTACCAAGCTGATTTCAGTGGTTTTGAATCTAAAGGAACCTGGACATTGAACGCAGTTGATAGCGCTAACCAAGACACGGGTAGCATCAATAGCTGGACACTATCATTTCAATAAGGAGTGAGTATGAAGAAGCAGATATTAAGGTCATTGCCAAGTGCTGGCGCTCTCAGTCTATTAGTCGCGACTTTCTCTGCCATTGCAATGGCTGGGAACCCAGCGTTTCCCCCAGTGGATGATAGGCCTGCACAGGCCGCGGCAGAGCAACCACGATTCTTTGTCAAGTATCATGAAGGCAAAGAACAACAAGCTAGAGAGCTTCTTCATTCGAACGGTATTGACGTTATCGATGTACTCGATAACCAGCAGGTGCTGGTGGTGTCGGCCACTCAGGAGCAAATCGATAAGTTGAGTAATGACAAGCTGATTGATTATGTTGAGCCTGAGCCTATCCGGCGTCTATACTCACAGTAAGCAACGCGCCCCAATGGGGCGCTTTTTTTATGTGTTTTAGAGTAGGGACCTTACATACTGATTACGGTTGTCTGAAATACCTCGTCGGCGACATTCCTGCGCCGCTTTTTGGAAATTTCCCGATTGAATATGCTGGTTAAATTTTACAAACGTATTTTGAAGCTTAGGCTTGCCCAAGCTAAAGATCATATCCAATAGCGCCAACTTAACTTTGTCTGGCAACTGTTCAAAGTTTGTTTTTCCATAGATAGCTCACAGCTCGTTCTCAAAGTTCTCGATGTGCTGCTCCATCATACTAAGCATGGCTTGGTCACTGAGAATCAGACTAGTGTGTCTTTGGTAAAAACCTGCACCATATTTTCGCCCATAGGGAAGCCTCCTTATTTGTGTGAACTCTTGTATCATCTCCGACTTTGTTGCTATTTTCCTTGAAGATGAATGGATAAGCTGTAATTTTTAGCCTGGTGCGTAGTGGCAATTAAATACCCAACCCCTACTGTGACGTTCCCACGGGTATCGAGGTACATATGAGGCACTTTTCCTTCATATTAATCAATTTAACTAAGCGCTTCTGATTCGGCTCGGATTTGTTCTACTGAGTTTGATTTCATTTGCAAGTAGGTCGTTTGGGCTGGCAGAGCAAACTCTGCTTGATTCGCTTTAACAATTTGTTCAATACGCATCAGTAAATCTTGCTGCAATTGCAAGAACTCATTTCTGTCTTTAGTATCAATATGAGCCAATACATCAATGTTTAAACTGTATTTGTCAAAGCCTGAAAAATGGACGCGTAGGGGCGATTCGAGTACATCTGGGTGTGCCAAAAACGCTGTTTTTATTTCATAGGCAATCTGTTCGACTTGAGGCATAGACGTCTCGTATCGCAGACCTATCTGAGTACTAAACGGATAGCGATCTCGACGAGTGAAGTTGACGATTTCCATTTTGACCAAGTCGCCATTCGCAATGGTTATTTGGGTGCGATCTTTCGCTCGAATTCGCGTCGAACGTACGCCTATACGCTCAACAACACCAGAGACTTGGCCAATTTTGCAGTAGTCACCTACAGACAATGATTTGTCCATAAACAGTATCACGCCACCAATCAGGTTTTCCATCGTCGGTCTAATCGCAAGTGCGATAGCCATACCACCGAGGCTTAAGCCAGTGACGATACCGTAGACTGGAACGCCGATACGGCTTAAGCCATAGCCAAAGATCGACACGGCTAAAGCAGAGCCGACCAGAGTCCCTACAATTTGTGTCACGCTTTGGCGTAACTCGGAGGTATTCTCGCTTCGATTGGGTAAAATTGTGCAAGCTCTGTAGCCAACTAGGTAAGCTGACTGAGTCACTAAAAGCCAGATCAATAGCTCACCAGAGACGTTCAAAGTCGACATTAACTTGCCCGTCATATTGATTTCGTGGCTGATCAAATATAAGAAAACGCCAATTCCCACCGCCATTACTACTGGGGTCAATATAGTCCTACCAAGATAGCGATAAACAGCGTAACCGTAAGCAAATAACACTAGGCAGACTATCGCCAATGCGATCCACTGCCATACTGCTTGATCAGAAAACTCTATCATGAACGCATCTGGGAGGGCTTCAATATAACCAAACCAAGCTGGTGGAATCAGTTTCCCTGCACTCAGAGAGTAAAACTGATAAAAGTCATCGACTGCGCCGTTGCGGTTAGGCAAATGTTTGACAAGCTGATAGTTGGAATAGAGCTTATCGACGGTTTGAGCTGAGAATAAGTATTGACCATCGCTTTGTTTTTCAATCACCAATTGAGTGTGAGGCAGCCGCCAATAGGCGATATTTTTTTGATCGGGAATCGATGTAGCTTCAAACTCTGGAAGGCGATCGAGGATCTCTTTCATCAGCATAACGGACTCTAGTGCAACTCGTTGCTTGCTCGATTTTGGGATTTCAGAGAGATCAAAACATTGCATTGCTTTATCGAACAGAGCATACACCGATTGTTTGGCCGCTTCTTTCTCTGTTGTCGGTAAGGAAGGCAGTTCTAACAGGGTTTGGTTGGCTTGCTCGACCAAGTGGATGAAGCTGAGGTAGGTTGCTTGCGGGCTACTCGTGTCCGGTGGAGCCAAAGGAAAACGTTCACTAGCAAGTGTATAAACTGAAGACAAAGACAGACTAAGAACACATAAAACTCTGAATACAGAAATCATCATTGATGCACACCTTACGTATTGATCTACTAGATTATACTAATCTAATTGATATTTGTTTTGTTGCATATTTGAGTCAATGTTCTCACTTTACTTTCAGGAAAAACTGCGCTTTAAGTCCGATAAAGTGGTGGGCAGACTGCTCACTCTTTATTGATATGTCTATAATTTAGGCTGGTGCTACACTTGAACAATGCAAAAGTACGGGGAGTATTCGAGATATGTGGCCATTTGAAAAAAAGACCGAAGAAGCGGAACAAAAGCGTATTCGACAGCAGAATTACCATCTAATTGTCGCCTCCATGAATCAGGCCTTGGTCACGATTGAATTTGATCCTCAAGGGAAGATCAAAACAGCCAGTTCGTTGTTTTTAAAAGCGATGGGTTATCAACTGGAAGAGCTAGTTGGTAAACATCATCGTATTTTTTGTGATAAAAGCTACGTACAGAGCTCTGAATACTCGCGTTTCTGGCAATCTCTGGGACGAGGTGAAGTGAAATCGGGTACTTTCGAACGTTACAGTAAGTCTGGAGATTTGGTCATCATAGAGGCGACCTATTTCCCAGTATTTAACGATACTGGCGCAGTAACTAGTGTAATAAAAATAGCCAGTGACGTGACAGAGAAAGTCAAACAAGCACGAGCCGATAAAGATCTTATTGCGGCACTGCATCAAAATTTCGCGGTGATTGAGTTTCAGCCTGACGGCACGATCATCGATGCAAATAAAAACTTCTTAACTGCTCTTGGCTACTCAATGGAGCAGGTCCAAGGGCAGCACCATCGCATGTTCTGCTTTGATGAGTTTTATCATGAAAATCCTAATTTCTGGCGTGAACTGGCGCAAGGTCGGGCTTTTTCCGGTCGTTTTCTACGCAAGACAAGTTATGGAGAAGAACTGTGGATCCAAGCTTCATATAGCCCAGTTCGCAATGAAAAGGGAGAGGTGTATAAAATTGTTAAATTCGCTTCCGATATTACCGCTGATGTCACTCGTGAAATGGCGATTGCAGAAGCGGCAAACATTGCTTATTCAACAGCGTTGCAAACCTCTCAAGTGGCGCAGAACGGCAATCAGGTACTTCAAGAAACCGTAGGTATTTCACAAAAAATGATGGATAACCTCACGGCATCGATCAGTCAGATTGATGAACTAGCCACGCTGTCTGATGATGTATCCGAAATTGTCAAAACCATTGGCAGTATTGCGGAGCAAACCAATTTGCTGGCACTGAATGCAGCGATTGAGGCTGCGCGGGCTGGTGATCAGGGAAGGGGCTTTGCTGTTGTAGCAGATGAAGTGCGAAAACTGGCTTCAAGAACGTCCGAATCGACGGAAGAAATTACCCAAGTTGTGAATAAGAATATGTCCTTGACCAAAGAAGTCACTCAAGCAATGAACGAGGTTAATTCTGTGGCTCAGGAGGCAAGCGGAAAAATTCAAACGGTTTCAGAAACCATGGATGAAATCTACACTGGCTCAGAAAGTGTCGCCTCTGCGGTGAATAGTTTTAAAAACAGCGAAGCGTGATTACAGTCATCTTGTGAACACTCAATAGAAAGTTTGGCTTGCCTATTGAGTGTTTCTTTCCGTTTGTCGGTTGATCTTCAACGTTACCTCTATTGCCTATTTGAGCAAAACACCTTCCGCAGTCAGCGTCACACTTTGACTCAACCCGCTGTTTTAAATATCACGTCTAATCAGACCATTGGTTAGAATAAGCCCACTTTGGGTTGAAAATACGTTGATAAAAGCGAAATGAAAATATACTGGGTGGGCCTGCTCACTGCCTTATTGAGTTCAACGGGTTACGCTAAAATCGCCCCTATTTCAGAATGGCAATGTAGTATGATGAAAAGTCAAGGGGTGTTGAATGAGGGCGCTCCATTAGGCTGTGATCGACTTTCTAAAGTTGATTTCGACTTTACTCACTTTGATGGGCAAACTCAGCAGGGCAGCATGATAGTGTTCGATGTTGTTGCCCCTTCCGTAGAGCGGATTTTCACCGAGCTACATAAACGTCAGTTTCCGCTTCATTCTGCGCGCTTAATGCGTGAATTTCGAGGCGATGATACTGCTTCTATGGCCGCGAACAACAGCAGTGCTTTCAATGCTCGCTCTATCACTGGCGGGTCTAGTTGGTCGAAACATGCTTATGGTGTCGCCATTGATATCAACCCGGTACAAAACCCGTTTCTAGAATTTGGCTCAGATGGCAAAATCACAGTTAAACCGATTCAATCAGTAGATAACTACATTAACCGAACTCGTTTTCGAGCTCGAAATGAGATCGAACGTCAAGGCATGGCCGAAGAGGTCACAGAGCTTTTCGCATACCACGGGTTCCTTATCTGGGGCGGGGACTGGAATACGCCGATAGACACTCAGCATTTCGAAGTCGGGTCGCGTCAATTTATTGAAAAGCTGGTAAATCAACCTAAACCCGATGCAATGGAAGCATTCAACCAATACGTTGCGTCATATCGCCATTGTTTCGAGCAAAATGAAGCGGAGGGAAGTGAGAAGGCGCGAGCGATGTGTGCGTACAAAACAGTACAAGCGTTTTAATCATCAAGATTGCTGTGATATCAAATACTTGGCTGACTATCGTCATCATGGCTGATTTCTGGTCAGCGACAGCACAGCACACGAGCCTTGTTAAGGCAAACACTGACGAGCTTTGTCATGCGGCGAGCTTTGGTTACTTAGCCGAAAATAGACGTAAAATTGCCTGCCTCTGTTGTATTACCTCTGCTGTTGTCTTGTTCCTAAAGCATCAAAAAAGCCCGCTAGCGGGCTTATCTTAAATCAACATCATTGGCCGATAGCTCAATACACTCGAGCTATCGGAGTCGGTGTCTCAACCGCTACTTATCATGTTGAGTCAGTAGGTCATAGGCATCCTGAGTACGAGCTAAGAGAAGTGAATCGTCCAAATCGTCATCATCACGTAAGTCCGGATCGCTACAGTAAGCATCGACACAATAGAACAAGCTATTGAGGACTTGGTAGACATTCTCGGGCATTGGTCTCGATTCATTCTTGAACATCTCTAGGTATCGTTCCTCAAATTGAGCTCCCGTAAGTTGACCTGATAGGAACCGAGACATCAACAATGTGTAGCTTTTAGAACACTCTATCGAACTCATAGTTTACCTGTATTTAAAACACACTCTAGTTGTTTTGGGTTTAGTTGACCACTACAAACCTGCCGCTCATATGAACGCCAGATATCTTTCGCGTAGTCTTAGGCTACTTCTGATTGCTTTTGTTTTAGATACAAAAAGGGCCAACCCTTTCGAGTTGGCCCTTTCCAAACGTTTGGTGGAGCTGGCGGGAGTTGAACCCGCGTCCAAAAACCATTCATCATTGGTACTACATGCTTAGTCGATCTTTACATTCACCAAATACCTGCGAACCGACACGCCAGTAAGTGACTATCCTGAATTAAATTTCGCCGTTCATCTCTCAGGCGGGAGAATCCGGGCTAGCGCGTTTGGGTTTGATCTCTCGTTGGTCCCCGTCTTACGTGCGGAAGCTAGGGCGAGAGAGCTCTGAGCAGGTTATTAAGCTGCTAGTGCGTAGTTTTCGTCGTTTGCGACTATTTTTTTGCGGCTTTTTACGTGGCCAACCGCCCCACGGCATGCACCTCAGACTGCAAAATTCCTGTCGAATCCTAAATCAGCCCCAAAGTGTTCTTCGCATAGTACCAGAAAAGTGTAACCTGTCTAGACTTGTGCGTTTAAGTGCTCAATATTAGCGCAGTGAACTCTTCATTACGCGCGCTTTTTCTCTCGCCCAATCTTTTTCTTTCAGATCAGTACGTTTATCGTGCAGCTTCTTACCTTTCGCAACACCGATTTTCATCTTCACCCAAGAGCGAGACCAGTAGAGCGAGAGTGCAGCAAGCGTCATACCTTCACGGTTAATTCGACCAAAAAGGTTATCAAGCTCACGGCGGCTCATTAGTAGTTTACGCACACGGGTAGGGTTCGCCACAACGTGTGTCGATGCTTGGTTAAGAGGAGTAATAGTCATGCCACTCACAAAGGCTTCACCATCTCGCATAAACACGTAGCTTTCTGCGATGTTTGCTTTGCCTTGACGAAGTGCTTTAACTTCCCAGCCTTGAAGCTCCATTCCCGCTTCGATTTCATCATCAATGAAATATTCGTGGCGAGCTTTCTTATTGACAGCGATGGTATTGCTACCCGCTTTTTGTTTCGATTTTTTCTTTGCCATAATGGCTGCATTATACGGTTAGGAACTGAGTTAGGAAATCCCTTTATTTGCGCTGAGTGCAAATAAAAGTAAAATTGGTACATGCCTGTCGTTTAGGCGGACGTTTTGAGGAGTCTATATGAAGCAAGTCAGCCGTTCAGCACTGGTATCCTTTAGTGCTGAACAGATGTTTAAGCTGGTAAATGACGTGGCCAGTTATCCTGAGTTTTTACCTGGGTGTTCCGGCTCCCGAGTGATTGAATCCAGTGGTTCTGCCATGGTTGCTTCCGTTGATGTGTCGAAAGCAGGGATCAGTAAAACCTTTACCACATCAAATGAGCTGATCAGTGATGAAGCGATCTTGATGAATTTAGTTGATGGCCCTTTTAAGATATTAAAAGGGGGTGGTTTTTTACTGCCTTAGATGATCAAGCTTGCAAAGTTGAGCTGAAGTTGGAATTCGAATTTTCCAGCAAGATGATTGAAATGGCTTTCGGTAAAATTTTCAACGAACTGACCAGCAATATGGTCAACGCGTTCACTCAGCGCGCGAAACAGGTGTATGCATGCTATGAGTATTGAGTCTGACATGATCCACGTTGAGGTGGTATATGCATTACCTCAAGAACAGCGAGTGTACACTCTGGTTGTGAACAAAACGATGACGGTTGAAGAGATCATCACAGAATCCGGTGTTTTAGAGCAATATCCTGAAATTGACCTTGCAAACAATAAGGTTGGGGTTTTTAGCCGTAACATAAAGCTCGACGCAACGGTTCGAGATAAAGATCGTATCGAGATATATCGTCCATTGTTGGCGGACCCGAAAGAAATTCGTCGTAAGCGAGCCGAGCAAGCCAAAGCAGAAGGTTCTGCTGATCCTGTGACCGGTGGTAAGAAAAACCCGTTGAGGAAGGAAGGTTAAAGAGCGGGAACGGACTTCGTCCTATGGATCGCTCCGCTCCTAGATAACGGGATCGGGCTTCGCCCTTCTGGAGAGCTAGAGTTGATTTCTCAACCAAAGTGGAACAACTTAGTTTTCCAGTTTTCCAGTTTTCCAGTTTTCCAGTTTTCTAGGTCGAAGTCCGTTCCCGCATCCCGTTTCCGTCGCTAGGCATTCCAAACAAAAAGGGTTGACGTAATACGACAACCCTTCAAATCTTCTCCAGCTCTCCAGCTCTCCAGCTCTCCAGCTCTCCAGCTCTCCAGCTTTAGTTAATACTCTCAAAAAAGTCTTTGCTCGGCGGGAAATCTCCAGTGACGTCAACCAACTGCCCTTTATCATTGAAGTTGACGATCAGGTTCTTTTGAATGGAATCCTGATGACCTTCAGTGTGGTGATAAATGTAGTACCAAGTATCAGGGAAGCCGTTTTCAATCAGCATTGGGGAGCCCATCACAAAACGTACCTGTTCTTTGGTCATACCAAATTTAAGTTGATCGACGGCTTGTTGCTCAACATAGTTACCTTGGTTGATGTCGATTCGGTAAACGAGCTTTTCTAATAGGGAGCAGCCAGTCAACAGTGTCATAGAGAGTGGTAAAGCGATTAGCCACTTTTTCAATTGCATACGGATAGATTCTTGTAACGGATATTTCTCAAATTGGCCTGATAATAAACAAGCTGGCCGACAATGTAAAAAGCTCATCTTGTTTTGAACTGTTTCAGACCACGATTTTTGAATTTAGTTGCAAACTCTCACCAAATTTCCACAAGGTCGGAACTTGGGTCTTAAGTTGAGACTAAGCCTTCGATTCTCTCAAGCCGCAATCAATAACTCTTTTGCATTCGCCAAGGTCGACTCTGTAATTTCACTGCCGCCAAGTAATCTGGCTAATTCGGATACGCGCTGTTCGTGATTCAAAGAATGCATCTGAGTTTCTGTTTTGCCAGCTTTGGTTTGTTTGGCTACAAAGAGTTGTTGGTGGCCACAGCCCGCCACTTGAGGCAAGTGAGTCACACAAAGAACTTGCGTTGACTCGCCAAGCTTACGAAGCATTCTACCTACAACAGCAGCCGTGGGTCCGCTGATACCCACATCTACCTCATCAAAGATTAAACTAGGTGTGTCGACTTTTTGTGCCGTGATTACTTGAATGGCTAAAGAAATACGTGATAACTCACCCCCAGAGGCGACTTTGGCAATGGGCTGAATAGGTTGACCAGGGTTGGTTGACACCATAAAACAGACGTTATCCATGCCGAGGGGAGAAGGATGAGTACATTGCTTATCGACTTCGATACAGAATTGCGCTTTTTCCATGCTGAGCTCATGCATACTGGCGGTGATGAGTTTATTGAGCTCTTTAGCGTAGCGACATCGAGACTTGTGAAGTTTCTCTGCTGAGGTCAGGAAAACCTGATAGTTGTTTTCAACAGCTTGCTCTAACTCTTCCAGCTTTTCATCGGAACAATCTAAAGCCTCAATTTGCGACGACAAATCTTGATGATGCTGATATAGCTCATCGGGTAGAACATGATGTTTACGAGCCATCGACATGATTTTTGTGAAGCGTTCTTCAACAAATGCCATACGTGCAGGATCAACATCGATGTTATCGAGGTAACCACGCAGTTCGTTATTGGTCTCCTCTATTTGAATCATGGCTTCTGATAGCATGTTAGGCAACTCTGAGAGAGATTCATCCAATTCAGCGAGCTGGATCAGGGAGCTACTGGCTGATTGGAGAATACCAAGCGCATTAACTTCTTCACCTTCGTAAATAAGCTCGATGGCTTGTTGGCAGGTGGCGGCGAGCTCTCCGCTATTAGACAATCTTTTGTGTTCCTGTTCGAGTTCTTCATATTCATCCTCGCCAAGAGAGAGCTCATTAAGCTCTTTGATTTGGTATTCAAGTAGTTGTTTTTGCGCAAGATTAGCCGCACTATTTTCTTTTAACTGCTTAAGGGTGTTATCGGCCTGACGCCAATTTTGATAGGCATTACGAGTGCCTTTTAAAAGGTTGCTATGGCCTGCATATTGGTCCAGCATGGCCATTTGGTAGTCACTCTTCATGAGTTGATGGTGCGCATGCTGACCATGGATGTTGATCAGTAATTGCCCAAACGTTTTTAGTTGTGAAAGTGGTACCGGGCTGCCATTAATGAAGGCTCTTGAGCGGCCTTCTTTATTGATGATGCGACGCAAGATACAGTCACTGCCTTCCAGCAGATCGTTATCTTCTAGCCAACGCGTTGCGTGAATGTTGTTTTCAAGGGAAAAAGCCGCACTGACTTCGGTTTTTTCTTCCCCTTGGCGTACCATGCTGGCTTCCGCCCGACCACCTAAGCAAAGACCTAAAGCGTCAATTGCAATAGATTTACCCGCACCGGTTTCTCCAGTGATGGTGGTCATGCCGTGAGATAGCTCCAGCTGTAGAGATTTAACAATAGCGAAATTATTAACACTTAGATGAGCCAGCATTTCGTATACCTGTTTAAATGAACAATACTGTATAAGAAAACAGTATATACTGTTTCTTTATACAGTAAAGTGGCAGGTGTGAATTTTTGTGAAGAGGCTCTAAACCTTGTTGGGCGAAAGAAATGTCATTCCATAGACCGAAGAATGAGGGAGTAGGGAATCTCTGTTAGTTTTCGACTTGCTTCGAGAGATCCCCCACTTGTTCGTACCTCACTCTTGAGGATGACGTTACTGACCTCTGTCATTTCATAGACAGAAGAATGAGGGAGTAGGGAATCTCTGTTAGTTTTCTACTCGTTTTGTGAGATCCCCAACTCGTTCGTAACTCACTCTTGAGGATGACGTTACTGACCTCTGTCATTCCATAGACCGAAGAATGAGGGAGTAGGGAATCTCTGTTAGTTTTCTACTCGTTTTGTGAGATCCCCAACTCGTTCGTGCCTCACTCTTGAGGATGACGTGACTGACCTCTGTCATTCCATAGACCGAAGAATGAGGGAGTAGGGAATCTCACAAATGCTCGGCTTAATCGTTCTTTTTTCAACCTTTTTATTCAGAGAACCCATTTATTATTGGTGCAGCATGGGGTTAGGTATAAGGAGTCTATGTGAAACAACCTGCTGTATACATACTGACTAACCAGTCCTGTAGCTGTCTGTACATTGGCGTGACTAGTAACCTCAAAGCGCGGGTATGGCAGCACAAAAATGGCAGGGTGGGTGGATTTAGCAAGCGATATAACATCGACTGTCTAGTTTACTACGAGCTTTTTCTTGATATCACAGACGCGATTTATAGAGAGAAGCAATTGAAAAAGTGGAAGCGAAAATGGAAAGAGAGATTAATCAACGAAACCAATCGTCGTTGGGCTGACTTATACGACTTTCTTTGAGAGATTCCTGACTCTGTCGTTCCTCCATCTCAGGAATGACAGAACGTTGTCTCTTGTCCTGTCATTTCTTATTGAGCTCTTAAAACAACCGGCTTGACCAACCTAGCTTGTTTCTCAGTACATGGTAATAGCTGTAATCTTTCGGGTGGATTAAATTTAACGTATTGGGGCTTTGGTAAATATGAATTTCATCGCCCGGTGATACTGGTAGAGAAACTTGGCCGTCACAGCCCACTTCTTGAGTCCCTCTATTGTCCGGAGAGACAACCAGTTTAATACGACGTTTACTGTCTACAACTAACGGGCGGCTGGATAAAGTATGCGGAAACATAGGTACAAGAGAAATGGCATTTAGACTGGGTGATAAAATAGGCCCGCCGCCAGAAAGTGAATAAGCCGTTGAACCTGTCGGTGTAGAAACAATTAGCCCGTCGGCGCGCAGAGAAAAGGCGAAGCTTTCGTCAATATATACTTCGAACTCAATCATATGAGCTACTTGCCCTGGGTGCAGTACCGCTTCATTTAAGGCAGCGTTATGGCTCTTTACTTGCCCATGGCGGTGTACTTCGGCTTCGAGTAAAAAGCGTTCTTCTTCAAAGAATTCGCCATCAAGTACTTTTTAAGTGCAGACTGAAAGTCTTCTGGATTGAGGTCGGTCAGGAAGCCAAGATTACCTCGGTTCACACCAATTACTGAGATATTGAAGCGCGAGAGTACTCTTGCTGCACCAAGCATATTACCATCACCACCGACGACAATCGCTAAGTCTGCCGCTTTACCCAGTTGAATTAGGCTCGCAAAATGTTCATTTGGTATATCGTCTAAAATTTCCGCTAACCTATCGTCAATAAAAACCTGATACCCTTCCGATTGGAGCCAGATATAGAGCTCTCTATGGGTCTGAATGGCTTGCTGATCTCGGGGTTTACCGATGATGGCGATCACTTCAAAAGGCTTTTTCATAGGTTTTCCGCACTAAATAGGCTTGATTCGACAATCTTCATCCCCATAATAATGGCAAGTTAGCTATTTATGCGAATTTTTATGTACCGAAAAGCGATAAACGTGATGCTTTAGGTACAGATGGAATTAAATTCTGGAGATATCATGAGCAACGAAGAAAACAAGATCAAAGAAGAAGAACTACAGCAGCAAGACACTGCACAAGAAGTTGAAGCAGAAGTTGTAGGTACTGACGCTGATATCGAATGGAACGAAGAAACAGACCAAGATGAACAAGAGTCGAAGGTTGCTCAACTTGAAGCGGCACTTCTATCGAGTGAAGCGAAAGTAAAAGAGCAACAAGACTCTGTTCTTCGTGCTAAAGCTGAAGTTGAAAATATGCGCCGCCGTACAGAAACGGAAATTGACAAGGCACGTAAATATGCACTGAACAAGTTTGCAGAAGAACTGTTGCCGGTTATCGACAACCTTGAGCGTGCAATTCAAGCTGCCGACACCGATAATGAAGCAGTGAAACCAATCGTTGAAGGTGTTGAGCTTACACATAAAACGTTCGTTGATACGGTCGCTAAGTTTGGTTTGAAAGAAATTAACCCGGAAGGTGAAGCGTTCAACCCTGAAATGCATCAGGCGATGTCTATTCAGGAGAGCCCAGATCACGAGTCAAACACGGTTATGTTTGTCATGCAGAAAGGCTATGAGTTGAATGGTCGTGTGATTCGCCCTGCGATGGTGATGGTGGCGAAATAATTGTTCCCCTAGACTGATGAAGTTAAAGAAAAGAGAGGTCAAAACCTCTCTTTTTTTATCTTGTCGAAACGTTGAAAATGACCAAATAAACGCATTGATTCAGTAAATTACATTGTGGTCAAAGTATATTCGAAAATTTATTTCCTATTAGAAATATGTAACATTATCGTAAACAAGCGCTTTATTTTGTAACTTTTGTGTGTATTATGTGCGAACTCTGCCGCGTATTTAGGCGGAATTAACTATAAAATCATAAAATACAAACACAACATTCTGGAGATAAAGGATGGATAAATCGCTTTCAAGCAAGATATTTGTAGGCTTGTTCGCTGGCCTGCTGATTGGTACTGCGATTCAGTACCTGTTTAGCGGAATTGCTATTTTTGATACTTACCTTCTAGGCGCAGCGGAAGGCGCAGGTGGTATGTTCGTATCTTTGATCAAACTTCTCGTTGTTCCACTGGTCTACGTTTCTATCGTATGCGGTATTGTCGATCTAAAAGACATCACTGCGTTTGGTCGTCTTGGCGGTAAAACTTTTGCCTTATATATCTTTAACACCATCATCGCGATTACCGCGGCACTGACGGTTGGCCTTGTTTTCCAACCGGGTGCTGATGCCAATCTGGCGGGGACAATTTCAGAAACGGTTAAGCTAACGACGACTGAAACACCGGATATCTTCTCACTGGTCGTTAACATTGTACCTAGCAACCCGGTTCAGGCATTTGCTAATGGTGACATGCTACAAATCATTTTCATGGCAATTTTGACAGGTCTTGCTATTCAAGCGCTTGATTCACGCGGTGGGCCTGCTATTCGTACGTTCAAAATGGCTAACGAAATCATGATGAAGCTTGTTGGTCTAGTGATGAGCCTAGCGCCATACGGTGTATTTGCACTGATGATTCAGCTAGGTGCAACGCTTGATGCTAACACACTCATGTCTGTTGCAGGCTACGTCGCACTTGTTGTTTCAATGCTAGTATTCTGGATCTTCTTCTTCTACCCAATGGCAGTAGGCATTGCGACAGGGACTTCTCCAAAGACGTTCCTACGTGCAACTCGTGAGCAGATCCTATTCTCTCTATCGACAGCAAGCTCGAACGCTACGATCCCTGTAACAATGCGTACTCTAACGGAG
Organism: Vibrio neptunius; assembly: GCA_019339365.1. Taxonomy (NCBI): domain Bacteria; kingdom Pseudomonadati; phylum Pseudomonadota; class Gammaproteobacteria; order Vibrionales; family Vibrionaceae; genus Vibrio; species Vibrio neptunius. Next base: position 3,195,778 of record CP079859.1, on the reverse strand, counting down.
AAACTACAGGTTTCAAAATCAGTAGCAGGTTTTGGTGTGCCACTAGGTGCAACCATGAACATGTCTGGTGTTTCTATCTACATCGCACTAGCAACTATCTTTGTTGCGAACGCGTTTGGTCAGCCAATCAATACTGCTGACGTGTTTACGCTAGGTCTAACTATCTTGCTGCTATCAATCGGTGCGGGTGGTGTTCCTGGTGGTGGCGTGGTAATGGTCGGTGTTCTTCTTCACCAACTAGGTCTTCCACCAGAAGGTCTTGCAATCATCGCAGCAGTAGACCGTATCAACGATATGTTCTGTACTTCTTCTAACGTAGTAGGCGACACAGCTGTAAATACTATCGTTGCTAAATCAGAAGGTGAAATCGGTAAAGAACAAGCAGAAGTAGAAGCACAACCTGCACAAGCGAATGCTTAATCATTAAAGTGTCGGAATTTGAAAGCGAGCCTTAGGGCTCGCTTTTGGGGCTTTAAGGGAGGAACCCATGTGGAGAAGCGACTATGGGTCATTCCATAGAGCGAAGAATGAGCGAGTAGGGAATCTCTGTTAGTTTTCTACTCGTTTTGTGAGATCCCCAACTCGTTGGTACCTCACTCTTGAGGATAACGTGATTGACTTCCGTCATTCCATAGAGCGAAGAATGAGTGAGTAGGGAATCTCGCGAAGTTATCAGCCAATCTTTTTAACTTTTTTTCACTTATTCCCTTGAAAACTCATTTACAGCCCTTATCTATTGGGCATAAGTGAAGCAAACAAAATTATTTTAGTTTGTGAGTAAGGGTTGAAACCCTATTCTCCATCCCCACATAGGGGATATAGCAAAACGAAAATAGAATTTATTCGGAGATAGCCTGATGGGTAAAATCATTGGTATTGACTTAGGTACTACTAACTCTTGTGTTGCTGTTCTAGACGGTGACAAGCCACGCGTAATCGAAAACGCGGAAGGCGAGCGTACAACAGCATCAGTTATTGCATACACAGATGGTGAGACGCTAGTAGGTCAGCCAGCTAAACGTCAAGCGGTTACAAACCCAACTAACACGCTATTTGCAATTAAGCGTCTAATCGGTCGTCGTTTCGAAGACGAAGAAGTTCAGCGTGACATCGAAATCATGCCTTTCAACATTGTTAAGGCTGACAACGGTGATGCTTGGGTTGAGGCACAAGGCCAGAAAATGGCAGCTCCTCAGGTATCTGCTGAAGTACTGAAAAAAATGAAGAAAACTGCAGAAGATTTCCTAGGTGAGGAAGTCACTGGTGCAGTTATCACAGTACCTGCTTACTTTAATGACTCTCAGCGTCAAGCAACGAAAGATGCTGGCCGTATCGCAGGTCTTGAAGTTAAACGTATCATTAACGAACCTACTGCAGCCGCTCTAGCATACGGTCTAGACAAGCAAGGTGGTGATCGCACTATCGCAGTATACGACCTTGGTGGTGGTACATTCGATATCTCTATCATTGAAATTGACGAAGTTGAAGGTGAGAAAACGTTTGAAGTACTAGCAACTAACGGTGACACACACCTTGGTGGTGAAGACTTCGATAACCGCATGATCAACTACCTAGTTGAAGAGTTCAAGAAAGAGCAAGGCATCGATCTTAAGAACGACCCTCTAGCAATGCAGCGTGTTAAAGAAGCAGCAGAAAAAGCGAAGATCGAGCTTTCTTCTACTTCTCAAACTGACGTAAACCTACCTTACGTAACGGCAGATGCGACTGGTCCTAAGCACATGAACGTTAAAGTGACGCGTGCTAAGCTAGAATCTCTAGTTGAAGACCTAGTTCAACGCTCTCTTGAACCACTAAAAGTGGCGCTAGCTGACGCTGATCTATCTGTAGGCGACATCACTGACGTTATCCTAGTAGGTGGTCAGACTCGTATGCCTATGGTTCAAGCTAAAGTGGCTGAGTTCTTTGGCAAAGAAGCGCGTAAAGACGTTAACCCTGACGAAGCAGTAGCAATGGGTGCTGCCGTTCAAGGTGGTGTACTTGCGGGTGACGTTAAAGACGTACTTCTACTAGACGTTACTCCTCTATCTTTCGGTATCGAAACGATGGGTGGCGTAATGACTAAGCTAATCGAGAAGAACACAACGATCCCTACTAAAGCGGACCAAGTGTTCTCTACAGCTGAAGACAACCAGAGCGCGGTAACTATCCACGTACTGCAAGGTGAGCGTAAGCAAGCGACTTACAACAAGTCTCTTGGTCAGTTCAACCTAGAAGGTATTCAGCCAGCACCACGTGGCATGCCACAAATCGAAGTAACTTTCGACCTAGATGCTGACGGTATCCTAAACGTATCTGCGAAAGATAAAGCGACGGGTAAAGAGCAGAAGATCACTATCCAAGCTTCTGGCGGTCTATCAGACGAAGAAATCGAGAAAATGGTTCAGGAAGCAGAAGCTAACAAAGAAGCGGACAAAAAGTTCGAAGAGCTAGCTACTGCACGTAACCAAGCAGACCAAATGATTCACGGCACTCGTAAGCAAGTTGAAGAAGCAGGTGAAGCGCTTCCAGCTGACGAGAAAGAAAAGATTGAAGCTGCGATCAGTGAACTAGAAGAAGCGCGTAAGGGTGAAGACAAAGAAGCGATTGACGCTAAAGTTCAAGCTCTTATGGCTGCCGCTCAAAAGCTGATGGAAATTGCCCAGCAGCAAGCTCAGGCTCAACAAGCTGGTGCGGAAGCTGGTGAACAGCCTAAGCAAGAAGAAGACGTTGTAGACGCTGAGTTTGAAGAAGTTAAAGACGAGAAAAAATAATTCTCGACTCTGAGTTAACTTAAAGTACTATGCGGGCGTTTGGGGCAACTCATACGCCCGCCTGTTTGTAAATATAATGTCTTTCCAGATAAGTACTTTTGCACAAAGCCTTTATCTAGAATGATACAAACACCAAGCGACAATCGGTCGTTTGCAGTAATAAATTGGTGACGAAGAACATGTCAAAACGTGATTTTTACGAAGTATTAGGCGTAAGCCGAGATGCATCAGAACGTGATATTAAAAAGGCGTACAAGCGCCTTGCAATGAAATTCCACCCAGACCGTAACCAGGGTGATGAGTCTGCTGCAGATAAGTTTAAAGAAGTAAAAGAAGCGTACGAAATCCTACTGGATCCTCAGAAAAAAGCAGCCTACGACCAATATGGTCATGCAGCCTTCGAACAGGGCGGCATGGGCGGCGGTGGCTTTGGCGGCGGTGCTGGTGCAGATTTCGGTGACATATTCGGTGACGTGTTTGGTGACATTTTCGGCGGTGGCCGTCGCGGAGGTGGTGGTCAGCAACGCGCTCAACGCGGGGCGGACCTGCGTTACAACATGGAATTGTCGCTAGAAGAAGCGGTTCGCGGTGTTTCAAAAGAAATTGAAGTTCCAACCCTAGTGAACTGTGACGTTTGTGATGGCAGCGGCGCCAAGAAAGGCTCGTCTCCTGAAACGTGTGGTACTTGTCATGGCCATGGCCAGGTTCAGATGCGTCAGGGCTTCTTTGCGGTTCAGCAAACCTGTCCTACCTGTCACGGTAAGGGCAAGATCATCAAAGATCCTTGTAACTCATGTCATGGTCAAGGCCGTAAGCAGAAGACCAAAACACTTAACGTTAAGATTCCTGCTGGTGTTGATACTGGCGATCGCATCCGTCTTTCTGGTGAAGGTGAAGCGGGAGAAATGGGCGCTCCTGCGGGTGACCTATACGTACAGGTTCATGTCAAAGAGCACCATATCTTTGAACGTGATGGTAACAACTTATACTGTGAAGTACCTGTTAGTTTCGCAATGGCTGCACTGGGTGGTGAAGTCGAAGTTCCAACACTAGATGGTCGCGTGAACCTTAAAGTGCCAACCGAAACTCAAACGGGCCGAATGTTCCGTATGCGCGGCAAAGGCGTCAAGGGTGTTCGTGGCGGTGGCGTGGGCGATTTGATTGTTAAGCTGGTTGTCGAAACGCCAGTGAATCTAAGTACGCGTCAGAAAGATTTATTGAAAGAGTTTGAAGAATCTTGCGGTGGCGAAGCGGCAACGAAGCACAAGCCAAAAGCCGAAGGCTTTTTCAATGGTGTGAAGAAGTTCTTTGATGATCTGACCAGCTAGCCCAAAAACGAGCAAAAAGCCTGCTACTATGCAGGCTTTTTTTATGGCCAGCAGGTGGTTGGGCGTTGGTTGTTGCTCGCATCTAAGCTTAATTCGTTTGTTTTGTTTTCTACTAAGCAGACATCGAGATTTTGTTGAGTATCGGCTTGGGCGGTCGCTTTGATAATGTAAGCTGTATTAGCTCCACTAGTGATAGAAAATATGAACCGCCTTTGGTCAGTCTGACAAAGAGTGCATCGACCACCGGATAAAATGTGCTCCCATTGATATCTGCCGTTAAAGTTGGATTCCAACTCAAGTTGAATCCTAGCTAAGTCTGCAATCGCAGTGGCTCGATGAGATTGACGAACGAACTCCAAGTATTTGGGATAGACAAAAATAGCTAAAGTGGCAATCACACTTGTCACCACCAACAATTCGATCAAAGTCATTCCGTTTAGACTTTGGTTGCACTGTTCGCAACGATTTTCACCAAACACTCCGAATCCCTCTTTTCTTTAGTGTCTTGTCATTGTTTCTTAATGTTAGCATCGAGCCAAGTATGGTTTTGCTCCTCTTTGGCTTTACATGGAAAATTGGGAAACACCTCGTGGCTTTACATTGGTCGAAACTCTGATCGTTCTATCGCTGGTTTGTGTTGCTGTATCACGAGTGATACCCAGCTTTGAATCTGTTTCTATGACCACCAAAATGACCAGGTTAGCGACTGAACTCAATGGTTTTGTGGTCATGGCTAAATCTCTTGCAGTCATGCGTCGGCAGCCACTATGGATCCATTTGTCAATCGTTAACGGTAGTTGGGAGTTGGAGCTAACTGACAGTGAAAAGGAGTATCAGGGTGAGGTATTAATGCGTTTGTCGGGAAGTTCATTTTCTGGGATAGAGATCGAGACGACTTATAGCTCAAATCAAATCAGTTTTGACGCCACTCATGGCCGACCTAAAAGCGGCCGATTCATTTTTTTCCTCGCCAGCGTTCGCAGATGGCTCTCGAACTTAGAACACATTTTCGTTCCGCAATTGTGCGAGTTTGTTCTCCAAGCTCAACCTATCTTGGCTACGAGGCATGCTGAGTGTTAAAACAAAGAGGAACAAGCTTAATAGAGTTCCTTATCTCTAGCGCTATCAGTGTTGTGATTATTGGTATGGTTATTGGCATGTTAACCCATCACAACCAGGTGAGCGTTCGTCGTGCTAACGAACTCATGCTAGTTCAAAATACAAATAGCGTTCTTCAAACGATGAAGCAAGATTTACATCGAGCGGGGTATAATGGCAGTTTTAGTACAAGAGCGATTCTGTCTGGTGCGACACAGACTTACCATGTCAGGGTCGATAATCAAACGAGTCTCATCGCTTATGCCTATCTTTCAGGTGAAGTAGGAACAGAGCAAGCATACACTAACGTAGTGTATCAAAGAGAGACACAGTCTCCGGACCTTCTTAAGGTGTGTGAGAAAAAAATTGCCATATGTCATGTCCGTTAATGAAGCAGAGAATTTTAACGTCCATTTTGGTAACACCTGTAACACCTTGTTTGATCGCCGCCGTATCGTGGTTGATTCTTTTGCACTGGACGTTGAGCGATTGTCTGGCCTTTCTTTGTCTTCGGCACTGGTGACTATTACACTCTCCACTAAACTTTCTACTCAGCCACAAGTCACCCAGTCGCTTACGTTTACTATTAAGCAGAGGAATTGGTGAAATGAGGCGGCAACGTGGTGCATTTCTTATCTTTGTCACTAGTTTGTTACTTGCTGCGAGCTTGATGGTGATCATCGGCAGCTATAAAGGTGTGTTCTACCAGATAAAGCGTAGCCAAAACGAGATTGAGAGCCGTAAAGTTCACTGGCTAGCCGAAGGAGGCTTAGATTGCGCTTTCGTCAATGTTCTAAGTAAGGGGCGTATTCCGGAAGATTTGAGTCTTTGCAAACGCTTACTTGGGCTTGATGAACTTGAAATCGTCACAGGGAGACCACACACAATCCGAGCATCCAGTGGATACGTCACCCTAAGTAAGGCTTTTCTCCTTCCAGAGCTCAAGATCAAAAGTGCTATCACGGCCATCAATCATTTGTTGGTAAGCGGTGCGCTATACCTTTCGCCGCATCATGGTACAAGAATATCTAAACAAGAATGGGCTTGTATTTCGCTTCGATATCAAGGCGAACTTTACGCTCAAAGTTATGCCACCAAGCCACCAAGGAAAGCGGTGGATGTTTCACGCTATTTTTCTTCAGAGGATAAAAGCTTTCAGCCTCGTTGCATCGAAAAAAATTATACGAAATTTGCATGGCAACTTTCTTCTACTCAGGATGATTTTATCCGACAAGAAGAGCTTGAGCCCTTTAAGGAAGTTTTCGCTACTGCTCGTGATAATTGGTATGCAGTGATGACAGCGACCAATCTTTTTGGTTATGTGCCAGATTACTTATCAAGCTCATTACCCGCAAACGCCAGTGATTTGCCTCTTCCTCAAATTGTCGAAAACTGTGGACAAGAGATCATAAAACTCGTTGAAAAGTCTCATGAGTTTATCTGGGTGTATGGAGGGTGTGAGTTGACATCAGAAGAAGTCATAGAGATGAATCTTGCTATCAGTACGCATTTGAAAACTGGCTTGATTTTAGTGTTGCACAATGGAGCTGTTGCGGTGTCGGGACATCAAGCATTGAATGCGCTGGTTTATCATTTTATTTCTGATCCATCGGCACTTAAGAACGCTGGTTTGGATAAAATGGAAAATGAAAGTCTATCCATAAACCTGATAAAAATCATGGGTAGATTTTCCTCTATTGCAAAAATTGAGGAGAGGCAGGTGAGTTACTTTCAACAGGGGAGCTTCTATCCGAATGGAGGTTTGATTTTAGATGCGCCGGACCACTATGCATTGATCGATGGCTCTCTCGATACTGAGTTCAAGCAAAGTGTGACATCCAGTCCAGCGAGAAAGCTTCATCCAACCTTATGGGTTCGGGGTGGTTGGTATGATTTCTAACCAATCTGGTTTGAGTTTCATCGAGGTTTTACTCACGTTATTACTGCTTAGCGGTGGCGCTTTCACTTTAGCTAAGCTTCATGTTGACGTCGAAGTGAAATCAGAGTGGGCGAATCATGCTACCAAGGCCCTTTACCTCGCAGAGTCAAAGCTTGAGCGATTTACTACCCATGGTGCAATGGTTAATCAGAAAAACTACCCATTCGAAGCCATTGATCAAGATCCCTGCTTTGCTCTTTCGGCTTGTCAACCTTCCTCTTCTGGCGAGCATCAAATACGTTGTCAATCTAAGGCAAGGCCACAGAATGGTATTCAACTAAAGCTCATTACGGTAGAAGTTTGCTGGAAAAATCATCATGGAAAAAAAGCTATCGGTTGTATTGACGACATCAATTTCCAAATTCAATGAATTTAGTATGTAGCTTATTTTATATAGACAAATGCTATTAGTTTTTTACCCACAAACCTCCTCTATGTTTTTCAAAATGGTTTCAAGTTTGTTTCAATTTATGGGTTTTAGTTGTTTTTATTTTGTTGTGAACTGATAGCTATTTTGCAAAATATGTCTCCATATATGGAAAAAATCATGGAATCCTGTGCTTTTAAAAGGGGGATTTAATAAAATATGGCGTTGATAAATAGGTCGTTGCAAACCTGACTACAGGCCTAAGACAACAACATCACATATGGAGTTACCATGAGTAACCAAGCTATAAAAAAAGCGCCATCGCCCAAGTCGAGTGGTATGGACCGCTTTCTTAATTTTATTGAACGTGCCGGCAACAAAATCCCAGATCCGGCTATTCTGTTCTTTTGGGCACTGATCATTACTTGGGCAGCTTCAGCACTGCTCTCTAACGTAAGTTTTGACCTTATTAACCCCCGCTCAGGCGAAGCGCTTGCAATTAATAATCTTTTAACTGGCGAATCTTTAGCAAGCTTCTTGGCAAACATGGTGTCCACTTTTACTGGTTTTGCTCCGCTAGGTATTGTACTAGTCGCAATGCTAGGTGTGGGTGTCGCTGATTCTTCTGGCTTTATCACGACGGGCCTTAAGAAGATGCTCAACTTCACGCCAGCTAAGCTTCTTACTCCAATGCTTATTCTGGTGGCTATCGTATCGCATACCGCTGCAGATGCGGGGTATGTGCTGGTTATTCCTCTTGGTGGTATCATCTTCCACGCCGCAGGTCGTCACCCTCTAGCCGGTATCGCAGCAGCGTTTGCTGGTGTATCCGGTGGTTTCTCTGCAAACTTTATCCCTTCAGGTATCGATCCTCTGCTAGCGGGCTTCACTCAGACAGCGGCGCAAGTTCTTGATCCTGAATACGTGGTTAACCCACTAGCGAACATTTTCTTCACTGGCCTATCTTCAATAATCATTGTTGCTATCGGTTGGTATGTAACTGAGAAGATCATTGAACCGCGCCTAGCGAACACGCCAATTGACGAAGACGCAGAGAAAGCACCAGATCTAGGTTCTTTCACCGAGCTCGAGTCTAAAGCGTTTCGTTACGCGGGTTGGGCGATGATGGCTGGTATCGCTGTTCTTATTGCTGCAATCATTCCAGATAACTCAGCACTGCGTTCTCCTGAAGGTGAAATTACAGCGTTCTCAGCACCGTTAATGAAGTCGATCGTTCCATTGATCTTCATTCTGTTCATCATCCCTGGTTACGTTTACGGCCGAGTGTCTGGCACGTTCAAGACAAGTAACGACATCATCAAAGCGATGGCGGACACTATGTCTACAATGGGCGCTTACATCGTAATGTCGTTTTTCTGTGCTCAGTTCCTATCAGCATTCGCGCAGTCAAACATAGGTACTATGCTTGCGCTATATGGAGCTCAGGGTCTGAAAGCGATGAACCTACCAGGTGAAGCTACGATCATCGGTATGATTCTACTAACAGCTTCTGTAAACCTTCTAATTGGTTCTGCATCTGCAAAATGGGCACTGATTGGTCCGATTCTCGTGCCTATGCTAATGGCTGTGGGGATCTCTCCTGAACTATCGCAAGCGGCTTACCGTGTTGGTGACTCTGTATCGAACATCATTTCTCCTCTGATGGTGTTCTTCCCGTTAGTGGTGGTTTACTGTCAACGTTACGTGAAGTCGACGGGTATCGGCACGTTAGCATCACTAATGATGCCATTCTCGATTGCCATGCTAATTGGTTGGTCTATCTTCCTAGTGGCTTACTGGATGCTAGGTATTCCTCTAGGTATTCAAGCGCCATACACATACACAATGTAAATACCGCTTACTATTTAGGTATTTGAAATTTGAAAGCGCTGGTCGAAAGACTGGCGCTTTCTTTTTTGTGCTGGGATGACGCGGGAGGTGCTCGGTGCCCGGCTTTCACTTAAGCGTTCATACGGGTAGAATTTGCTACCTCTAGTCGTTTACGCATATAACCGGAGTTTTCTTTGTCAGAATCTCAATTTACCCCTGAAGATGAGTTTTTTATGTGCCGAGCTATGGAGCTTGCTGCTCAGGCCGAAGAAGAGGGAGAGGTCCCCGTTGGCGCTGTACTAGTCAAAGATGGTGAGATCATTGCGGAAGGATGGAATCAGTCAATTGGTCATCATGACGCGACGGCTCATGCTGAAATGCAAGTATTACGCAAAGCAGGCAAAGTACTGGAAAACTACCGATTGTTGGACACAACGCTATACGTCACCTTAGAACCATGCCCTATGTGCGCTGGCGCTCTGCTTCACAGTCGGGTTAAACGTATTGTTTATGGTGCCCCGGATCTAAAAGCGGGTGCGGCGGGAACAGTACTTAACTTGTTTGAACATCAGGCAGCATATCACTATGCCGATATTGAACAAGGATTGATGGAAGAAGAGTGTCGAGGTCAACTTCAAGCGTTCTTTAAACGTCGTCGCAAAGAGAAAAAAAGCGCAGAAACAGGCGAAGGGCTCAGAAGGGTAAGGTTCTCAGCAAACACCTGCATCTAGGTGTTTGCCTACTGGGCTTATGCGCAACTTAGCTGCATAAAAGCTCTGTGACGAGCAATGACTTTTTTTCTTGTTGTTACTGAGCATTCTTTTTCGACGGTTGGCTGCCACCGTTTTATTAAGGCGTTTTGACTGCATTTTATGTCTACGCATAAAACAACCTCCTACTATAGGTTATATCTAGATTATTGCTTTCTTAATTGAAGGCACTGATTATATTGAGTAACTGATTTCTACCAGTTCTTTGTTACCATTTTAATAATGTTTATGAGATAGCTATCACACGATATTATGTATGGGTGATTTAGTAGAATTCAAGTGCACAATCATTAAACAATGATTGTGCACTTGTACGCTTATTTATTCTTGAGTTGCTGATGCTGGTATAGCACCTGAAGTGGCTGGATCTGAGAGTGTTGCATTCTCTAGTACTTCGATGACTGTAAGATCGTCTGTGCTGACATCGCTACTGTCAGCGGATTGCTGCTCGACATGCCCAATGATGCTCTGATAGTAGCGTCGGATGTTTTCGACGTAGTTTCGCGCTTCGTCACCGCGGGCGTAACCATACCGCGTTTGGCTGTAGTATTTTTTCTGGCGCAACAACGGTAAGCGGTCTTTCACATCCGCCCAAGAATCCGGGTTGCCACCTTGCTTTTTGGTTAGTCTCCTTGCGTCCATCATGTGACCATAACCGACGTTGTATGAGGCAAGGGCAAACCAAATCTTTTCATGTTTATCGATGGAGTCTGGGATGCGGGAAACCATACGACGTAAATAGTCAACTCCGCCTCTAATCGACTGCTTTGGATCGAGTCGATTGGTTACTCCGACACTTTTAGCCGTTGGCAGAGTCAGCATCATCATGCCACGTACTCCTGTTGGGGATTTAGCGAGCGGATTCCAATGCGATTCTTGATAAGCTAAAGCAGCCACCAAACGCCAGTCAAACTCTTCTGAATACTGTTTAAACAGTGGTGCCCATTGAGGAAGTTTTGAATTGAGTGCACGGATAAACGCGCGCGTATCAACGTAATCGAAGCTGCCAATATGGCCAATATACTTTTCTTCTAATGATGCGAGGTGACCAGATTGTTTGGTGTAGCCAAAGAATTCGATCATCAATGCATATAGGCTTTCGTCCTCTGAGCGTCGCACAAACCAAGAAATAGGCTGGTCTTCGGTTAGTTCAAATGCAAGAGCAATATCAGGGTAGATACGTTGAGATAGGGATACTTCGACGGAGTCGGCGACAGTAAACATCAAATCACCGTCAGAAACTTGCTTAAGCAGATCACTCACCTCTGCTTCAGGATCAATTTCAAACGCGAAGTCAGGATGTTCTTCTCTTTTGATGGCATTGAGTGTTTGTTTAACATGTGAATCACTGATAATTTTCAGGATGGGCAGCTCCTCTCCATCATCGCTAAGCGTGGGCTGAAGGTTAAGGAGTTGCTCTAGGCTACGTGGGCGCCTTTGACCTTTTTTATACACAACCTGTTGGCTAACGTAATAGTAAGCAGGTCCGGGTCTGAATCGCTCCATTCGTTCAGGAGATTGAGTCAAACCGGCGGCAATAATGTCGATTTCACCTTTGGCCAGTGCAGGGTAGAGTGATGAGATACGATAGGCTGGTTTCATTTCCAATTGCACACCAAGTTCATTGGCGAACTCGCGAGCCAGTTCGTAATCCAAGCCCGCAGGGCCATCAAGACCGATATAGTAGGACAGTTGGTTATTCAGAGTTCCGACACGTAAAACACCTCGTTCACGTATCTGGTCCAAATCACTTTTGGGCTCTGATTCAATCTGACAGCCGGATAACATCAATACCGAAAACAGCAAGGCGCTGATTGACGTCCAACGATTCAAGTAATGCTTCTTCATTCACATCATTCTCATACTTCCAGTAGGGCATTTATATCAAAGTGTCATAACAAGGCAAGACAATCAGAGCGACTTCGAGTTAAAGATTTAAAAATAGGATTATTGCTGTAATTCAAATTTGACGAAAAAAATGACGCAAACGGTTGCTTTTGGTGTTACATCACAAAAATAATTCCTTTATAATGCGCCAGCAAAGAAGAGGTGGAATCGGTATAGGTTTTTATTTCTTAGGGAATAGCATCAAATTTATTTTTTCTAACCGACTGAATTTATTCCAATATCACCTTAATCAATTGCATAAGAGACCTAAGCGCATGAGAATTTTTCGTGGCTCCCCAGCTCTATCTGAATTTCGTGTTAACAAGCTTCTCGAGCTTTGTCGTGAATTGAGCCTTCCTGTGACTGGCATTTACGCAGAGTTTGCCCACTTTGCTGAACTGTCAGCGGATCTAGATGTTCAAGAAGTTGAAAAACTAGAAAAACTCCTGACTTACGGTCCAACAATTGAAGAGCACGAGCCAGAAGGTCTTCTTCTGCTAGCTACTCCTCGCCCTGGTACTATCTCACCTTGGTCTTCAAAATCGACTGATATTGCTAATAACTGTGGTCTAGATAAAGTCGTTCGTCTAGAGCGTGGTACGGCTTATTACATTGAAACTTCTGCTGAACTGACAGAACTGCAACTCGTCGAGCTTAAAGCGATTCTTCATGACCGCATGATGGAAGTGGTTTTCACTGACTTTGAATCTGCACAAGCGCTTTTCCAAGTGGCAGAACCTGCACCAGTGGCGGATGTTGACCTACTTAATGGCGGCCGTGCTGCGCTTGAAAACGCAAACGTTACCCTAGGCCTTGCGCTTGCGGATGACGAAATCGAATACCTTTACGATGCGTTTGTGAACAAGCTAGATCGTAACCCAACAGACATCGAACTGATGATGTTTGCACAGGCGAACTCGGAGCACTGTCGTCACAAGATCTTTAACGCAGACTGGACTATCGACGGCGTTAAGCAAGAGAAGTCTCTGTTCAAGATGATCAAGAACACATTCGAAACGACACCAGAAAACGTGCTTTCTGCGTACAAAGACAACGCAGCAGTCATGGTGGGTTCTGATGTCGGTCGTTTCTTCCCGAACCCAGAAACTCGCCAGTACGGTTACAACCAAGAGAAAGCGCACATCCTAATGAAGGTGGAAACGCACAACCACCCAACGGCTATCTCGCCATGGCCGGGCGCTTCGACGGGTTCTGGTGGTGAAATCCGCGACGAAGGCGCAACAGGTATTGGTGGTAAGCCAAAAGCCGGTCTAGTTGGTTTTACTACCTCTAACCTACGTATTCCTGGTTTTGAACAGCCATGGGAAACAGACTTCGGCAAGCCAGGTCGTATCGTTAACGCACTAGATATCATGCTAGAAGGCCCACTTGGTGGCGCGGCGTTCAACAACGAATTTGGCCGTCCAAACCTACTTGGTTACTTCCGTACTTACGAAGAAAAAGTGAACTCTCACGCTGGTGTTGAGGTTCGTGGTTACCATAAGCCAATCATGATTGCTGGTGGTATGGGGAACATCCGTGACGAGCACGTACAGAAGAAAGAGATCCCTGTGGGTGCAAGCCTAATCGTTCTTGGTGGTCCTGCAATGAACATCGGTCTTGGGGGCGGTGCAGCATCTTCAATGGCATCAGGTCAATCAGCAGAAGATCTCGATTTTGCTTCAGTACAGCGTGAAAACCCAGAGATGGAACGCCGCTGTCAGGAAGTGATCGACCGTTGTTGGCAGCTTGGTGAAGAGAACCCAATCGCATTCATCCACGATGTGGGCGCGGGCGGTATCTCTAACGCACTTCCAGAGCTTGTAGACGATGGCGAACGTGGTGGTATCTTCCAACTGCGTGACGTACCAAACGATGAACCGGGCATGAGCCCACTTGAGATCTGGTGTAACGAATCTCAAGAGCGCTACGTAATGGCAGTTGCGCCAGAGAACATGGAAGTATTCGATGCGATTTGTAAGCGTGAGCGCGCACCATACGCTGTAGTCGGTGTGGCAACGGAAGAGCGTGAACTGAAACTTGAAGATTCACACTTCGAAAACACGCCGATCGATATGCCAATGGATGTTCTTCTAGGTAAGACGCCTAAGATGCACCGTGATGCAAAAACACTGAAAGCGAATAACCCAGCAGTTAACCGCGATGGTATCGAACTAAACGAAGCAGCAGAGCGCGTGCTACGTCTACCTACGGTTGCAGAAAAAACATTCCTTATCACCATCGGCGACCGTACGGTAACAGGTCTTGTCGCGCGTGACCAAATGGTTGGCCCATGGCAGGTGCCAGTAGCAAACTGCGCGGTAACTGCAGCAAGTTACGACACTTACCACGGTGAAGCGATGTCAATGGGTGAGCGTACACCAGTGGCTCTACTAGACTTCGGAGCTTCAGCTCGCCTAGCGGTGGGTGAGGCAATCACTAACATCGCAGCGACAAACATCGGTGATATCAAACACATTAAACTGTCTGCTAACTGGATGTCTCCAGCCGGTCACCCAGGCGAAGATGCGGGTCTTTACGAAGCGGTTAAAGCGGTGGGTGAAGAGTTATGTCCGGCACTTGGCCTGACTATCCCTGTGGGTAAAGACTCAATGTCGATGAAGACCAAATGGGAAGAGAATGGCGAGCAGAAAGAAGTCACGTCTCCACTATCTCTAATCATCACAGCGTTTGCTCGTGTTGAAGATGTACGTAAGACAATCACTCCTCAGCTACGCACTGACAAGGGTGACACGTCACTGGTTCTTATCGACCTAGGTAATGGTCAGAACCGTCTAGGTGCAACAGCACTGGCGCAGGTTTACAAGCAGCTTGGTGATAAGCCAGCAGACGTAGATAACGCTGCGCAGCTAAAAGGTTTCTACGAAGGCGTTCAAACACTTGTAGTGAACGACCAAGTTGTGGCTTACCACGATAAGGGTGATGGCGGTCTTTTTGTTACTCTAGCTGAGATGGCATTCGCAGGTCACTGTGGTGTTAAAGCGAACATTGAAGCACTGGGCGAAGACGCACTAGCAGCGCTATTTAACGAAGAACTAGGTGCGGTACTTCAGGTTAAGAACGAAGATTTAGACGCTGTACTTTCAACGCTAGCAGCAAACGGCCTAGAAGCATGTTCACACGTAATCGGCTCAGTCGAAGCGTCTGATGAGCTAGTCATCACTTCTGGTGACACAGTCGTTCTTGAGCGTAACCGCACTGAACTGCGTACTATCTGGGCTGAGACAACGCACAAGATGCAAGGTCTACGTGATAACCCAGCATGTGCTGACCAAGAGCATGAAGCGAAGAAAGACAACTCGGACCCAGGTCTGAACGTTAAGCTAAGCTTCGATGTGAACGAAGATGTCGCTGCTCCATACATTGCGAAAGGTGCTAAGCCTAAGATGGCAATTCTGCGTGAACAGGGTGTTAACTCTCACGTTGAGATGGCAGCAGCATTCGACCGCGCTGGCTTTGAAGCGACAGATATTCACATGAGCGACATTCTAACCGGTCAAGCCGTTCTGGAAGAGTACCAAGGCCTAGTGGCTTGTGGTGGCTTCTCTTACGGTGACGTACTAGGTGCGGGTGAAGGTTGGGCGAAATCTATCCTGTTCAATGAGCAAGCTCGCAACCAGTTTGAAGGCTTCTTCCAACGCGAAGATTCCTTCTCTCTAGGTGTATGTAACGGCTGTCAGATGCTATCGAACCTGAAAGAGCTAATTCCAGGTGCAGATCTATGGCCACGATTCGTTCGTAACGAATCTGAGCGTTTTGAAGCTCGTTTCAGCCTAGTGGAAGTTCAGAGGTCTGACTCGGTATTCTTCGATGGTATGGCGGGCTCTCGTATGCCAATCGCAGTTTCTCACGGTGAAGGCCGCGTAGAAGTACGTGATGCTGACCACCTAGCCGCGATTGAATCATCAGGTACGGTAGCAGTGCGTTACGTGGATAACCACGGCAATGCGACTCAGCAATACCCGAACAACCCGAACGGTTCACCAAACGCAATCACAGGTCTAACGACTCAAGATGGCCGCGTGACTATCATGATGCCGCACCCTGAGCGTGTATTCCGTACAGTCGCGAACTCTTGGTCTCCTGAAGGGTGGGGCGAGAACGGTGCTTGGATGCGTATGTTCCAAAACGCACGTAAGAACGTGGGCTAAAAGCTAAGAGTGTAGAAACAATATGTTAAGCGCAGATCGAGAGGTCTGCGCTTTCTTTTTGGGGATGTGAGAAGCGGGAACGGACTTCGATCTAGGGAACGCTTTGCTAGTGGAACGGACTATGTCCTCGCTATGTGAGGAAGTCATTCCATAGACCGAAGAATGAGGGAGTAGGGAATCTTTGTTAGTTTTCGACTTGCTTTGAGAGATCCCCCACTTGTTCGTACCTTACACTTGAGGATGACGTGATTGACTACCGTCATTCCATAGACCGAAGAATGAGGGAGTAGGGAATCTTTGTTAGTTTTCTACTTGCTTTGAGAGATCCCCCACTTGTTCGTACCTCACTCTTGAGGATGACGTTACTGACCTCTGTCATTTCATAGACAGAAGAATGAGGGAGTAGGGAATCTCTGTTAGTTTTCGACTTGCTTCGAGAGATCCCCAATTCGTTCGTACCTCACTCTTGAGGATGACGTTACTGACCTCTGTCATTTCATAGACCGAAGAGTAAGGGAGTAGGGAATCTCTGTTAGTTTTCTACTTGCTTTGAGAGATCCCCCACTTGTTCGTACCTTACACTTGAGGATGACGTGATTGACTACCGTCATTCCATAGACCGAAGAATGAGGGAGTAGGGAATCTCTGTTAGTTTTCGACTTGCTTCGAGAGATCCCCAACTCGTTCGTACCTCACTCTTGAGGATGACGTTACTGACCTCTGTCATTTCATAGACAGAAGAATGAGGGAGTAGGGAATCTCTGTTAGTTTTCGACTTGCTTCGAGAGATCCCCAATTCGTTCGTACCTCACTCTTGAGGATGACGCGATGAATAATCGTGATTCTATGAAAGAAACCATTAGCCAAATGGTGGCTTTTAAGCTTTAATACCGCCCTTGCCAAGGGATGGTGTTAAACAGCTCAGCTTAGATGGAGTTATTAAGTTGACCGAATCCCTGATTAATCCCTTAGGAAATTAACAAATGTCTAAAAACCAAAAATTTGCCATTCGTGTGACTGAAAAGCGTAATGGTTGGTGTGCAGAAATTACTCGCCAAGTGACGTCACGCAAAACATCTGTATCTAAGCGAGAAGCAGGCTTTGAAACAGAAGCTCTGGCACAAGAATGGGCGGAGAAAGAGCTAGCAGGTTTTATTCAAAACCAAGCGGTACGTAACGAACGCAAAGGTGAAGCACGTAAAATTCGTGTTGAACGTGAAGAACGTCTAGCTCAAGAAGCCGCTGAAAAGAAAGCACGCTATGAAGAAGCGAAACGCGCAGCAGCAGCGCAAGCTGAACTTGACGATGAAGATGATTTCTTCGAAGAAGAGTAATAAGTCGTTATTCAATAAAAAACCGCCAGCGAGGCGGTTTTTTTGTATCTAATCAACGGCAGATTAACGGAACTGACCAGCTTCAGGTAAGAAATCAAAACCAGCAGAGGCTAACTTGGTTTCTAGCGCTGATTTATCTATGTCAAAGAAAGCAACAAGCTTGTCTAAGTCACCGCCAAAGTCATCGCGTAGCTTCATGTTGACAATGCTCATTAGCATTATTGGATCCATCGTCTCAAAGTTCACCAAGTTCATTACTTATCCTCGAAATCTGAAATCAGCAGATTCGCTGCTGCAAACGCCGCTTTGTCTCTTACATGTTGCGATAGGCTAGTATCCGCTGCAATATCGTTTAACGCTCGTAGTGAACAAGCAATCGCTTTAGGTACATAGGCTTGGTCGCCACTGCCAATTTGCGCGTAGAGTTCGCGGACCAAGTCGCAGCAATCATATACTTTCATATTGTTAACCTAATAATTAAATGAGAACTGCTCTCAAATATACACAGGCTGCCAATGAAACTCAAAGCAGCGGTTTGTTCTGGCTCAAACTCTAGGCTGAGCTGCTGGATCTTTATTCGCTTTGGCTTAGTTTTGCAGTTGTTGTTCAAGCTGGAAAGTTACTTCTGGGGCAAGTTGTAACTGCTTGGCTAACTCCTGCAAATAGGCTTTCTCCATGAAATTTTGTTCATCGACAACAATTAGAGAGGCGAGATAAATCTCTGAAGCTTGTTGTGGTGACTGAGCGAGCCGAGCAATTTCGCTTGGATCGAGAGGTTTGTTAAGCTCATTGTGGAGCATGGTTTGTAACCCAGTATCCGCACCTGCTTCTTTCAGTGTGGACTCTATGCGCTGCATTTCTTCTGCATCGACATGACCATCTGCTTTTGCAGCGGCAATCATAGCTTTGATGATAAGCTCGTTATGAATAGTATCGTTGGCATTAAAATCTTCTCGCACTGAAGCCGTTTTTTGTTTTCCTTGCCAGTTATTGTAAACGGTATAGGCCAGTGCGCCTAGAGCTGCCGCACCGCCAATTTTGAGTGCATTTTTACCGACTTTTTGCCAAGTTTCTTACTTTTTTTAGACCCCATGAGTAGGTTGACTAAGCCACCACCGACAGCACCTGCACCGAGGGACTTCAGCGTGCTTGAACCGGACTGCTGCTGCATTTTTTGTTGACCCTGACGAACAAGGTCTGAGTTTAGCGCTTGATTTAATAAACCTTTCAAATCCATTCCGGACCTCCTTAGTTTTGTTCAGACTAATTCAGGTTAGATGAATAGAAGATTAATACGTGATAATAAAAAAGGCGAGCATTCAGCTCGCCTTTTCACATATCGTTTTCCTAACTGTTATTCTTGGGCGTACCCATGAATACCAAGCAACTTACCATCGAGATAGGCTTCTTTTTCATCCTTCATGATCAGGCGTTCTTCAACTAGCCACTGTACGACCAGAGGATAAATTTTATGCTCTTGCGTCTGAACACGTTCGGTTAACGTCTCAACTGTGTCTTCGTCGAAGATAGGCACTTTAGCTTGTAGGATTACCGGGCCACCATCCAGCTGTTCAGTAACAAAGTGAACACTGGTACCGTGTTCTTCATCTCCAGCATGAATGGCTCGCTGGTAGGTGTTCAGACCTGGGTACTTCGGTAGTAGAGAAGGGTGGATATTGATCATTCGACCTCTGTAGTGGCGAACGAATTCACCACTTAAGATGCGCATGTAACCCGCGAGTACAATCACATCTGGCTTGTATTCATCCATCTGCTTCATCAATTCATGATCAAACGCGTCGCGGGTATCGAATGACTTTGGGTCCAAAGAGTGTGCGGCTGCGCCCGCTTTCTTAGCTCGCTCTAAACCATAAGCTGTTGCTTTGTTTGAAAAAACAGCGGTCACTCGGCCAGTACTGATCTTGGTTTCACAAGCATCAATTATCGCCTGTAAGTTCGAACCATTTCCTGAAACTAAAACAACAATACTCTTCATAATTTATTTGATCTCTACTTGTTCTTCATCCGCATTGGCATCGGCGATTTCACCAATAACCCATGCTTTCTCGCCTTCTGCTTCAAGCAATGCTACTGCAGCGTTTGCTTGTTCTTTTGGCAGCGCAATCACTAGACCAACACCACAGTTGAATGTGCGGTACATTTCATGAGTGGTCACATTGCCTTTTTCTTGCAGCCAGTTGAAGATCACTGGCCATTGCCAGCTATTGCCATCGATAACGGCTTTGGTGCCTTCAGGCAGTACGCGAGGAATGTTTTCCCAGAAACCACCGCCAGTAATGTGAGAAATAGCATGGATGTCGTGCGCTTCAATCATTTTTAGCGCAGACTTAATGTAAATTTTTGTTGGCTCTAGTAAGTGCTCGCCAATGGTACGACCCGCTAATTCTTCGTTTTTGTCCGCGCCTGATACTTCGAGGATCTTACGAATCAGTGAGTAGCCGTTTGAGTGAGGACCACTTGAACCTACCGCGATAAGTGCGTCACCTGCCGCGACTTTGCTGCCGTCGATAACGTCTTCTTTCTCAACCACACCGACACAAAATCCCGCGACGTCATAATCTTCGCCTTCGTACATGCCCGGCATTTCAGCGGTTTCACCGCCAATTAGGGCACAGCCAGCTTGAATACAACCATCTGCAATACCAGTAACGACATCGGCAGCAGTGTCTACATCCAGTTTGCCTGTTGCGTAATAGTCTAGGAAGAATAGCGGCTCAGCACCTTGAACTATCAGGTCATTAACGCACATGGCGACAAGATCTATGCCGATGGTGTCATGTTTGTTCATATCCAGCGCAAGACGCAGTTTTGTCCCAACACCGTCAGTACCCGAGACAAGTACTGGCTGCTTGTATTTTGTTGGTAGCTCACACAGAGCACCAAAACCACCAATCCCCCCATTACTTCAGGGCGACGAGTGCGTTTAACGGCACCTTTGATTCGGTCTACAAGTGCGTTACCAGCATCGATATCTACGCCAGCGTCTTTATAGCTAAGAGAAGTGTTATCAGCACTCACAAGCAAGTCCTCAGTTTGAAAGTTGGATATGAAATCGGCGCTATTCTAACAGCGGATAAAGCAATATAGCAAACGTTTGCGCGAGTTTTTTCTTTTGTCCTAGCGCAAGAAATTGAGAACGAAATCGTTTATAATCCGAAGGTTTGTTTAAAAATCACCTATGTATCCGGAGATGGAAATGAAAGTTGTTGAAGTAAAACACCCTCTTGTTAAACATAAACTTGGTCTAATGAGAGAAGGTGAGATCAGCACTAAGCGCTTTCGTGAGCTAGCAACTGAAGTTGGTAGCCTACTGACTTACGAAGCCACTGCAGACTTTGAAACTGAGAAAGTAACCATTGAAGGTTGGAATGGTCCAGTAGAAGTAGACCAGATTAAAGGCAAGAAAGTAACGGTTGTGCCAATCCTGCGTGCAGGTCTTGGCATGATGGATGGTGTTCTTGAGCATATGCCAAGCGCACGTATCAGTGTTGTTGGTATCTACCGCGATGAAGAAACACTAGAGCCAGTACCATACTTTAACAAGCTTGCTTCAAATATGGATGAGCGTATTGCTCTGGTTGTTGACCCAATGCTAGCGACTGGTGGTTCGATGATCGCTACGATCGACTTGCTGAAAGAGAAAGGCTGTAAGTCTATCAAGGTTCTTGTGCTTGTTGCTGCTCCAGAAGGTATTGAAGCGCTAGAAAAAGCACACCCAGATGTTGAACTGTTTACTGCAGCTATCGATGAGAAGCTAAACGACAAAGGCTACATCGTTCCTGGTCTTGGTGATGCTGGCGATAAGATCTTCGGTACAGTATAAGCTGAGACGCTAAGTGAATTAAAAGAGGAGCCTAACGGCTCCTCTTTTTTGTTGTATGGAACGGACTGCGTCCTTCGAAGGGGGAGGCCAACGTTATACACCGTCATTCCCTAGACTGACGAAGGAAGGAATAGGGAATCTCGATAAGTCATCGACTCGCTTGAAGAGATCCCCACCTCACTCGAGCCTCGCTCTTGAGGATGACATGATAACTTTTTGAAAGAAAAAGGGTTGACATAAAATGCCAACCCTCGAAAATTTCTCCAGCTCTCCAGCTCTCCAGCTCTCCAGCTCTCCAGCTCTCCAGCTCTCCAGCTCTCCAGCTCTCCAGCTCTCCAGCTCTCCAGCTCTCCAGCTCTCCAGCTCTCCAGCTCTCCAGCTCTCCAGCTCTCCAGCTCTCCAGCTCTCCAGCTCTCCAGCTCTCCAGCTCTCCAGCTCTTTGCTTACTTCTTCAGACTTAAAGTGCCGCCAGAGCGTGGTTTTGCAGGGCGCTGTGATTTGTCACTTGCAGGCTTATAGAAAGTCTTACCTTTATTTGGCTTGGCTTTAGAGTTGCTTGAGTTGTTACCACTATTGCGGCCTTTCTTCGAGTTTGGCGCATGGCGGAACTCATCGGCATTACGGCCTTTAAAAGTACGACTCTTCTGATTGCGACGCGCCTTGGAGTCTTGGTTTTCTTCACGACTGTCAAATAGCTTGGCGTCAGTCGCTTTGCGAATGTTACGACCGCGTGCATCCACTTTGGAAGCGTCTTCCGTTCCACTCGATGATTCACACATTGCGAGAATTTCTTCGATCTCATCGTCGCTTAGATAGCGCCATTGACCGTTCGGGATCCCATCCAGGGTGATATTCATAATACGTACACGACGAAGCTTGAAGACTTCGTAACCAAGAGCTTCGCACATGCGGCGGATCTGTCGGTTCAGGCCCTGAGTGAGGACAATGCGGAAAGAAAATTTCGTCTCTTTACTGACTTTACATGGCAGTGTCGTGGTATCGAGGATATCCACACCCGAGCCCATTTTTTTGATGAACTGTTCGGTAATCGGTTTATCGACACGGACCACATACTCTTTCTCGTGATTATTGCCAGCGCGAAGTATCTTGTTAACAATATCACCGTCATTGGTCAGAAAGATCAAACCATCAGATGGTTTGTCTAGACGACCGATAGGAAAGATACGCTTCTTGTGGCCAATGAAATCAACAATGTTGCCGGGAATATCACGTTCAGTGGTACAGGTGATGCCTGTAGGCTTATTCAAAGCAATGTAGATGGGTTTATCTGTCGCTGCGTTGATAGGTTTACCATCAACGCAAACGTCGTCGCCCGGTAGAACTTTAGTGCCCATTTCAGGGACTTTGCTATTGATCGTGACACGACCTTGCTCAATTAGGCGGTCGGCTTCGCGGCGTGAGCAAAAGCCTGTTTCACTGATGAATTTGTTTAAGCGTTTGGCATCTTGTGACATGTTGTTCTCTCTAACGTTTCACAACGGCATTAATCTAAAAATGAAAAAGCAGCCCGTTAGGCTGCCCATATATTCTAGCACTGTTATGCCATCTGAGTAAGTTTAATCTTACTCAGCAGAGCAAGTGGTTAACCAAGGCGTTTTTGATGTCGTTCTCGATTCTCGAGTTTCTTATCCGAGCTTTTGCGCAGCATGACATAAACGGCGCCAGTGCCACCATGAAAGCGCTGTGCGCTATGAACGCATTGTACGTCTCGAATTTGCTCCAACCATTGTGCCACATAGCTTTTCATTAGTGCAGGTGGATTAGATTTTTCACCACGGCCGTGGACGATGACAACCGTTCTAATATCCATTGATATGCACTGTTTGAGAAATTTAACCACTTCATCCCGAGCTTGTTTCAAGGTAAGGCGGTGCAAGTCAAGACGAGCTTGGATAGGGTACTTTCCCAAGCGCAATTTTCTGTAGACGCCTTCCTGAACACCATCTCGCTTAAACTCGATGATATCTTCGGGTTTGAGCATAGGGGCATGATCTACTGACAAATATTCTGGGTCATCTTCAGTTAACCAGATAGCGGCTTCTCGTTTGGCAAGTTGTGCTTCAGTGACTTTATGGTGTTTTTTGTGTTCGGTTGTATCTTGTTGGATGGGTGTGACGTCGCCCATCATTTCTTTGAACAAAGCAAAATCATCATCGTGAGACATAACAGCATCTCAGAGTAGGGAATCAGTAACCTTATTATACCTATAGCAGCCAATAATGGTGCACAGATTTAGGCCACTGAAAATAAAAAACCGAAGTAGACAAAGGATCTACTTCGGTGCATAGCGATACTCTATTCGAAAAATAGGGCTAAGCGATCTAGTGAGGAGATTTGTCGTTCATTACTTTGTAAATGAAGTAACCGCCGTAAAAAAGCATCAGACCTAAAGCTCCAAAGATGACTAGCATCGAAGATAGCCCAACTGCATTACCAAACAGGAGATTCAGCCAAAAGTCCATGTTTCCTCCAAATCCAAAATAGTGATGACATGGATTAAAGTAATAGCTGGTCGCAATACAAGTACTGATCTGGATCAATTGTATGGTTTTAGTTGCGTATTTGTTTCTTGCGCTGTGTTTTTGCTCACATTTTGTGGCCCGTTGATCATGTTTTAGGCAAATAAGCCTAATTGCAAAAAAACTTAGGGAAATGGCTTGCGTTCAAATTTAGAATCCGTAATATACGCCCTCGTTGAAGGGCAATCAGCTCGAAGAAACATCTCGGTGAATAGCGTGCTTGGTAACGCATATCGGGGTTTTGGAATAGCGGACCAGAGGGCGACCCTCTCGTAACGTAAGTTTCAAAGTTAAAAATTTCGGTGAATAGCGCAGCTTGGTAGCGCATCTGGTTTGGGACCAGAGGGTCGGGGGTTCGAATCCCTCTTCACCGACCACATTTAGAAAGCCTGCGTTATAGCAGGCTTTCGTCGTTTTAGAGCATAGGAAATAGGATTAAAACCCGAGTGGGGTTCGTCTGATATTAGAATCTGGCTCTTCACCGACCATATATAAGAAAGGCTCTGTAGAAATGCAGAGCTTTTTCGTTTCTAAGATTTGGAACCCGAGAGCCGAGCGCTGGAGAGCCAGTTCGATCGAATCTCTCTTCACCGACCATATTTAAGAAAGGCTCTGTAGAAATACAGAGCCTTTTTCGTTTCTAGGAACGGGCTACGCCTCGCTGGACTACTAGAATTGACTCCGGAATAAAAGTGGAGCAGATTTAGTTTTCTAGTTTCCGTCATTCCTTAGACCGAAGAATGAGGGAGTAAGGAATCTCCATAAGTCATCGACTAGCTTGAAGAGATCCCCAACTCGTTCGTCCCTCACTCTTGAGGATGACAAGTTAACCTGTTGAAAGAAAAAGGGTTGACACTAATTGCTAACCCTCAGCAAGTTCTCCAGTTCTCCCGCAGTCCATTCCCAAATCCCGCATCCCGCTTCTCAATACTCAAACTCACAATTTGCAGCTTTACTCTGCGAAAGTTGTGAGATCTTAAAACCACTGTCTTTGAGCAAGTTCAAAACACTTTGCTCACCGACTAGGTGTAATGTACCGACAACCATCACGTAAGAGCCTTTACGCTTGGGTGACCAACTTGGTTCTGACAGCTGTTTCGCCCAGTTGATGTTTCGCTGGGTCAAAAAGCTCTGCTCTAACTCGGGCGACATTTCTGTCAGATTGGCGAATTCTTTTAACTTATCCAAATCACCCGCTTTCCAGCTTTCTATCAGGCAGTGAGTGGCGTCCTCTGAGTGATCAAATTCTTCAATAGCGCTAACTAATAGCTCTTTACCCGCTTCTTTTTGCCCTGTAAGCAAATCAATTTGAAATTGAAGTGACTCCAAGCTGATAACGGGGATATTTTGGATAGTGGCTTTGTTCATCAAATGAGTGTCGATACCTTGAGTGACTTGGTAACCAAGGTACTCGAGCTGTTTCATTTGTAATGTCAGCGCAGTTGCCCATGGTGGAGACAGCATCAGCTGTTGTGGATCCATGTTGAGTAAATTAGCCATCCCTATAAGCTCATTCTTCTGTGCTGAGCTCAGCACATCCTTGGTCAACAATGACACGGGTGGGTAGCTGACTCCCTGTGTTTTACGTATGTCCGTTTCGATGATTAACCCGTCACTTGATTTAAGTCGTTGAGTGACTGTTTGAGGCAGAGGGTACATGCTCTCATCTCCAACATGGACTGACCCCAGAATTAAGTAGTTGAGTTTGCCTTTCTGAGCTTGCCAATAAAGAGGCTCAGCGATAGCAGATATTGAGACAATCAAGGTGAGAAACAGTAGACAGAATTTGTACATGGGTTCTGTTGCCTTACGGAAAACTTGTTGAAATAGTTAGGTTTTGACGTGCTTTAACGAGAGAAAATTGCGCCTAAAATCACACTTTTCTATTTTACCTCCTAGCTTAGCGTAATTTGATGAATACTGTCTTGTGATCTAAGTCTTAATTCATTTGCTGTTATGAATAAATCGGTGCGATCTAGCTCTCAGTAATCTCGTTAATTGAGTTATGTTGATTTTGACGTTGTTTTTAAGTGTTTTTAAGTGTTTGTTTTTAATGGTTATTATGCTTTCATGGCTTTTGATGTTTGAACAAAGTCACTTTCATGGTGATTTTATTTTATGACCAAAAATAAATCGCGATATGTTGTTTATCGTTTTTAAGCTTAGAGCCAAGATTGTTGGTCTAATTTACGTTTGGGGTAAGTAGGATGTTCAAACAAAGTCTACTCGCGACATCGGTTGTCGCATCACTAGTCGGTTGTTCTTTGCTGCAGTCAGATGAGCAAAGGGTCGTTAATTCACTCGCTAGTAGCCTTGAAATTCAATATGAAGTGCTCACTAACCAAGGTGCCAACGAAGGCCTTGCATGTCAAGAGATGGGCGCTGAGTGGGCGTCTTGTAACAAAGTAAGCATGACGCTAGTTAACCAAGGAGAAGCGGTTGACTCTAAAGATTGGGCTATTTACTTCCACAGCATTCGTCTGATTCTGGATGTTGAAAACGAACAGTTCAAAATCTCTCGCGTAACCGGTGACCTACACAAACTAGAACCGACAGACAAGTTCGATGGTTTCGCCGCGGGTGAAGAGGTTGTGCTTCCTCTTATTGCTGAATACTGGCAGCTATTTGAAACGGACTTCATGCCAGGCGCATTTGTTGCCGCACCAAATGCAGAGCCTAAGATGATAGCTTCTCTTAACACAGAAGACGTTGCCTCTTTTGTAACTGGTCTTGAGGGTAACAACCTAAAACGTACGCCAGATGACAACAACGTATTTGCTAATGCAGTGTCCCGTTTTAAGAAGAACCAAGATCTAGTAAAACAAGACGTATCAACCACGCTACTACCAACTCCACTGTTTGTTGAGGCTGGTAAAGGTACGGTAGATATCGCGGCGGGTATTGCGCTGCCTAACGACGCATTCGATGCGACTCAATATGCAGCAATTCAAGATCGTGCAGAGGTGGTAGGCGTAAACGTTCGAGGTAAGCTTCCAGTCAGCATCATGGTTGCTCCTGCAGACTTCACCGCTGAATTGGCAAAATCTGGTGCTTACGAAATGAGCATCAAAGGCGACGGTATTGCGATTAAAGCCTTTGACCAAGCAGGCGCTTTCTACGCAGTACAATCACTTTTTGGCCTGGTTGATAGCCAAAATGCTGAATCTCTACCACAACTGTTTATTAAAGATGCACCGCGTTTTGATTACCGTGGTGTGATGGTGGATGTCGCTCGTAACTTCCACTCGAAAGACGCAATCCTCGCAACGCTTGACCAAATGGCAGCGTACAAGATGAACAAACTACACCTTCACCTAACGGATGATGAAGGATGGCGTATAGAAATCCCGGGTCTGTCTGAGCTGACTGAAGTGGGTTCTAACCGTTGTTTCGATTTGGAAGAGAAAAGCTGTTTACTGCCTCAGCTTGGCTCAGGTCCAACATCAGACAACTTTGGTTCTGGCTTCTTCAGCAAAGCAGACTACGTGGAAATCCTAAAATACGCGAAAGCGCGTAACATCGAAGTGATTCCTGAAATCGATATGCCAGCGCACGCTCGTGCAGCAGTGGTATCAATGGAAGCACGTTACGAGCGTTTAATGGAAGAAGGTAAAGAAATAGAAGCGAACGAATACCGACTGATGGATCCTCAAGATACATCGAACGTAACCACGGTTCAGTTCTACAACAAGCAAAGCTTCATCAACCCGTGTATGGAATCTTCAACTCGCTTTGTTGATAAAGTGATTTCAGAAGTTGCAGCAATGCACCAAGAAGCGGGCACGCCGCTAACAACATGGCACTTTGGTGGTGACGAAACGAAGAACATCAAGCTAGGCGCTGGTTTCCAAGATGTGAACGCTGAAGACAAAGTAAGCTGGAAAGGCACGATTGACCTATCTAAGCAAGACAAGCCATTCGCACAGTCTCCACAATGTCAGACGCTAATTGCAGACGGTACGGTAAGCGACTTTGCTCATCTACCAAGCCACTTCGCAGAAGAGGTGTCGAAGATTGTGGCAGAGAAGGGCATTGCAAACTTCCAAGCGTGGCAAGATGGTCTTAAGTACAGTGAAGGTGAGAAAGCGTTCGCAACAGAAAACACGCGTGTTAACTTCTGGGACGTTCTTTACTGGGGTGGCACATCATCAGCGTACGAGTGGTCTAAGAAAGGTTACGACGTGATCGTTTCTAACCCAGACTACGTTTACATGGATATGCCATACGAAGTGGATCCGAAAGAGCGTGGTTACTACTGGGCAACCCGTGCAACAGACACTCGTAAGATGTTTAGTTTTGCGCCAGAGAACATGCCTCAGAACGCAGAAACTTCTGTAGACCGCGATGGTAACGGCTTCACTGGTAAAGGTGAAATCGAAGCAAAACCTTTCTACGGTCTATCAGCACAGCTTTGGTCTGAGACAGTACGTAACGACGAGCAATACGAGTACATGGTATTCCCTCGCGTACTAGCAGCCGCTGAGCGTGCATGGCACCGTGCTGATTGGGAAAACGACTACAAAGTGGGTGTTGAATACTCGCAAAACTCTAACCTAGTAGACAAAGCTGCGCTAAACCAAGACTACAACCGTTTTGCCAACATACTTGGTCAACGTGAACTGGCTAAGCTAGAGAAATCAGGCATCGACTACCGCCTACCTGTACCAGGTGCGCAAGTAGAAGATGGCACGCTTTCAATGAACGTTCAGTTCCCTGGCGTGAAGCTTCAATTCTCTCTAGATGGAAAAAACTGGCTAACTTATGCAGACAGTGCTCGTCCAAGTGTAGGAGGTGAGGTATTCATTCGATCGGTGTCAGCGACGGGTGACAAGTTCAGCCGTGTGACTCGCGTGAAGTAATTCCTCACTTTCCTATAAAGGGAAAAGGCAACAAAAAAACGCCCGACCAGTGATTGGTCGGGCGTCTTCATATCTGAAGTTGCTGTTAAGCGACTTGAGTTTGCTGCTCTTCGATTTGCTCAGCATTGCTGATTGGAGATTCTGCGCCGTGCATCCAACGAACAAGTGTGTTTGAGAACAAGAGCAAAATGACACCCGATAGGATTGCGGTTACGGCTATGCCACTAAAGATAGCAAATGCGCCAAGTTCACCAACATGTGAACCAACGTAGCCAGCGACATAGTTCGCAATAGCATTACAGCCGAACCACGCACCCATCATCAGAGAAGCTAGACGAAGTGGGGCTAACTTAGTGACTAATGATAAACCGATCGGAGACAGACAAAGTTCACCGAGTGTATGGAAAAAGAAAGCACCAACTAGCCATAGCATGGAGGTTTTTACTGTGGTGTCACCACCTTGCTCCATGACGGCACCGACCATACATAGAAAACCAAGTGCGAGGAAGAACATAGCTAGGGCAAATTTGACTGGTGAGTTAGGCTCTCGTTTGCCCAACTTGACCCAAAGCACTGCAAGCAAAGGAGCGAGCGTAATGATGAAAAATGGGTTGAGTGACTGGAACCAAGCTGCAGGCACTTCGAAGCCGCCAATCATACGATCCGTGTACTGCTGAGTGTAGATGTTCATCAGGCCACCCGCTTGCTCAAAACCAACCCAGAAGACAATCGTGAACAGGCTCATCACCAAAATAACTTTGATACGGTCAAATTCTTCTTTCGTCAGTGGCTCTTTTTTAGAGGACTTTTTGATTGCCAAATCTCTCTTGGCTGCTGGCTCGCGGCCAATGTCTCCAAGCCATGACTGAGCAAGGGTCATCTGCATAACCAGACTAATAAGCATACCTATACCCGCAACAATAAAGCCATATTTCCAGCCAAATTCATCAGTAACAGAACCTGCAATGACGCCTGCTAGCAGCGCACCTAAGTTGATGCCCATATAGAAAATGGTAAATGCACCATCGCGACGATTGTCACCTTCCTGATACAGGTAACCCACCATCGTTGAGATATTTGGCTTAAATAGGCCATTACCCGCAATTAAAAGCGCAAGGCCGAGGTAAAAGGTGTGTACAGTGCCTAGCCCCAACATATCTGCTGGCATGGCTAAGGTGAATTGGCCGACGGCCATTAAAGCGCCACCAATAAGAATAGAGCGGCGTTGTCCGAGGTAGTTATCGGCTAGCCATCCGCCTATAAGTGGGGTGATGTAAACGAGTCCAGTATAGATGCCGTAGAGATCCAAAGCATCTTTAGTCGACCAGCCTAAACCACCATCAAGTGTTGCATCGGTAAGGTAAAGAACAAGGATTGCACGCATTGCATAATAGGAAAAGCGCTCCCAAAGCTCGGTACCAAACAAAAGGAACAAGCCGCGAGGGTGGCCAAAAAATTGTTGATGTTGGTTTGTCATAAGTATTACTAATGAAGGATGTTAAAGAATTTTATTTGTTGTTACGTATACTCTTTAGGGGATGTATCTGCAATGGCTTGGGTTATAAGCTTTATTTATGGTTTCTTCTTAAGGTTCTGATATAAAAGAGGTATTTCTCTTAATCGCTTAAAAATAACGTACTACAAACTTAGTTTCCAAAATCGAGATTATTATTTTGCGGTTTAATGGATTGTTAAATAGCAAAGAGAAGTAAGCGGTGCTTGAGAGAGGGCGATTGGCAATTGAGCAAACGGGTTGTATTTCAGTAATGGAAGAAGCGTGCGGTGAAAAAAAAAGAGGCTCAATGAGCCTCTCTTGGATTTATCTTGATTAATATGAGTCGTTATGAACACTTTGCACAGCACGACCTGATGGGTCAGCCATGTTCTTGAATGATTCGTC
This sequence comes from Vibrio neptunius, assembly GCA_019339365.1. Lineage (NCBI taxonomy): Bacteria > Pseudomonadati > Pseudomonadota > Gammaproteobacteria > Vibrionales > Vibrionaceae > Vibrio > Vibrio neptunius. The sequence continues at coordinate 3,165,139 of CP079859.1, read as the reverse complement.
CCATTCAATCGCCTTAGCTGAAGAGCAAGCTACTGATGGGCCGCCAGGGACACATTCTGCCGCTGATGGAAGTGGAAATAGCTCTTCAAAGATTTCTCGGTATACATAGCCCTCTTTTGTTGTCGGCGTGTTGTATGGGAAGCGGTAGGCGGCCGTTTCCATTTGCTGGTCAGAGACTTTGGCTTCAGCCACTTCTTTGAGTGTATCGATCCAGCTGTATCCGACACCATCAGAGAACTGCTCTTTCTGACGCCACGCGATTGAGTCGGGGAGGTAGTGTTCGAAACATTCACGCAGAATGTGTTTCTCCATCTTACCGTTACCACACATCTTATCTTCTGGGTTCAGGCGCATTGCCACGTCGATAAACTCTTTATCTAGGAATGGTACGCGACCTTCTACACCCCATGCAGCTAGCGATTTGTTTGCACGAGCACAGTCAAACATGTTGAGTGCTAGTAGCTTACGTACTGTTTCCTCATGGAATTCTTTCGCATTTGGCGCTTTATGGAAGTAGAGGTAGCCACCGAAGATTTCATCGGCACCCTCACCAGAAAGAACCATCTTAATACCCATTGCTTTGATCTTACGGCCCATAAGGAACATAGGTGTCGAAGCGCGGATGGTGGTTACGTCATAGGTTTCAATATGGTAAATAACGTCACGGATGGCATCTAAGCCTTCTTGAATCGTGTAGGTCATCTCATGGTGAACCGTACCGATCTTGTCTGCGACTTCTCGGGCTGCTTTTAGATCTGGCGCACCTTCTAGGCCTACCGCAAACGAGTGGAGTTGCGGCCACCATGCTTCCGATTTTTCATCATCTTCAATGCGCATTGCAGCAAAGCGCTTAGCAACTGCAGAAGTGATCGATGAATCTAGACCGCCTGAAAGTAGCACACCGTAAGGTACGTCAGTCATTAGCTGGCGTTTAACCGCCGCTTCTAGTGCTTCAGTCAGTTCTTCTTTACTTGTTGAGTTACCTTGGACTGCAGCGTACTCATTCCAGTCACGGATGTAGTAGCGTTGAGGCTCTGTATCACCACTGCCGTAGTAGCAACCAGGAGGGAATTCGCTCACTGTCTTACAAACAGGTACGAGAGCTTTCATTTCTGATGCCACGTAATAGTTGCCGTGCTCATCGTAACCTTGATATAGAGGAATAATACCGATGTGGTCACGACCGACTAGGTAGGTATCTTTCTCTTCATCGTACAGAACGAATGCGAAAATTCCGTTGAGCTCTTCGAGAAGGTCGGCACCCATCTCTTGATAAAGTGCTAGGATGACTTCACAGTCAGAGTCGGTTTGAAAATCGTACTTACCTTCATAACGCGCACGGATTTCTTTGTGGTTGTAGATTTCACCGTTTACGGCAAGGATGTGTTTCTTATCGGCGCTGTATAGCGGTTGTGCACCACTGTTCAAGCCGACAATGGCTAAACGTTCGTGAGCTAGAATTGCTTTTTCTGAAGAATAGATACCCGACCAGTCAGGGCCACGATGACGAAGTTTCTTAGACATTTCTAAAGCGACTGGGCGAAGAGCTTGAGCGTCACTTTTGATGTCTAGAATACCGAAGATAGAACACATACAACTTCCTTATAAACCTTATTTAATCTGCTGACTTCAATTTGCCATTTTGATTAAAAAAATCAACACTCACTGATTAAAAAGTTTAACTAATAGGTTTACTGTTAAATTTTTTCCATTATAAATTGGCTTTTGGTGAATGGTATCTATATTTGGTTCGTTTTTTGCGCAGTTTGATGTGCGGGTAAAGAAAAAGGCAGCGTGAGCGCTGCCTCTATAGAGAGCGTCTTAAGGTTTATTGAATGTCGGTTTCAGCTGCTCGCAGACATGTCTGGCAAAACCACTCCCCGCTTCACTGTAAATGTTGAACGCAGCGTCAACGCCTCCTTCATTCAGGCTGTCGAGTTGATCAGGGTAGGCGGCAATAGCGGCAATCTGTCCTTTAAATTCTTTTTTTCTGTAACTGCTCTAGCGCAATTTGGTTTCCTTGATGGTGAGGCATCGCGAGAAGCACCAATTTAACGTTAGCAGTATCGAGAATGCGCTCCCAAAAGTCTGGGTCGGTCGCATCACCGGCAATGACATTTCTTCCTTCTACTTGATGCTCGGCAGCTGCCTCTTCTCTTACTTCAATGCCCAAACAAATCTTTCCGTAACGTGCGCGCAGTTCGTCATAAGCACCCGTCCCAATACGTCCCATGCCGAGGATAAGTACTTGAGCACTGCCTGGGTTGATGAGCTGATCGCGAGTGTGAAGTTTTTCCGCTGCATGCTCTTTTAACCAACGGCCTGAACGGCGATAAAGCTCATGTCCTTTTCTGTTTAAAGGGGAGGCAAGTACAAAGGAAATTGAGACGGCTAGTGCTAAGGCAACCAATATATCTCCGCCCATCCAGCCCATTTTAAAAGCAAGCCCTCCTACGATGAGGCCGAACTCGCTGTAGTTAAACAGACTGAGTGTAGTAAGTAAGGAGGTTCGAACACGGAACTTAAACGTGTTGAGCACGCTAAAATAGAGTATGCCTTTCAATGGCAGTAATAGTAAGAATAAGGTGGCTAAGGCAAAACCCGACATGGTGGGCTGTGCTGCTAATCCGATGTTGAGGAAAAAACAAACCAGAAAAAGTTCTTTAAGATTAAACAGGGATTTAGAAAGCTCGGATGCTTTTTGTGCCCAGCAAGGAGCATTCCTAGGATCAAGGCACCAAGATCTGGCTTCATGCCCACCAATTCAAACAGCCCTGCCCCGACCACCAAAGCAAAGAAAATGCCGAATAATACCAGCATTTCTCCATGTCCTACCCAATCAAGCACCTTATAGAAAATCGGACGAAGCAGAGGTAATGCAAACAAGATAATGGCATACCATTCAGGTAGTTTTCCTGTCGAGGCGGTCAAAAAAACGACAGCAAAGATGTCTTGCATGACAAGCATGCCGATCGCGATTGTTCCATAAGTGGCGTTCATTTCTCCTTTCTCTTGAAGAGATTTAACAGCGAAGACCGTACTGGAGAAGGATAATGCAAAGCCAAGCAATAAAAGTTGCTCGACAGACATACTGGCTAATGAACTGACACCAAGGAATTTAAAGCAAAATAGAGCGGCACTAAATAAGAGGGTAGATAAAAGGTTATGTATGGTAGCTCCTGCCCAGATCTCTTTAGATAGCAGGGTTTTGACATCCAATTTTAATCCGATTGTGAACAGTAATAGCGTCACCCCTAGGTCGGCCAGCGTCACTATGGTGTCATTGCTCTCAAAGCCGACAGCATGTAAAGCAAAACCAGCTAGTAAGAAACCGACCAGTGGTGGCAAGTTGCATTTCAGGGCGATAAACCCAGCTAGAAATGCGGCAGAGATTAAAATGAGTTCCATATAAATCCAATTCTTATCTAAACAAAAAACGGGTTACGTATTGTAACCCGTTATTTTAGCTCAACTTGTTGCTAAGGAGATCAATCTTCGAGCAATTTTTGTAACAAAACGCCGTTAAGCATAGCTCGTTTTATCATGGCAAATGCACCTATCGTTGGCTGTGTGTCAATCTCTGAAGCAACAATCGGCAGACCGCTATGGAAGGTGGTCAGTGATTGATTTTCCACGTTGCGACGAATCGCAGGAAAGATAATTTCTTGGCAGCGAGTGATATCTCCTGCGATAACAATTTTCTGCGGATTAAATAAGTTGATCGTAATAGCAATCGCCTTACCAAGCTGATTGCCTACACGGACTAAGCTCTGCTTAGATAACTCATCACCCATGTTGGCGTGATCACACACATCTTTAATGGTAATGGCTTCGATTTCAGTCAAACTGGACTCGTATCCTTGCTTGATAAGTTTTTTCACTCGGTCAATGATAGCCGGGTTAGCCGCGACGGTTTCGAGGCAGCCGAAGTTGCCGCATTGGCATTGTTCACCCAGAGGATCAATCTGAATATGGCCTATTTCACCGACGTTGCGATTAAAACCCAAGAAAACTTGACCATTCACAATTATACCAGCACCGGTTCCTCGATGAACGCTAACTAGAATTGAATCTTGGCAATCTCTGCTTGCACCAAAATAATGTTCAGCCAGTGCCATGCCGCGAACGTCGTTACCGACGAAACATCGAACATGGAAAGTGTTTTCAATCAGCTCTGATAGGGCAAGGTTATCGATACTGATATTCGGCATATATTCGACAACCCCAGTCTCTGGGTTGACTAGGCCCGGTAATATAATACCAATCGCAATCAACTGATTGATCACGGTTTGGTTAGATTGAATAAAGCGCTTTAGATGCGTTGTTAGGCCTTCGACTAAATCATCCTGAGTGGTATAAAAGAACTCCTGATACTCCGCAGCGATTTCTTTTCCACCTAAGTTGTACAGGCTGAATTGAATATAATCCCGCCCTAATCGAACGGCAACTGAGTGGAAAGGCTCAACTTCGGTTGTCAGAGATATCGCACGGCGACCACCAGTTGATGCTTGCTGTGCGACTTCCTTGATTAGACCGCGCTCTAGTAGTTGACGGGTTATTTTTGTAACGCTCGCAGGTGCCAGTTGGCTAACGTCCGCAACTTGGATGCGAGATATCGGCCCTTGTTGATCGATCAGCCTATATACCGCTGCACTATTTAGCTGTTTAACTAAGTCTACGTTACCTATTTGTCCGCCATTCATTCTTAACTTTGCTCGTATTGTCCATTAACAACCGTCGCCTGAACATTGAAGTCACGATCAAAGATTGTCAGATTTGCCACCATGCCTTGTTTTACTCGGCCTAGTTGCTGATCGACTCCTATCGCTTTCGCTGGATATAAAGTTGCCATGCGAAGTGCTTCGTCCAATGCGATACCGACGTGCTCAACTGTATTCTGCACCGCTTCTATCATTGTCAGTGCTGAGCCGCCTAATGTGCCATTTTCATCAACACATTTACCTTCTCGGTAATATACTTTCTTACCAACAAAAATAAAGTAATCCATGTCTGCGCCTGCGGGAGCTGTGGCATCTGTCACTAATACTAATTTTTCGCCTTTAATTTTGTGAGCGATACGTATGTTTGCATAATCGACATGGAACCCATCTGCGATGATTCCCGCGTAGACCTCTGCGCTATCATAGATTGCGCCGACCACCCCAGGCTCACGTCCAACCATAGGGGACATCGCATTGAATAGGTGAGTTGCAAATGAGATACCAGCATCGAAGCTTTTTCGTGCTTCTTTATAAGTCGCATTTGTGTGGCCGATTGAAACAACAATTCCTGACGCTTTAAGGCGTTTGATATGTGCGGGATCATTATGTTCCGGTGCGAGAGTGACTTTCGTAATTACATCTGCATTTTCACAGATGAAATCGATCATGCTGTCTTCAGAAGGCCGGATATGATCGACACTGTGGATACCTTTCTTCATCACGTTTAGGTACGGACCTTCAAGGTGTAAGCCCAGCGATTGATTCTGGAATTGATCGTGGTAAGCGCGCGCAGCAGCAACGGCTTTCCGCATGTCTTCATCAGATGAAGTGATAAGGGTTGGTAGGAAACTCGTACAACCGGATTTAAGGTTGGCTTGGTGCATGGTTTGCATTGCTTCAGCAGAAATATCGTCATTAAACATGACGCCGCCACAACCATTTAACTGTAGGTCGATAAAGCCAGGGCTTAGATTTGCACCGTTCAAGTCCAGAACTTCAATATCCTGAGAAAGGTCAGCTACCGGACATATTGATTCTATTAGTTGGTCTTTGATGATAACTGCGTGATCGACAAGAACATCGTTGCTGGTGAAGATCTTACAGTTAGTTAGCGCATACATGGTTAGCTAATCCTTATCAGTTTTATTTTTAATACTTCTAGTCGGCCCAACGAAGCGATTGAACGCATGCCTTTATACTTTATTTGTGAGCTTCAATTAGATCGCAAAATATCTATAGTAAGCAATCAATATTCTACCGGAAATTGCGCTCAAACTCATTGAGAACCTTGCAGAACAAAGAACCATTAACAAGGGAGCGACGCATGAAAGGCGGCCGTTAAATCAACGAGTACACATCAAGAATACCGCGAATGTTGTTAGTGTGTTGCTATTTTTTTGTATTGTAAAATAAGTTTTATGATCTCGCTAGCAAAATCCTCGAATCGCCAGATTTTCTGGTGATTATGATCACAATTGATAAGGTTTTAATTTGCGGGACAAAATTAATGACATAAACTGAGCAGGACTAAATTGAGCGACTAAAATAAGTTGCTCATACAAAATACAAAAATCCTATAGGGGGAACTTAAGGTGAATGTTCTTGGATATGCGCAAAAGTTAGGTAAAGCTCTTATGCTACCTATCGCAACGCTTCCAGTTGCGGCTTTGCTCTTACGCTTGGGTCAACCAGACCTTCTTAATATTGCGTTCATGGCGCAAGCCGGTAACGCAATCTTTAGTAACCTGCCGTTGCTATTCGGCCTAGGTATCGCGATTGGCCTGTCTAAAGATGGCTCCGGTGCTGCGGGTCTAGCAGGTGCGGTTGCTTACTTTGTTCTAACTGCCACAGCAACGACAATCGATGCTTCAGTTAACATGTCATTCTTCGGTGGTATTTTCGCGGGTATCATTGCAGGTCACTCATACAATGCTTTCCATGCAACCCGTCTTCCAGAGTGGCTGGCATTCTTTGCAGGTAAACGTCTTGTACCTATCATGGCTGGTCTATTCGCAGTTGTTGCGGGTGCTATTTCTGGCGTTGTGTGGCCAACGATTCAGGGTGGCCTAGATACATTGGCGCACGCAGTTTCTACTTCTGGTGCGATTGGCCAGTTTGTCTACGGTACCCTAAACCGTGCGCTAATCCCTGTTGGTCTTCACCATGTACTTAACTCTTACTTCTGGTTTGGTATGGGCACATGTCAAGAAGTGTTGGTGACAAGTGCTCAGGCTGCAGGTCAAGCGCTTCCTTCTCTGCAGCAGCTGTGTGTGGACCCATACATTGCTAAGACTCTAACTGCAGGCCAGACTCACACCTTCGAATTTGCTAATTCTGTAACACCAGAAATTACAGCAACAGTGAAAGAAGTGACTGAAACTATCAAGTCTGGTGATCTAAACCGTTTCTTCGGCGGCGATAAGAGCGCTGGTGTATTCATGAACGGTTTCTTCCCTGTCATGATGTTTGGTCTACCTGGGGCTGCACTTGCAATGTACCTAGCCGCGCCAGCTGAAAAGCGCAGCCAAGTGGGCGGTGCGTTGTTCTCTGTTGGTTTCTGTTCTTTCCTTACAGGTATCACTGAACCTCTAGAGTTCATGTTTGTTTTCCTAGCGCCCGCATTGTATGCCATTCACGCCGTATTCACTGGCTTGTCACTGGTTGTAGCGAACATGTTTGGTACACTGCATGGTTTCGGTTTCTCAGCGGGTCTAATCGACTTTGTACTAAACTGGGGTCTAGCGACGAAGCCGGTCATTCTGCTACTTATCGGCCTAGGTTTCGGTGCTCTATACTTCTTCACCTTCACCTTTGCAATTCGTGCGTTTGACCTCAAGTCCCCTGGTCGCGAAGACGATGATACCAAAATGGCGGTTGCAAAGAGTGGTGATGCAGGCAAAGGGGACTTAGCTCGTCAGTATCTAAAAGCGCTTGGCGGTCATGAGAACTTAACAACGATTGATGCGTGTATTACGCGTCTGCGTTTGACACTGAAAGATCGCTCTGTTGCGAATGAAGAAGTGCTTAAGAAACTGGGCGCGAAAGGTGTCGTGAAGTTGGGTGAAAATAATCTACAAGTTATTCTGGGCCCATTGGCAGAGATCGTTGCCGGTGAAATGAAAGCGATCGGCATCAATGAAGATTTGTCAGACGTTAAATTGCCATAATAAACGTAATACTCACTAAACAGATTGAGACCTCCATAATTGGAGGTCTTTTTTTTGGTAATCAATGAGTCAATTTGCTGCTTTCATGAACAAAGCGAGCCCTTTATGCAAGTATCGATAGATTATTTGCCAAATAAAGCCCGGTTATAGTTGTGTAATTGCAAAGAATTGTGGATCATTGATCGCTATATGTTTGGAGGCGTATATTGCGCATTCAAACGCTATTTTCTCTGACAATACTGAATAATTGAGGTGCTATAGATGAGTGAAGCTGAGGCTCGTCCATCGAACTTCATTCGCCAAATCATCGATAAAGATTTAGCGGATGGCAAACACACTAGCGTGCATACTCGTTTCCCGCCGGAACCCAACGGTTACCTGCATATCGGTCACGCTAAATCAATTTGTTTAAACTTTGGTATTGCTCAGGACTATCAGGGACAGTGTAATCTTCGTTTTGATGACACTAACCCGGAAAAAGAAGACGTCGAATACGTTGAGTCTATCAAGAATGATGTGAGCTGGTTGGGCTTTGAGTGGAGCGATGAGGTTTGTTACTCATCAAACTACTTCGATAAGCTTTACGGGTACGCTGTTGAATTAATTGAGAAAGGCTTAGCGTATGTTGAAGAGCTAAGTCCTGAGCAGATCCGCGAATACCGAGGCACATTGACGCAGCCGGGTAAACCAAGTCCTTACCGTGACCGTAGTGTAGAAGAAAACTTAGCGCTATTTGAAAAAATGCGCGCTGGTGGTTTCGAAGAGGGCAAGGCGTGTCTGCGTGCTAAGATTGACCTCGCATCATCTTTCATTGTGCTGCGTGATCCGGTCCTATATCGTGTTCGTTTTGCAGAGCACCATCAAACGGGTGATAAGTGGTGCATTTATCCAATGTACGACTTCACACACTGTATTTCAGATGCACTAGAAGGCATTACACACTCACTGTGTACATTGGAGTTCCAAGATAACCGTCGCCTGTATGATTGGGTGCTAGAAAACATCACCATTGATTGCCAGCCTCGCCAGTACGAGTTTAGTCGTCTAAACCTTGAATACACGGTGATGTCTAAGCGTAAGCTAAACCAACTTGTCACTGAGAATTTAGTGAATGGTTGGGATGATCCACGTATGCCGACAATTTCTGGTCTACGTCGTCGTGGCTTCACCCCTGCTTCTATTCGTGAGTTCTGTAAACGCATTGGTGTGACTAAGCAAGACAACATGATTGAGATGAGTTCACTCGAATCTTGCATTCGAGATGATCTGAACGAAAACGCACCTCGCGCAATGGCGGTGCTCGATCCGGTTAAGATCGTCATCGAGAACTTTGAACAAGGTAAAGTAGAGTCTTTGACTGTGGCAAATCATCCAAACAAACCTGAGATGGGCGAACGTGAAGTACCGTTCACCCGCGAAGTTTGGATTGAGCGCGAAGACTTCCGTGAAGAGGCGAACAAGAAGTACAAGCGTTTGGTTCTGGGCAAAGAAGTACGTCTACGTGGTGCTTACGTGATCAAAGCAGAGCGTATCGAGAAAGATGCAGAAGGTAATATTACCACTATCTTTTGTAGCTACGATGCAGACACATTGGGCAAGAATCCAGAAGACGGCCGCAAAGTGAAAGGTGTAATCCACTGGGTATCCGCTGATAAAGGTTTGCCTGCTGAGATACGCCTGTATGACCGTCTATTCACTGTGCCTAACCCTGCAGCAGCGGACAACTTCGCAGAAACAATCAATCCAGAATCACTCGCTAAGCTTAATGGTTTTGTTGAACCAAGTTTAGCCAACGCTGAGGTAGAAAAAGGCTATCAGTTTGAGCGTATGGGTTATTTCTGTGCAGATGTTAAAGATTCAAAACCAGAAGCATTGGTATTTAATCGTACGGTTGGCCTAAGAGATACGTGGGCTAAAATTGAAGCGAAATAATTGCTAAACAAAAAGCCAGTCAAATGACTGGCTTTTTTTGTCGAATCTATTTGTTTAAAAGAAGCTGATCACTATCTATAAGCAATGCTGTGATCGACTATTTTTTCAGTTTATGCGCATCGGGGTTATCACGACAACTGCCGTCCGCACACTTACCGTAAAGATACAAACTGTGGTTTGTCAGAATGACATTGTACTGCTTTGCAATTTCTTTCTGTCGCTCTTCAATGATGTCATCAGCAAACTCGATAACTTCACCGCAGTCTAGACAAACCAAATGGTCATGATGATGCTGAGTGGATAGTTCAAAAACTGATTTACCGCCTTCAAAGTGGTGGCGAGTGACAATACCTGCGTCATCAAATTGGTTCAGAACTCGGTAAACTGTCGCTAGCCCGATCTCTTCACCAAGATCAATAAGCTTTTTATACAGTTCTTCAGCGCTGATATGTTGGCATTCCGGTTGCTGGAGTACTTCTAAAATCTTCAGTCTCGGAAGTGTAACTTTAAGACCAGCGTCCTTAAGAGCTTGGTTGTTGTCTGACATAAACTTTCCTGTTGATGATCTGCGGTAATTAACAGAATTCATTATTCCTATCATTATAGGGCAGTACAAGGTAACAATAAACCACGAACTTCAAAGGGTTACTAGTATTTTTTTCTAAACACGTGTAGCGTCACTGATAAAACACATCAGACCAGTTACAATTGATTAACATCTTGTTATGAAGACTCTATTTTCAGGGACGAAAGAATGAATAAATCACTGGCAAAAATATACAAACCTGGAATCGTAAAGTTTGCCCTCAATATCTGGCCTCCATTTTGGGGGGCTGGGATCAGGATTATTTCAATAAGCGACGATTTTCGTCAGGTCAAAATGAAACTCAAACTTCGCTGGTGGAATAAAAATGCCAATCGTACTCAGTATGGTGGCAGTATTTTTTCTTTAACCGATCCTGTTTATTCATTAATGCTGATGGGGATCTTGGGAGAGCACTATTATGTATGGGATAAGGAAGCGAGTATTAACTTCATTAAGCCAGGACAAAGTGATCTCTACGCGGATTTCATCGTTCCTCAAGACTTGCTGGACGATATCCTACATAAGACATCCAATGGTGATAAATGTTTTCCTGAGTTTGTCATCTATGTCAAAGACAGGAGCGGTAACGTTGTGTCTGAAGTTCAGCGTAAACTCTATGTGCGTAAAAAGCCACAGTACCGGGAAGAGGATGATACCGAGGAGCAAATCGCATAAAAAAACCTCCACTGGGGAGGTTTTCAAATCTTTGTTTTAGCCTTCTAATTCAGCCAAACACATTTCTTCGTGAATCTGCTTACACCAGTTAGTTACGCGTTCGTCAGTGAGTTCTGGCTGACGATCTTCGTCAACACATAAGCCAACAAACTGGCTGTCATCACCTTCAACCAGACCTTTGGATGCTTCAAACTCATAACCTTCCGTTGACGTGTGGCCTAGGATCGTACCGCCTTTGGCTTCGACGATATCACGGACTGTGCCCATTGCGTCACAGAAGTACTCAGCGTAATCTTCTTGGTCACCACAGCCAAAGATAGCAACAAGCTTGGTTGAAAAGTCGATTTGCTCTAGTTCTGGGAAGAAATCATCCCAGTCACACTGTGCTTCACCGTAATACCAAGTTGGGATACCTAGAAGCAGAAGATCGAAGTTATCGATATCTTCTTTGCTGCTTTTCGCGATATCTTGAACGTGAACCAGTTGTTTACCTAGTTGCTTTTGAATCATCTTTGCAACAGCTTCAGTGTTACCTGTGTCGCTACCAAAGAAGATGCCTACACTTGCCATAGATTCGTTACCTTTACTAATTTCTGTTGTGGGCTCGGTTGATATCAGCCGATACCGCCACCTTCCCAGCTAATCTGAATAATGCCTTTGGCGATAAATCCAGCACAACCAAGGAATAGAACCAACCATACAATGCGACGACCAAAAGGAGGAACGTTGCCTGCCTTTAACACATCTTTGATCGCCATACCGATTAGAAAAAAGATAGACGCGAAAAGAAGGTCGAGACCAATTGACTCGATCATGTTCATGTAGTCGTAGAGCATGGGATCCCTTTATGCCGAATTACTTGCGCCGAACTATACCACTCTTGTAAGACAAAGTTAACGGGTTGGGAGCAACCGATCTCTCATTCTGTTTTTAAGTGATAAATTTGCGTATCGCGCGGAGAACTTCTTGGGGTTTTTCTGCATGTAACCAGTGGCCAGTATTCGCAATCACATGAGCTTTTACATTAGTGAACTGGTGTTGCACTTTTTCCTGATGCTCTGCTGTTAGATAGTCTGAATTGCCACCTTTGACCAATAGGGTAGGAGTGGTAATTTTATCGATGGGATTCCAACCTAAAATTTGTGAATAATTGTCCCATAAGCTGGAGACGTTGAAACGCCATTCTAAGTGCTCCCCGTTGTGATACAAAGACTTGCTAAGAAACTGCCTAACACCTTCGATTTCAATGTGCTGAGCAAGGATCTCGAGCGCTTGTCTCCGAGACGTTGGTTTGTGCTTAAGTACGGCTTTGAGGCCAGCAAAAACATTGTCATGCCGACTTTGACTGTAAGCCACCGGCGCCATGTCCAAAACCAGTAATTTTTCGACGTGAGTTTGAGCCAGTTCTGCCAATTTGATGGCGACCTTGCCGCCCATCGAATGGCCAATCAGAATGTAGCGTTTGAGGTTGAGATGTTGCAGGGTGGCAAACACATCTTGCGCCATCAACTCGTAGTTATGTTCAGGAGCTTGAAAAGACATGCCATGGTTGCGCAGATCAACGCTAACGACCTGAAAATCTTGGCGCAAATCTCGGGCGAGCAAACCAAGGTTATCTAAGCTACCAAATAAGCCGTGGATCAAAACTATGGTGTGACCCTCACCTTCGATTTTATAGTTGAGCAGTTGTGACATTTTACTCTATTCGTGACTGGTTTAACGTAGCGCCTCATTCGACCATTAATCTGCTTCAGATAGCAAATCTGGAACTCGCATATTGAGGGGACTTGGGTATATAATCCCACAGAGTTTAAACATAGAGATTGTGAAAAGCGAATGAAAACAATTGAGGTTGATGAGGATCTATACCGTTACATCGCAGGTCAAACCCAACACATCGGTGAAAGTGCATCCGACATCTTACGTCGTCTTCTCGTGGTTGATAAGCAGAGTCAACAATCAGCGTCGGTTGTGTCAGCAGTACAGCCCACAGGAATCGTGGTTAGCCGTGATGCAGCCAAAGAAGAAAAAGTAGACAGCGTCAAAGCAATGCGCTCGCTGCTGATATCTGATGAGTTTGCGGGGCTGAAAAAAGCCATCGACAGATTCATGTTGGTATTGTCGACGTTGAACCGCATTGACCCGCAGGGATTTTCCGAAGCAACTCAAGTAAAAGGCCGAAAGCGTGTTTATTTTGCTAACAATGAGCAAACTCTCTTGGAGAGTGGTAACACGACAAAGCCTAAAGCGATTCCCGGTTCGCCTTTCTGGGTGATTACCAATAACAACACCAGTAGAAAGCGCCAGATGGTTGACCAGTTGATGGCGAGAATGAATTTTCCTGCCGACCTTATTGAGAAGGTCACTAACTCAATCTAAGAATTCTGATTTAAACCTCATAATGTTCAAACAGTGCTGGTTATTATGAGGTTTTTTGCTTCTGAACATTTTTATAAAGGATGTCAAAATGGCGATGCACCCACGTGCTGGACAACAAGCCCAACAGCAGGATCTGCATAATATCCCTGCACTTGTCTCGAACTATTTCCTACTTCAACCAGACCCTGCTAATCCTGATCACAAAGTTGAGTTCGGCACTTCCGGACATCGTGGTACTGCAGACAAATCTACTTTCAACGAAAACCATATCCTGGCGATTGCTCAAGCGATAGCTGAAGTACGTGCTGAGAAACAAACAACTGGACCTCTATTTATAGGCAAAGATACGCATGCTTTGTCAGAACCAGCGTTCTCCAGTGTTGTCGAAGTGTTGGTTGCAAACGGTGTTCAAGTTGTTGTTCAGCAAGACAACGGTTATACGCCAACACCGGGTGTGTCTCACGCTATTTTGACTCATAACCTTGAACATCAAGATAAAGCAGACGGTATTGTGATTACACCGTCTCATAACCCGCCCCAAGATGGTGGTATTAAGTACAACCCAACTCACGGCGGTCCTGCGGAAGGTGAATTGACACAAGCGATTCAAGACCGTGCAAATGCCCTGATCGCTGAAGGTTTGCAAGGCGTTAAGCGTATGCCGTTAGCTGAAGCAAAAGCGTCAGTGCTTTTCTCAGAGAAAGACTTAGTTAAGCCGTACGTTGACGATCTTGTGAATGTGATTGACATGGAAGCCATTCAAAAAGCAAATATTAAGATCGGGGTTGACCCACTTGGCGGCAGTGGGATCGACTACTGGCGACAAATCGGCTCTGCTTACAATCTAGATTTGACTTTGGTTAGCGAAGCGATTGACCCATCGTTCCAGTTTATGTCGCTAGATAAAGACGGCGTGGTACGTATGGACTGTTCATCTCCTTACGCAATGGCTGGTCTGTTAGCGCTAAAAGATGAATATGATCTGGCGTTTGGCAATGATCCAGACTACGACCGTCATGGAATTGTTACACCAAAAGGTTTGATGAACCCAAACCACTTCCTCGCTGTGTGTATTGATTATTTATACCGTCACCGTGAAGAGTGGGGTAAAGATGTCGCCGTTGGTAAGACTCTGGTGTCAAGTGCATTGATCGATCGCGTTGTTGCTGATCTTGGTCGCGAACTGTGTGAAGTCCCGGTTGGTTTTAAGTGGTTTGTTGATGGTCTTTACGAAGGTAAATTTGGTTTTGGTGGTGAAGAGTCTGCAGGGGCCTCTTTCCTACGTAAAGATGGTACGCCATGGTCAACAGATAAAGATGGTATCATTCTGTGTCTTCTAGCTGCTGAAATTACTGCGGTAACAGGTAAGAACCCTCAAGAGTACTATGAAGAACTTGCAGCGAAGCATGGTGCTTCTGAATACAACCGTATTCAGGCTGTGGCAAACGGCCCACAGAAAGAGGTGCTAAAGAAACTGTCTGCTGCGATGGTGACAGCGGAAACTCTTGCAGGTGACGCGATCACTGCTCGCTTGACCCACGCGCCTGGCAACGGGGCTGCGATTGGTGGCCTCAAAGTCACGACTGATAACGGCTGGTTTGCGGCACGTCCTTCAGGCACGGAAGATATCTACAAGATCTACTGTGAGAGCTTTAAAGGTGAAGAGCATTTGAAGCAAATTGAAGCAGAAGCACAAGATATCGTGAATCAGGTATTTGCTGACGCTGGTCTTTAACTTCGACAACTAAGTGTTGTATCAAGGGCTGACTATTTGTCAGCCCTTTTTTGTGAAACAAGGAACGGGCTGCGCCCTTCGGGAGAAAGATTTGTCATTCCATAGACCGAAGAATGAGGGAGTAGGGAATCTCATCCCATCTTCGACACGCTACAAGGGATCCCCAACTCGCTCGTACCTGCCTCTTGAGGATGACAATAGTCAGAGGTGTAGGCAATTTTTATGTATTTGGGAGTAGCTTTCGGTCCCCCAAATACTGAGACTATCCGCGTCATTCTGTAGACCGAAGAATGAGGGAGTAGGGAATCTCATCCCATCTTCGACTCGCTTAAAGAGATCCCCAACTCGCTCGTACCTGCCTCTTGAGGATGACAATAGTCAGAGTTGTAGGCAATTTTTATGTATTTGGGAGTAGCTTTCGGTCCCCCAAATACTGAGACTATCCGCGTCATTCTGTAGACCGAAGAATGAGGGAGTAAGGAATCTCATACTGGCTTCGACACGCTACAAGGGATCCCCAACTCGCTCGTACCTCACTCTTGAGGATGACAATAGTAAGAGTTGTAGGCAATTTTTATGTATTTGGGAATAGTCTTCGGTCCCCCAAATACTGAGACTATCCGCGTCATTCCTTAGACCGAAGAATGAGGGAGTAGGGAATCTCATCCCATCTTCGACACGCTACAAGGGATCCCCAACTCGCTCGTACCTGCCTCTTGAGGATGACAATAGTCAGAGGTGTAGGCAATTTTTATGTATTTGGGAGTAGTCTTCGGTCCCCCAAATACTGAGACTATCCGCGTCATTCCTTAGACCGAAGAATGAGGGAGTAGGGAATCTCATCCCATCTTCGACACGCTACAAGGGATCCCCAACTCGCTCGTACCTGCCTCTTGAGGATGACAATAGTCAGAGGTGTAGGCAATTTTTATGTATTTGGGAGTAGCTTTCGGTCCCCCAAATACTGAGACTATCCGCGTCATTCCTTAGACCGAAGAATGAGGGAGTAAGGAATCTCATACTGGCTTCGACTCGCTTAAAGAGATCCCCAACTCGCTCGTACCTCACTCTTGAGGATGACGATTAAGGAGTTACAGACCCTTCTGATTAGCTACCTATGAACCCGGCCAACTATCAGGCACAACAAACCAAAATTGACCGCCTTTCGTCTGAGCATGGACAAACCTTCCATTGGGTTTATCGATAGGGTTGGTGAACTCTTCTAGTCCAACCGCCCAAAGTGGCTTTTCAAGTTCATACAGCGGTTCGCCAATCTGGTCCCACTGACTTTGATAGCACCAATATCCATTGATTTGGCTAGGGTTTATCGTGAGCCCAAGACACTCTTCCGGAATTGTCTCTGGTGAAAAAGGATTGGTATAAAGACGCCCCTGGATTAACAGGTGCTCAGTGAGATCAGAGTAATGAGGGTATTGTTCGAGGAATTCAGGAGCTGCACTCATTTTTAATTGATGCGAGAGCATTCTAGCGAGTTTTTTGTCTAGCTGATCGTGGGCATTCGGTCCGTACCAAACGCCTTTATGTAAAAGATAGAATTTAATCGCGACTTCCCAGTGTTCTTTCTGCTGTGACTCATGGTTGTCTAGAATGAGATCAATTGCGCCTATGGTCTGTCCTGACGCTTTGTTGATTTGAATCTCTTCTTCGAGCAAAGAATATTTTGAACTATTGCTGATGAGCTCAGTGCAGAGGTACTGGTAGATGAATCCTAAGCGAGGGTTTCCCTGATAGTGATCTTGTTTTAGAGGAGTGATATTCAGCGCTTTGACATCGACAAATGGCGGTGTCAGGTTAAATAGCGATGGTGTTTCATGTACCCAGTGATAAAAACGTTGTAAAGCGTTCATCCTCAAACCTATATTTGCTTGAACGCCACTATTGTAGCTAGGTGCTGGTAAGGTTGCTATGGTTCGAATACACTTTGCTCACTAAGATAAAGCGCAATGTTAGCAATTAGATGGAAGCTGTCATGAACAACTTACAATTAGAAAAAATCCTCAACGAGAAGCTCTCTCCACAGTTAATCAAAGACTATGCACCTAACGGGTTACAGGTTGAAGGTAAAGAGCAGATTAAAAAGATCGTGACTGGTGTGACTGCTTCGCAAGCATTGATTGATAAAGCGGTTGAGTTAAAAGCAGACGCATTATTGGTTCATCACGGCTATTTCTGGAAAGGCGAGCCTGAACCCATTCGTGGTATGAAAGGCAAACGCATTCGTACCTTGATAAAAAACGACATTAATTTAATGGGTTACCATCTGCCTCTTGATATCCACCCTGAGCTAGGCAATAACGCTGAACTCGCTCGTTTGCTGGATATTGAAGTGCAAGGCGGCCTAGAAGGGCATCCTCAATCCGTCGCTATGTTTGGGCGTTTGAAGTCTCCAATGACAGGGGCTGAGTTTGCTGCCAAGATCAATCAAGTACTGAAACGCCAGCCTCTTCATATTGCTCCAGAAAATGCAGACAAAGTGATTGAAACGGTCGGATGGTGCACTGGTGGTGGTCAGGACTTTATTGAATTGGCAGCGAGACACGGTTTAGATGCGTTTATTTCGGGTGAGATCTCAGAACGCACTACTTATTCTGCTCGTGAGCAGGACATTCACTACTATGCTGCCGGGCACCACGCGACAGAGCGCTACGGAATCAAAGCACTAGGCGAGTGGCTAGCCACTGAACATGGCCTAGATGTTGAATTTATTGATATTGATAATCCGGTGTAAGAGAAGGACGGACTTCGTCCTACGGGAGAGCGGGAACGGACTGCGTCCTATGGAACGCTGCGCTTTTAGAAAACGGGATCGGGCTTCGCCCTGCGAGAGAAATATTTGTCATTCCTTAAACCGAAGAATGAGGGAGTAAGGAATCTCTAAAGGTTGGCGGCTCGCGGTGAGAGATCCCCAACTCACTCGTGCCTCGTTCTTGAGGATGACAACTAGTCTAATAAAAAAGGGCTAATGTTCGTACATTAGCCCTTTAACTTTTTGCTAGTCAGCTATTACTCACGCTCGTGTATTGGCGAAAACTCACGCTGAACTTCACCCGTGTAAAGCTGACGAGGTCGGCCGATACGGTTGAGTGGGTCACTGTGCATTTCGTTCCAGTGAGCAATCCAACCAATGGTACGTGATAGCGCGAAGATCACGGTAAACATAGAGACTGGAATACCGATCGCTTTTAGAATGATGCCAGAGTAGAAATCGACATTCGGGTAAAGCTTCTTAGAAACGAAGTACTCGTCAGACAGAGCAATCCGCTCAAGCTCCATCGCTACATCAAGCAGTGGATCGTCAATGTTTAGCTCTTTCAATACGTCATGACAAGTTTCGCGCATGACCGTTGCACGTGGGTCATAGTTCTTATAAACACGGTGACCGAAGCCCATTAGGCGGAATGGGTCATCCTTATCCTTCGCACGTTCGATGTACTCAGGAATGTTGTCAACACTACCTATTTCTTCCAACATCTTCAGACAGGCTTCGTTAGCTCCGCCATGTGCAGGCCCCCAAAGCGATGCGATACCCGCTGCGATACACGCAAATGGGTTCGCGCCAGATGAGCCGGCTAGACGTACTGTTGACGTTGAAGCGTTTTGCTCATGGTCTGCATGAAGTGTAAAGATCTTATCCATTGCACGAGCTACGACTGGATTCACTTCGTATTCTTCACATGGGTTAGCAAACATCATGTGTAGGAAGTTTTCCGCATAGCTTAGATCGTTGCGTGGGTAGATAAATGGCTGACCGATAGAGTATTTGTAACACATCGCCGCCAGGGTAGGCATTTTTGACAGCAGACGATAAGCCGTGATCTCACGGTGGGTGTCATTATTGATGTCGAGTGAATCGTGATAGAAGGCTGCCAGAGCGCCGACTACACCACACATGACTGCCATTGGGTGAGCGTCGCGACGGAATCCGTGGAAGAAGCTCGCGATTTGCTCGTGTACCATAGTATGGCGGGTGACAGTCTTTTTAAATTGCTCGTATTGTTCTCGTGTAGGGGCTTCACCATAAAGAAGTATGTAGCAAACTTCTAAGTAATCAGCGTTATTAGCTAACTGATCAATAGGATAACCGCGGTGCAAAAGAATGCCCTTGCCACCGTCGATATAGGTGATTTGAGATTCACAGGATGCAGTGGCAAGAAAACCTGGGTCAAACGTGAAATATCCATTTGCTCCAAGTTTACGAACATCAATTACAGGAGTACCAAGGGCACCTTCCATAATTGGCAGTTCGACAGGCGCTTGACCTTCAACGTGAAGGGTCGCTTTCTTATCTGCCATAACAATCTCCTTTGTTTATTATTTAATCCGTCCAGGATGTTTGTGTGACATTTTTGTACGTGTGTTCGTTATCAAAGTCAATTTTTCTCCTCCGACTTGTGCACTTCTTTTGATTTTTTATACGTATAAAGTTAAAAATCTGTTCTGTGTAGCAAAAATTGTTACATCAATTGTGCTAAAATATGTCCAGCCGTATAGTGGCGCCGTAAATTTTGGTGGAAACCTTATAAATTCAAGTCTTGAAACAGATGTGAGGTGATGTTTTAAGGTTTGTTGTTAACAAATATTTTACAAGTTTACTCCGGTTTTTTGCCTGCTTATTGTTAAATAAATGTTAACTTTTGTAGGTTTGCAATCAAATTTCGTTCATAACAATAAATGCTTCAATGGAGCTGAGTGAGCAAGCCCGTGAAAGAAAGAAAGTCAAGACCTGTTAATTTAGATTTGCAGACTATCAACTTTCCGATCACAGCAATCGCATCTATCTTGCACCGAGTTTCAGGTGTAATTACGTTTGTCGCGATCGGGATACTTCTGTGGTTATTATCCATATCCCTGTCTTCCCCTGTAGGTTATGCACAAGCTGTCGATATCGTTGACGGTTTCTTTGTGAAATTTATTTTGTGGGGTATTTTGACGGCTTTGGCCTACCATATAGCAGGTGGTATTCGTCACTTGCTGATGGATCTAGGTCATTTTGAAGAGCTGGAATCTGGCGCTATGAGCGCTAAGGTTGCATTCGCAGCGACGGCCGTTCTGTCTGTACTTGCGGGGATTCTGGTATGGTAAAACACATTTCATCTTTTGGTCGTAATGGTGTGCACGATTTCCTTTTAATTCGTGCAACAGCAATCATTATGACGCTTTATACTATCTATCTGGTGAGCTTCTGTGCTTTCTCAGATATTTCTTACGTATCTTGGACACAGTTCTTTGGTGGGACTTTTACTAAAGTCTTTACCATGCTTGCGTTGGTATCCGTTCTTATCCACGCTTGGATTGGTCTATGGCAAGTTCTTACAGACTACATCAAATGCGCTAAGCTTCGCGGTTTTCTGCAGCTAGGTGTGATTGCCGTGCTATTTGGTTACTTCTTCTCTGGTCTATTTATTCTGTGGGGTGCGTAAGTGTCTATTCCAGTTCGCGAATTTGATGCCGTTGTAATCGGCGCTGGTGGTGCAGGTATGCGTGCTGCACTACAAATCTCTGAGCAAGGCCTTTCATGTGCATTGCTTTCTAAAGTATTTCCAACACGTTCACATACAGTTTCTGCTCAAGGTGGTATTACGGTCGCGCTAGGTAACGCGCACGAAGACCACTGGGAGCAGCACATGTATGATACGGTCAAGGGTTCTGACTACATTGGTGACCAAGACGCTATCGAATATATGTGTAAGAACGGTCCTGAGTCTGTTATTGAACTGGAGAAAATGGGTCTTCCTTTCTCTCGTTTTGACAACGGTACTATCTACCAGCGTCCTTTCGGCGGTCAGTCAAAGAACTTTGGCGGTGAACAGGCTGCTCGTACAGCTGCTGCAGCTGACCGTACAGGTCACGCGCTTCTACACACGCTTTATCAACAAAACATCAAACACAAAACAACGGTTTTCTCTGAGTGGTATGCACTTGACCTTGTTAAAAACGAAGATGGTGTTGTTCTAGGTTGTACTGCGCTATGTATGGAAACTGGTGAAGTTTGTTATTTCAAATCAAAAGCAACCATCCTAGCAACGGGGGTGCGGGTCGTATTTACGCATCGACGACTAACGCTCACATCAACACGGGTGATGGTGTTGGTATGGCGCTGCGTGCAGGCGTACCTATGCAAGACATGGAAATGTGGCAGTTCCACCCAACGGGTATCGCTGGAGCAGGTGTTCTTGTAACTGAAGGTTGTCGTGGTGAAGGTGGTTACCTGCTTAATAAAGACGGTGAGCGCTTCATGGAGCGTTATGCTCCAAACGCGAAAGACCTTGCTGGTCGTGACGTTGTTGCTCGCTCAATGATGATCGAAATTCGTGAAGGTCGCGGCTGCGATGGCCCTTGGGGTCCTCACATTAAACTGAAACTGGATCACCTAGGTAAAGAGACTCTTGAGTCACGTCTACCGGGTGTTTGTGAACTGTCTCGTACGTTTGCACACGTAGACCCAGTTAAAGAGCCGATTCCAGTAATCCCAACATGTCACTACATGATGGGTGGTATCCCAACTCAGGTTTCAGGTCAGGCTATTAAGCAAGACTCAAGCGGTGCAGACGTAGAAGTTCAAGGTCTATTCGCTTGTGGTGAAATCGCATCGGTATCAGTACACGGCGCTAACCGTCTGGGTGGTAACTCACTACTAGACTTGGTTGTATTCGGTCGTGCAACAGGTCTGCACTTAGGTGAAACTCTAGCTAAGCAAGCAGAAGCGAAACCGGCTACTGAAGCAGACATTGAGCGTTCTTTAGAGCGTTACAACCGTTGGGAAAACAGCACTGAGGGTGAAGACCCAGCGCAAATCCGTAAAGATCTACAGCAATGTATGCAAAACAACTTCTCGGTATTCCGTGAAGGTGATGCAATGGCTAAAGGTTTGGAAGAACTGAAAGTTATCCGTGAACGCCTGAAGAATGCTCATCTTGCTGATAAATCAACTGAGTTCAACACACAGCGTATTGAGTGTTTAGAACTAGAGAACTTGATGGAAACTGCTTACGCGACTGCTGTTGCGGCGAACTACCGTACAGAAAGCCGTGGTGCACATGCTCGTTTTGACTTCCCTGACCGTGACGATGCGCAGTGGCTATGTCACTCAATTTACAACCCGGAAACGGAAGCGATGGCGAAGCGCGATGTCAACATGGAACCGATTCATCGTGAAGCGTTTCCGCCTAAAGCACGTACGTACTAAGGAAAGGAGGACATAATTATGAAACTGAATTTCTCTTTGTACCGTTACAACCCAGATGTTGACCAAAAGCCGTATATGAAAGATTACACGCTTGAGGTTGATGAAGGTTCGGACATGATGCTTCTAGATGCATTGATCCTGCTGAAAGAGCAAGATCCAAGCATCTCATTCCGTCGCTCTTGCCGTGAAGGTGTTTGTGGTTCTGATGGCCTAAATATGAATGGTAAGAATGGCCTTGCTTGCATCACCCCGCTTTCAGCATTAGCAGGTGATAAAATCGTGATTCGACCGCTTCCAGGTTTGCCTGTTGTTCGTGATTTGATTGTTGATATGACCCAGTTCTACGACAACTACGCGAAAGTGAAGCCATTCTTGATTGATGATGACGCCTTGCCACCATCCCGCGAGAATTTACAGTCTCCTGATGAGCGCGCGCATCTTGATGGGCTCTACGAGTGTATTATGTGTGCATGTTGTACGACTTCGTGCCCATCATTCTGGTGGAACCCTGATAAATTCATTGGTCCTGCTGGCCTGCTGGCTGCTTATCGTTGGCTGATTGATAGCCGCGATACAGCAACAGATGAACGTCTGTCAAATCTTGATGATGCATTTAGCGTTTTCCGTTGCCATGGCATCATGAATTGTGTAAGTGTTTGTCCTAAAGGACTCAACCCAACGAAAGCCATTGGTCACATTAAGACTATGCTGGTCAATCGTTCGGTTTAAATTAATAAAAATTGCCGATCACTTAGGTGGTCGGCTCTTAATAGCTCGGCATAGACCGAAGCAAACGTGAAAACTACTGGTTAAGGGAAAATATGCACAACGGCGTGATGAAGGCATGGCTCGAGTCTTCACACTTGGCTGGCGCCAATGCAACTTATGTAGAAGATCTCTACGAACTGTATCTAAGTGATCCCGATCTGGTAAGTGAGGAATGGAAACGTGTATTTGATGGCTTACCTAAGCCTTCTGAAGAGGTGGCTGAACAGCCTCACTCACGTGTCCGTGACTACTTCCGACGACTCGCTCAAGAAACAAAGCATTACAATGTCCAAGTTAGTGATCCAGATGTCGACGCTAAGCAAGTAAAAGTATTGCAACTTATTAACGCATACCGCTTCCGCGGTCATGAAGCTGCAAAACTTGATCCACTCGGATTATGGCAACGCCCAACTGTGGCGGAGCTAGACCCAGCATTCCATACTCTCACCGAAGATGACTTCGAAGAATCATTCAATGTAGGTTCTTTTGCTATTGGTCAAGATACCATGTTGCTAAAAGACATCTACGCTTCTCTGAATAAAATCTACTGTGGTTCTATCGGTGCAGAATACATGCACATGACGAACACTGAACAAAAACGTTGGATCCAGCAACGTTTGGAGTCAGTTGTTGGTCAACCTTCTTTTTCTAAACAAGAAAAACAAGAATTTCTTGAAGAGCTGACGGCCGCTGAAGGTTTGGAGCGTTATCTAGGAGCTAAATTCCCAGGTGCTAAACGTTTCTCGCTAGAAGGGGGGATGCACTGATACCGATGACAAAAGAATTGATTCGCCACGCTGGTAAAAATGGTATGCGCGAAGTTGTTATTGGTATGGCGCACCGTGGGCGGTTAAATATGCTAGTCAACGTTTTGGGGAAAAAGCCTCAGGATCTGTTTGACGAGTTTGCGGGTAAGCATGATGAAACATGGGGTACTGGTGATGTTAAGTACCATCAGGGCTTCTCTGCAGATTTTGCAACGCCAGGCGGTGATGTTCACCTTGCACTTGCATTTAACCCATCTCACCTTGAGATTGTAAACCCAGTAGTCATTGGTTCCGTCCGTGCTCGTCAGGATCGCCTAGGGGATAATGAAGGTAATACTGTGTTACCTATTACAATTCATGGCGATTCGGCGGTAGCAGGTCAGGGAGTTGTAGCCGAAACTTTCAATATGTCTCAGTCACGCGGCTTCCGTGTTGGCGGTACAGTTCGCATCGTTGTGAACAACCAGGTGGGTTTCACTACGTCAAACCCTAACGACACGCGTTCTACGATGTACTGTACTGATATTGCGAAAATGGTACAGGCACCTATTTTCCATGTGAACGCAGATGACCCTGAAGCTGTGGCTTTTGTTACACGTATTGCGCTTGATTATCGAAACGAGTTCAAGAGCGATGTAGTGATTGACTTAGTGTGTTATCGACGTCATGGTCACAACGAAGCTGACGAGCCAAATGCAACTCAGCCACTGATGTACCAGAAGATTAAAAAGCACCCAACGCCGCGCAAGCTATATGCTGATGTATTGATCGAGCGTGGTGACTTTGGCATTGATACAGCAACTCAATTAGTGAACGAATATCGTGATGCATTAGATCGTGGTGAAGTTGTCGTTAAAGAGTGGCGCCCAATGGCACTGCATTCTGTTGACTGGTCTCCATACCTCGGTCATGACTGGGATGTTAGCTGGGATAGTACTTTTGACAAAGATCGCTTGGTTGAACTTGGTCAGCGTATCTGTCAGTACCCAGAAAGTCACAAATTACAAAGCCGTGTAAACAAGCTTTACAATGATCGCACAGCAATGATCGCTGGCGAAAAAGCGATCGATTGGGGAATGGCCGAAACACTAGCGTATGCGACACTTGTCGATGATGGCAAGCGTATTCGTATTTCTGGACAGGATTCTGGTCGTGGTACCTTCTTCCACCGTCATTCAGTGCTTCACAACCAGACAGATGCAAGCACGTTTATTCCGTTGGCCAACGTTCATGACAAGCAAGGTCCGTTCGAAGTATACGATTCTGTTTTGTCTGAAGAGGCGGTGCTGGCATTTGAATATGGTTATGCTACGGCAGAGCCAAGTGGTTTGACTATCTGGGAAGCTCAGTTTGGTGATTTTGCCAATGGTGCTCAGGTTGTCATCGACCAATTTATCTCGTCAGGTGAACAAAAATGGGCTCGTTTGTGCGGTCTGACTATGCTTCTTCCTCACGGTTATGAAGGTCAAGGTCCAGAGCACTCTTCTGCACGCCTTGAACGTTATCTTCAGCTGTGTGCTGAGCAGAATATGCAGGTGGTTGTACCATCGACACCTGCTCAGGTGTACCACATGATTCGTCGTCAGGTTGTGCGTCCAATGCGTCGGCCACTAGTGGTTATGTCGCCAAAATCTCTGCTTCGTCATCCTCTTTGTACTTCAACACTTGAAGAACTATCTGAAGGTACGTTCCAACCAGCGATTGCTGAGATAGACAACCTTGCTCCTAACAAAGTGAAACGTGTTGTTTTCTGTTCGGGTAAGGTCTATTTCGATCTACTGGAACAGCGCCGCAATAACGAACAGGAAGATGTGGCTATTGTTCGTATTGAACAGCTTTACCCATTCCCTCTGGAAGAGGTCAAAGCGGCGATCGAGCAGTACACCAATGCTGAAGATTATGTTTGGTGTCAAGAAGAGCCTCAAAACCAGGGGGCTTGGTACTGTAGCCAACACAACTTCCGTGCTGCTATTCCGGCGGGAGCAGAGCTTAAGTACGCCGGACGTCCAGCGTCAGCATCACCTGCTGTAGGTTATATGTCAGTACATTTAAAACAACAGAAAGCGTTGGTTGAAGACGCACTAACCTTGAATACAAAAACTTCAGACTAAGAACTAGAAGTGAAAGGAAGAAACAGATATGACAATTGAAATTCTGGTTCCAGATTTACCTGAATCTGTTGCGGACGCGACAGTAGCAACATGGCACAAACAACCAGGTGACGCAGTTGAGCGCGATGAAGTTCTGGTTGATATTGAAACAGATAAAGTTGTGCTAGAAGTACCAGCGCCTGAAGCGGGTGTACTAGAAGCGATTATTGAAGAAGAAGGAGCAACAGTTCTTTCTAAGCAACTGATTGCTAAAATTAAGCCTGGTGCAGTAGCGGGTGAACCAACCAAAGATACCACGGAAGAAGCAGAAGCTTCTCCTGATAAACGCCATAAAGCTTCCCTAAACGAAGAAAGTAACGATGCATTAAGCCCGGCAGTTCGTCGCCTGCTTGCAGAGCACAACTTGGAAGCAAGCCAAGTTAAGGGGACGGGTGTTGGCGGTCGTATTACGCGCGAAGATATTGAAGCGCACCTTGCGAATGCCAAAGCTGCACCGAAAGCCGATGCTCCTGTAGCCGAAGCACCTGCTGCTGCACGTAGTCAGAAACGTGTACCAATGACTCGTCTACGTAAGACGGTAGCTAACCGTCTGCTAGAAGCGAAGAACAACACGGCAATGCTAACGACGTTCAATGAAGTCAACATGAAGCCAATCATGGATCTTCGTAAGCAGTATAAAGACCAGTTCGAAGAGCGTCACGGTATCCGTTTAGGCTTCATGTCTTTCTACGTGAAAGCCGTAACTGAAGCACTCAAACGTTACCCAGAAGTGAATGCATCTATCGACGGTGATGATATCGTTTACCACAACTACTTCGACATCAGCATGGCGGTATCTACGCCACGTGGTCTGGTCACTCCGGTTCTTAAAGACTGTGACACTCTAGGTTTTGCTGACGTAGAAAAAGGCATCAAAGAGTTAGCAATCAAAGGCCGCGACGGCAAGCTAACAGTTGATGAGTTGATGGGTGGTAACTTTACTATCACTAACGGTGGTGTATTTGGTTCACTAATGTCTACGCCAATCATCAACCCACCACAATCGGCGATTCTTGGTATGCACAAGATCCAAGAGCGTCCGATGGCTGTTGATGGCAAAGTAGAAATTCTACCAATGATGTATCTAGCATTATCCTATGACCACCGCCTGATTGATGGTCGTGAGTCTGTGGGCTTCCTAGTGACAATCAAGGAACTATTAGAAGATCCAGCTCGTTTACTACTAGATGTGTAATGAACTCAGGCACCTAAGGGACGGTTCTCTTAGGCGCTAAAAGTTTTAGGCTGAGCTGCTCAACGCTCAGCCTTCATTTGGAGTGCTAGTTGTGTTGATAGCTAGTGTTTTATTTGAGAAGACCCTACAGACGTTAGGTCGTTTTGATCAAAGCGTCATGGACATAATAATCCCTCAAGGGAAAACAAACGGAATAACAAAATGAATTTGCATGAATACCAAGCCAAACAGCTGTTTGCAGAATTCGGTTTGCCTGTACCGGAAGGCTATGCGTGTGATACCCCTCAAGAAGCTTTCGAAGCGGCGGGTCGCATTAGCACAGAGAAAAAAGTTGTTAAATGTCAGGTTCACGCTGGTGGCCGCGGTAAAGCGGGCGGTGTCGAGCTGCATGACACAAAAGATGGCGTAAAAGAATTTGCGCAAAAATGGCTAGGTAAGAATCTGGTAACTTACCAAACAGATGCAAATGGTCAGCCTGTCACGAAGATTCTTGTAGAAGAAGCTTCAAATATCGCTAACGAACTTTACCTTGGTGCGGTTGTTGACCGTGCAACTCGTAAAGTTGTATTCATGGCATCGACTGAAGGTGGTGTTGAAATCGAGAAAGTTGCAGAAGAGACTCCAGAGTTGATTCACAAAGCAGCCATCGATCCACTAGTCGGTCCTCAGGCTTATCAAGGTCGTGAACTAGCATTCAAGCTAGGTCTTGAAGGTGACCAAATCAAACAATTTGTTAAGATCTTCATGGGTCTTGGCAACATGTTCTCTCAGTACGACCTTGCTCTTCTAGAGATCAACCCTCTTGTCATTACTGGTGAAGGCAACTTGCTATGCCTTGACGGTAAGATCAACATCGATTCAAACGCGATGTACCGTCAGCCTAAGCTACGCGAAATGCATGATCCTTCGCAAGAAGATGAGCGTGAAGCACACGCAGCACAGTGGGAACTGAACTACGTAGCACTAGACGGCAATGTTGGCTGTATGGTTAACGGTGCAGGCCTGGCAATGGGTACGATGGATATCGTAAACCTACACGGCGGTAAGCCAGCTAACTTCCTAGACGTAGGTGGCGGCGCAACTAAAGAGCGTGTAGCAGAAGCATTCAAGATCATCCTATCTGATGACAATGTAAAAGCAGTACTCGTCAACATCTTCGGCGGTATCGTGCGTTGTGACATGATCGCAGAAGGTATTATTGGGGCAGTTAAAGAGGTAGGTGTAAGCGTACCCGTTGTTGTTCGTCTTGAAGGTACTAACGCAGACCTAGGTCGCGAAGTTCTTGCTAATTCTGATGTTGATATCATCGCTGCTGAGTCACTAACTGACGCAGCTCAGAAAGTTGTTGCTGCTGCGGAGGGCAAATAATGTCTGTACTAATTAATAAAGACACCAAAGTAATCTGTCAGGGTTTCACTGGTGGTCAAGGTACTTTCCACTCTGAGCAAGCTATCGCATACGGCACACAGATGGTTGGTGGTGTATCCCCAGGTAAAGGTGGCCAAACTCACCTAGGTCTTCCTGTATTCAACACTGTACGTGAAGCAGTAGAAGCAACTGGCGCCACTGCAACAGTTATCTACGTTCCAGCACCTTTCTGTAAAGATGCAATCCTAGAAGCGATTGATGCGGGTATCGAGCTTATCGTAACGATCACTGAAGGTATTCCAACAACAGATATGATCGACGTGAAAGTGAAGCTAGAAGAAACTGGCGTTCGCATGATCGGTCCTAACTGTCCAGGTCTAATCACTCCTGATGAGTGTAAGATTGGTATCATGCCTGGTCACATCCACAAGAAAGGTAAAGTGGGTATCGTTTCTCGCTCTGGTACTCTTACGTATGAAGCGGTTAAGCAGACGACAGACGAAGGTTTCGGTCAGTCTACTTGTGTTGGTATCGGTGGCGACCCAATTCCAGGCTCAAACTTCATTGATATCCTAAAACTGTTCCAAGAAGATCCAGAAACTGAAGCCATCGTAATGATTGGCGAAATCGGTGGTACAGCTGAAGAAGAAGCAGCAGCGTTCATCAAAGAGAACGTAACTAAGCCAGTGGTTTCTTACATCGCTGGTGTAACGGCTCCTCCAGGTAAACGTATGGGTCACGCTGGTGCAATCATCTCTGGTGGTAAGGGCACTGCGGAAGACAAGTTTGCAGCACTAGAAGCAGCTGGCGTTAAGACGGTTAAGTCTCTAGCAGATATCGGTAAAGGTCTGCGTGAAGTAACAGGTTGGTAATTCGCCAATTTGTCTAAACAAAAAAGGCTTGGCATTGCGCCAAGCCTTTTGTTTTTGTGTTCTACAAATATTTGTCATTCCTTAGAACGACGAAGGAGAGAGTAAGGAATCTCTTCTCGTTTTCGACTTGTTTTGAGGGATCCCCAACTCGGTCGTACCTCACTCTTGAGGATGACGTTGTTCGTCATGGTGTTGTGGCGGTGAACTAGATATGTCATTCCTTAGAACGACGAGGAGAGAGTAAGGAATCTCTTCTCGTTTTCGACTTGTTTTGAGGGATCCCCAACACGGTCGTACCTCACTCTTGAGGATGACGTTGTTCGTCATGGTGTTGTGGCGGTGAACTAGATATGTCATTCCTTAGAACGACGAGGAGAGAGTAAGGAATCTCTTCTCGTTTTCGACTCGCTTTAAGAGATCCCCAACTCGTTTGTACCTCACTCTTGAGGATGACGTTGTTCGTCATGGTGTTGTGGCGGTGAACTAGATATGTCATTCCTTAGAACGACGAAGGAGAGAGTAAGGAATCTCTTCTCGTTTTCGACTTGTTTTGAGGGATCCCCAACACGGTCGTACCTTTCTCATTGAGAATGATGAATAGAACGGGCGTCCAGTAGTTTAAAGTCCTAATTTGCTCTCCAAGGCTGCTATACGCTGATTCAACTGTATTACCTCTTGCTCTAATTGCTTTATGCGATCCTGCTCGTTTGATTCAGCTTTCGCCGCAACTTCTACCTTAGGAACACGGTTAGCACTTTTCCAGCTTTTAATAGTTGTGATAAGAGCAGGCATAGGGATGACTGTACTAAGACGTGCTTTCACCAAGGCGACGGTTGGCTCTTTCCCTTCTTTTCGGAGCTGTTCTAAAATTTCTTTAAGCTCCTGACTAACATCTTGAGTGAGCATATGACCTCCTTGAATGCGTTTAGCGTCATGATACTCAACGCAACCAGGGAATGCGAATAGAAAATACACGTTGCCAATGTGCGAAATATCTTACGCTTAGTGTGCGATAAAACGGTCTTACTCTGGTGTGATAAACGCATTGTCATTTTATGTTTTTGAATTTATTAGATATTAAATCTAATGGACGTATTGATGTCACCAGTGTTTTGGTTTATCACATTGCTTATAGCAAGAGGTAGGGTAAATTAATCAGTGTTGGACGGGATGCTGACACGGAACAAAAGGATACTGTAGGGATGCAGCTACTGATGGGAACTCAGTACTAAGGAACGGATAGGGCCCCTCTGGGAAGAGGTGTGACAGTATCAGGATGATGCAGAACACCGCTAAGTGAAAAAGTGACGTGTGTTAACAGTTTAGGTAGCTATCAGGACGATTAGTATACCGCTAGGGCAGCTAAGCTAGGATAACACTAAAGGACTCAGTGACTATTAAGCAAGAGGCATGGAGCCCTTTTTGTGGCCGGACTGCTGCGAGTAAGACTACAGCCCCGATATTTGCGTATTGGGGCTTTTCTTTAACCTTAGGCATAACTCACACTAACAACGTCAAAATAACAATCTAGATCAATAACTAAACTTATCACTTAGTATAACTTTTCAGCTTTGTTTCTATGTTTGGATACAAATATTAGCCTCTGTTCTTCGGGGGCATGCTGTCAATAAGGATGTGTTGTGACTATCGTAACTCGCCGAACATTACTGGTGCCATACAATGAATCATTGCAGTCAGAATTCTTGATGCTGAACTGTTGTGCCAAGAATCGAGCTGAGATGAATGGGCCGCACACGGTTTCTTCAGCAAAACAGCTTTTCCAGCAAGTGTTACATGATCATACCATTTATACCTTGGCTGTCTTAGATAGCCACTCGCGAGAATACATCGGGCATGTCTTTATCTATCATTTGGATAGTGGGCCAGAGCTAGGTTATATTTTTGATAAAGCCTACTGGGGAAAGGGGTACGCCAGTGAAGTGCTGAAGGCCTTTTTCCCGAAGGCGGTGCGGGATCTCAACTTAACTCGTGTGTCAGCAACTGCTAATATTGGGCACATTGCATCGATTCGTATTCTAAGCAAACTGGGTTTTGAGCTTTGCGGTCAAAACCGTGATGCATTTGGTCCGTATAATGAGTATGTGTTTACATCCGATGAGGTGGTAGATCGACCTTCATCAGTCGAAAGCCTTGCATGATTAACTTGCCTTGGTAGCAGTCATCACCAAGTGATGAAAATTCAAATTGGTAAACAGAGTGCCAACGCCAGATTCCGTCTGGCGTTTTCAGTTTATGACCTTTTAGCGCGACGCTAATCAGCTGCAGATCGAGCTGCTTACATTTGCTGGCCGCGATGGATTTGGCAAGCTCAGCTTGCCTTCTTTGTTGCCAGAATAAAAAACAGCCGAATGCCAATCCTAGAATGGCTAGAAGGTCACCGATCATCATTTAGCTCTTAGTCGCTTGTTGAAGTTTTACTAGCGCCTCAGCCAACTCTGTAGATGGTGCAGAATGAAGCAGGGGCAGTAACACCATCCTCAATTCCGGCAGCATCACCAGATCGGCAAACAGTTGATTAAATAGCGCCTGATTACCTGTCTGAGCTAAACGCAGAAGAAATTGCTGTGCAAGCTGTGGGTCACTGAGAAGATGCCAACTGCGGCCTGCAATGCCAATCAACACCTCTTGATGGCTGAGGCGAGGAGAGGCGAGAATGTTGTCGAGTACTATTCCTGAATACGAAGTGTCAGCTCCAGACAGTGCACGCGCTAGAGCGCCGAGTAAGAAGATATCTGGGTCATTGCTGTCTATCTGCTCAAGGGCCATTTCTTGTAAACGCCCTGCCAGCTTATCTGGTAAAGGGGTGTGCTCCAGTGCCCCGAGCAAGGCATAAAGCGGCTCATTAGGCAGGTGCTTTAACGCTTTACGTAAGCTGACGCCATTTTGGTTATGCCCAAGGCGTGCACAAATATCGGTTACACCTTGAAGGCCGACGGTCTGCCATTTATCCCAGCCTAGACCACCAGAGAAGTAGTGCTGTGCGTGCTCGTAGAACTGACTGCATGGTAAGTCGAGTTGAGCTCTTATTTGACTGTGAAACACTGCCATCTTATCTTCAGTAGGTTTGAAAGTGTAAGGGTTGTTCGATAGTTTTTGTTGCTGTTCTTCGGTCATTTCCTGACTTAAGCGCGTGCCCATCGCTTCAACAACATATTTAATGAAGTTGCCCACATCAGCTTGTTTCAATAGACCACGTTCATCCAATTCAAACTTTAAGAACCAAATCCAAGGTTGCTTATGTTCATTCCAGTAAGCAATTGCGAGATGCGCTTTACGCTGTAAAGGGTACGGATAGGGTTGAAAACCTTTCTCTACATCGACAAACATTTTGTTGTCAATATTCTTTATTCGGCGCCCTAGGTCGTAAACCTGATATTGGCATTCGCTATTGGTTAATAACTGACTGAGAGTATGAATGGTGTCCATTGCTGAATAGTCCTAACTTTCTTTCCTCTATAAATGGTACTCTTATGCCTAATTTCAAGGTTTCCACTCAGTTTTATGACAAAAGAACAGCAAATAGTACCACTTCTCGACCAGTTACCCTCTGTCATGCGCGAGCTAAAACTGTGGCAACACAGCAAGCCTTCTGAGCAAGCGCTACAAAGCGTTGAACCTTTTTCTGTTGATACGCTAAAACCAGAGCAATGGCTGCAATGGGTATTCCTACCCCAAATGGCCTATCTTCTTGAGCAGAATATGCCTTTACCCACAGGCTTTGCTATCACGCCTTACTTTGAAGAGTGTTGGAAAGAGCATGGGGCATATGCTCCATTGCTTGATTTACTTAGAGCAATAGACGAGGCCTGTGCATGATGTTAGATATTGTTTTCCAGGACGAGTACTTTGTTGCTGTCAACAAACCTGCAGGAATGCTGGTTCATCGTAGTTGGTTAGATAAACACGAAACTCAGTTTGTGATGCAGACACTACGTGACCAAATTGGTCAGCATGTTTTTCCACTTCATCGCCTTGATCGACCGACATCAGGTGTACTGATTTTTGCTTTGTCGAGTGATGTGGCCTCGCAAGTGATGCCGATGTTTGCTAACCATGAAATGGTTAAAACCTATCACGCCGTAGTGCGCGGTTGGATTGAAGAAGCCGGAAGATTAGATTACGCCTTAAAAGTTGAGCTGGATAAGATAGCTGATAAGCATGCAAGCCAAGAAAAGGAAGCTCAGGAGGCAATCACGGATTATTGTCCATTGGCCAAAACAGAGATCCCTTATTCAACAGGGAAGTTTCCCACAACACGCTACTGTTTGATGGAGCTAAAGCCTCTGACTGGGCGTAAACATCAACTCAGACGCCATATGGCTCATCTTCGTCATCCGATAGTTGGTGATACTACTCACGGCGATGGCAAGCACAACAAGCTGTTTAGAGAAGTCTATGACTCTCACCGCTTGCTTTTGCATGCCTCAAGATTAGAGTTTGTGCATCCGTTTACTAAAAAGACGGTACTGATTAAAGCGAAAGTCGATGACACATGGCAGAAGATTTGCGATGAGTTTGCTTGGCAGATGCCTGAATAGAATGAAAAAAGCTCTCGGAAAGAGAGCTTTTTAGCCGTAATGTAGGTAGGACTAAGAGAGTGGCGCTTATTTATCGAGATAGTCTCTAATCGACCGTTCAATACCCACAGCATCTAACCCTAGCGCTTGATGCAGCTCATCTTGAGTTCCTTGAGCAATGAACTTGTCAGGAAGGCCTAAATTCAGTACGGGCTTAATGAGTTTTTCTTGCATCATAAACTCGATCACGCCAGCACCAGCACCGCCTGCAATGGCATTTTCTTCTAATGTGACAATCACATCATGCTCATCAACAAGCTGTTTGATCAAAGCTTCATCAAGTGGTTTGACAAAACGCATATCAGCGACAGTGGCATTGAGCTTTTCGGCCGCTTCAAGTGCATTGCCTAAGAAGGTACCGAAGCTGAGAATCGCCACTTTTTCACCTTTTCGTACGACTCGGCCTTTGCCAATTTCTAACGCGGTAAACTCTTGCTCAATGTCAGTTCCTATACCGCTGCCACGAGGGTAACGTACAGCACTTGGCCCTGTGTGCTTATGCCCTGTGTAGAGCATTTGGCGACATTCGTTCTCATCGCTTGGCGCCATGATAACCATGTTTGGAATACAGCGCAT
Source organism: Vibrio neptunius (assembly GCA_019339365.1). Classification (NCBI taxonomy): domain Bacteria; kingdom Pseudomonadati; phylum Pseudomonadota; class Gammaproteobacteria; order Vibrionales; family Vibrionaceae; genus Vibrio; species Vibrio neptunius. The sequence continues at coordinate 3,130,443 of CP079859.1, read as the reverse complement.
AAAGCTCAGATCAAAGGCGCCTTGATGAGTCTGACCATCAGCACCCACTAATCCAGCACGGTCAATTGCAAACATGACGGGTAGATCCATGATGGCGATGTCGTGAATCAACTGGTCGTAACCGCGTTGAAGAAAAGTGGAGTATATCGCGACAATCGGATGGTTGCCTGAAATCGCCATACCTGTCGCCAATGTGACGGCATGTTGCTCGGCGATTGCAACATCAAAGTACTGCTGTGGGTACTCTTTGGAGAAGCGAACCATGCCGGAACCTTCACGCATCGCTGGTGTGATGGCCATCAATTTAGGGTCCTGAGCGGCCATATCACACAGAAAATCACCGAAAATTTTGGAGAAGGTTGGCTTGCTAACGTTGCTTTTTGGTAGAGACGAATTAGAAGGATCAAATTTTGGAACCGCATGATAACCAATCGGATCTTTTTCTGCCTGTTCGTAACCTTTGCCTTTTTTCGTCATGATATGAAGAAACTGTGGACCTTTTAGTTCACGCATGTTTTTCAAGGTTTTGACCAGCTCGTTCACGTCATGGCCGTCTACCGGACCGATGTAGTTAAAACCCAGTTCTTCAAACAGAGTACCAGGTACGACCATGCCTTTAAGATGCTCTTCAGTGCGGCGAACCAATTCTTTGATTGGTGGAACGCCTGACAGTACTTTTTTCCGCCTTCACGAATCGAGGTGTAGAGGCTGCCAGAAAGCACCTGAGCAAGGTGGTTATTCAGTGCTCCGACGTTTTCAGAGATCGACATCTCGTTGTCATTCAGTACGACTAGCATGTCCGAATGAACGTCGCCTGCGTGGTTCATAGCTTCAAATGCCATACCTGCGGTAATGGCACCATCACCAATCACGCTGACCACTTTGCGATTTTCACCTTCTTTTTCTGCACTGATTGCCATTCCTAGCGCAGCGCTGATAGAGGTTGATGAGTGGCCGACAGATAGCGTGTCATACTCACTTTCTTCGCGCCAAGGAAAGGGGTGCAGCCCGTCTTTCTGGCGGATAGTCGACATTTGATCGCGACGACCAGTCAGGATTTTGTGTGGATAGGCCTGATGGCCAACATCCCAAACCAGTTGGTCGAACGGAGTGTTGTACACATAGTGAAGCGCCACAGTAAGCTCCACTGTACCCAGGCCAGAGGCGAGGTGACCACTGGACTGACTGACAGAGTTCAATAAGTAGGTGCGTAATTCGTCACACAGCGTGGGTAATGCTTCCTTGGGAAGGCTACGCAGCTCGTCTGGTGTATTTGCCAGAGCCAGTGTTGGATATTTTGAAATATCAAGAGTCATATAAATGCGCGCTTTTAGTTTAGTTCTTGCGTTCGATGACGTATCGGGCGAACTCTTCGAGTAATTCTGTATTGTATGGGATTGCTTCTAAAGCTTGAAGCGCTTCCGTTAACAGAGTGTGAGCTTTGTTAACAGCGCCATCTAAACCTAGCAGTGCAGGATAGGTACTTTTGCCTAAATCCTGATCAGAACCTTGAGGTTTACCTAAGGTCTCTGTGTCACTGATAATATCTAAAATGTCGTCTTGAACCTGAAACGCTAGGCCAATAGCGTCGGCAAACTGGTCTAACTGAGGTAAGACTTCAGAGCCTTTTTGCCCAGCAGCAAGCGCTCCAAGTCGGATTGCACATTTCATTAGTGCACCGGTTTTATTACGGTGAATATTTTCCAACTCTGCAAGCGATACCTTTTGACCTTCTGCCGCTAGGTCCAAAGCTTGTCCTAGGCACATACCATTGGCACCGGATGCTTCTGCCAGTGCTTTCACCATCTTTATACGATAGGTTTCCGCTTCAGGGCTCAATTCGCCATCGGCAAGAATAGTAAATGCCAAGGTTTGCAGGGCATCGCCAGTCAGGATCGCTGTGGCTTCATCGAATTTGATATGGCAGGTTGGTTGTCCGCGACGAAGCTCATCATCGTCCATCGCAGGTAAATCATCATGGATAAGCGAGTATGCATGGATGCATTCAATCGCCGATGCTGGGGTATCTAACTCTTCCATTTTACAGCCCAACATCTGGCCTGTGATATAGACCAGAAACGGGCGTGCGCGTTTTCCACCTAATAGCAGGCCATAGCGCATGGCTTCAATCAGAGGCTTTTCCTGATGAGGAAGCTGGTTTAACCAACGTTCTAATTGTCGATTGTTTCTTTGTTGTAGAGAGGTTAACGCCTCGTGCATAGCAGCAATTCTTCTGTGGTAATTATTCTGGCTGAGTAGAGAACTCTGAAAGCGGGGTTTCATCGTCGTTCTGAAGTAAGATGCTGACGCGTTGTTCTGCATCGCTGAGCTTATTCTGGCCTTCGCGAGCCAGTGCGATACCACGTTCGAACTTTTTCAGTGCGTCATCAAGAGCCAGATCACCGTTTTCAAGGTGTTCAACAATAGAGTCGAGTTCTTCAATTGCTGCCTCAAAGGACATGTTTTCAGGTTTCTTGCTCGCCATAATATTTCTACATTTGAAAAGATGCACGAAACTTACCTTAGCAGGTAATGATGGTCAAATTTAACCGAGGAAAATTGACAGAAAAATCGAGGTGGCGCGGTCAATATTATCTTATAAAGGTCACGTCACGGCTTTAGTCTGGTTTACTATGTCGCTATAACATCTATATTTGTGTGAGTACGATACCAATAAAACACTAAAGATCTGAAGATGTTGCCGATATAATTTACCAGATAGCTTAAAAGATAGCATGAGGAGTGCTTTGTGGATTTAGCAACGCTGATAGGGCTCATTGGCGGCTTTGCTTTCGTCATCATGGCGATGATTCTTGGCGGAAGCATAATGATGTTCATCGATGTAACCTCCATACTTATCGTTGTGGGCGGCTCGACATTTGTTGTCCTAATGAAATTTACCATGGGGCAGTTTTTCGGTGCGGCGAAGATTGCGGGCAAAGCTTTCATGTTCAAAGTCGATGAGCCAGAAGATTTGATCGCCAAAGTGGTCGAAATGGCAGACGCAGCACGTAAAGGGGGATTTCTAGCACTTGAAGAAATGGAAATCACCAACAACTTCATGCAAAAAGGTATCGATTTATTGGTCGACGGCCATGATGCCGATGTTGTACGAGCTGCACTGCAAAAAGATATTGTCCTAACCGATGAGCGTCATGACTTCGGTGCGAGTGTGTTTCGCGCATTTGGCGACGTTGCGCCCGCAATGGGAATGATAGGTACTTTGGTTGGTCTAGTTGCCATGTTGTCTAACATGGATGACCCCAAAGCTATCGGTCCAGCCATGGCGGTTGCGCTTCTGACGACCTTATACGGTGCTATCTTATCTAACATGGTGTTTTTCCCTATTGCTGACAAGCTGTCACTGCGTCGTGATCAGGAAAAACTCAATCGTCGCTTAATCATGGATGGTGTACTCGCTATTCAGGATGGACAAAACCCGCGCGTTATCGACAGCTATCTTAAGAATTACCTTAACGAAGGTAAGCGTGCTCTTGATGTAGATAACGAGTAAGGTTGTTGGTATGGAAGATGAAGAACCAAAATGCCCGCCCCCGGCTTACCGCTATGGATGGGAACATTTGCTGACTTAATGTCACTGTTGATGTGCTTCTTCGTACTTCTGTTGTCGTTCTCTGAGATGGACGTTCTGAAGTTTAAGCAAATCGCAGGTTCAATGAAATTTGCATTCGGTGTACAGAACCGATTGGAAGTTAAAGATATTCCTAAAGGAACAAGCATCATTGCTCAGGAATTTCGCCCCGGGCGTCCTGAGCCGACACCGATTGATGTCATCATGCAGCAGACCATTGATATTACCCAACAGACACTGGAATTTCATGAAGGTGAATCTGATCGTGCTGGTGGTACGCAGCGTGATAAAGGGAAACAAACCGGTGGCAAGTCACCCGATACCTCGACTCAGGACAGTCAAAACTCAGAATCAGACAGCGAACAACAGCAATCAGCAGAACTCTCGCAGGAGCTGGAAACTTTGATGGAGAGTATAAAGAAAGCGTTGGAGCGTGAAATTGAGCAGGGTGCGGTTGAAGTTGAGAACTTAGGCCAGCAGATTGATATCCGTATTCGTGAGAAAGGGGCATTTCCTGAGGGTTCTGCATTTCTTCAGCCCAAATTTCGACCTTTAGTCCGGCAAATTGCGGAATTAGTTAAAGATATTCCGGGTATAGTGCGAGTTTCAGGACATACCGATAATCAACGCCTAGACTCTGAGTTGTATCGCTCGAATTGGGACCTGTCAGCTCAGCGTGCTGTCTCTGTCGCGCAGGAAATGGAAAAAGTACGTGGCTTCTCTCATCAACGCCTTCAGGTGCGAGGTATGGCTGATACACAGCCGCTAGGTCCAAACGACACTGAAGCTCAGCGTTCGCGTAACCGACGTGTTGAAATCAGTATTATGCAGGGAGAGCCTCTCTATAGTGATGAGGTCCCATCTCTACCAAGTACTAACTGAGAAAAAGGCGAGCTAAATGCTCGTCTTTTTTATGGTCTTTGCTTCATGTATAATCTTGCGCCCTTAGAGGCAGCGTAACGCTAAGCTGCTAGGCTCAGTAGAGCGTGAGAATAGCAAACAGTAAACTTGTGAAGTGAATTATGAAATTTATCGTAAAGCCCCATCCAGAAATTTTTGTAAAAAGTGAATCTGTGCGTAAGCGCTTCACAAAGATTCTTGAATGCAATATCCGTAACATTATTAAGAGTCGTACAGAGTCTGTTGCTGTTTTCAACCGTCGTGACCATATTGAAGTTACAGCGGAGTCGGATGACTTCTACAAAGAAACAGTGGAAGTGCTGACTCAAACTCCAGGTATCCATCATGTATTGGAAGTTCAGCAGTCAGAGTTTAAAGATTTGCATGATATCTTCGAGCAGGTACTTGAACTTAATCGTCCTAGCCTTGAGGGAAAAACATTCGTTGTTCGAGCTAAGCGTCGCGGTAAGCACGACTTCACCTCCATCGAGCTGGAACGCTACGTTGGTGGTGGCCTGAACCAAGCGATTGAAAGTGCAAGCGTGAAACTGCGTAATCCTGATGTGACGATCAAAGTAGAAGTGGCAAACGAAAAGCTCAACCAAGTCATTAAACGTTACAAAGGCCTGGGTGGTTTCCCTCTTGGTACCCAAGAAGATGTATTGAGCCTGATCTCGGGTGGCTTTGATTCTGGTGTTTCAAGCTACCTACACATCAAGCGCGGTTCTAAAGTGCACTACTGCTTCTTTAACCTTGGTGGCCCTGCGCACGAAATCGGTGTTAAGCAGGTGTCACACTATCTGTGGAACAAGTATGGTTCTTCTGCCAAAGTACGCTTTATCTCGATTGATTTTGAGCCGGTCGTAGCTGAAATTCTTGAAAAGGTCGACGATGGCCAAATGGGGGTTATTCTCAAGCGTATGTTTATGCGTGCTGCTGGTTTGGTCGCTGAGAAGTTTGGTATTCAGGCTTTGGTCACTGGTGAAGCAATAGGTCAAGTATCAAGTCAGACCCTAACTAACTTGCGCCATATTGATAACGTTACAGATACTTTGATTCTACGCCCGCTTATTAACTGGGATAAAGAAGATATCATCAATTTAGCGCGCGATATCGGTACGGAAGACTTCGCCAAGACAATGCCTGAGTACTGTGGCGTGATTTCGAAGAAACCGACAGTGAAAGCCGTCAAAGCGAAACTTGACGCTGAAGAAGACAAGTTTGATTTTAGTATTCTTGAGCAAGTGGTCCGTGATGCTCGTCAGATGGACATCCGTGATATTGCGAAAGAGTCTGAAGAAGCGGCTCCTGAAGTAGAGCAAGTTCAAGCGGTTGAGCAGCATGCGACTGTACTCGATATTCGTAGTCCAGAAGAAGAAGAAGATAACCCACTTGAAATTGAAGGAGTGGAAGTGAAGCATCTCCCTTTTTACAAGCTGGGTACTCAGTTTGGCGATTTAGACCAGTCTAAAACATACTTGCTGTATTGTGAGCGTGGTGTTATGAGTCGTTTACAAGCGTTATACCTGCTAGACCAAGGTTTTACTAACGTTAAAGTTTACCGCCCTTAATACGGATTTTCAGCATCTATAAAGCGCAAATCGTCCGGTTTGCGCTTTTTTATTTGTATGGCTTTTTCATGATATTTAACGGGTATCTTGATAAATGAAATGGATAAAAAAACACCGCCGTTAGGCGGTGCTAAATAATTTGACAGACAGGTCAAAATAAATACAGGAAGTATGTGTTTCGTCTCTAGCTAGAGAGGCGAAACTTGGTAGAAACCTACCTAACTCGAAATACGAGTTTGCAAACACAACATCGCAACAAAGTGCCAATTGATTCAAAAAAGAATCAAGCCGTTCTGGCTCTTGCTGCGTGGGGAAATATAGAATTTCTCTGGTCGTCAGGCAATGGACATTTTATAATGTTTCAGATTAAAAAAACTAATCCAATTTATGGAAGGGTGCCATGTCTAGAAGATTGCCACCTTTGAACTCTTTAAAAGTGTTCGAAGCTGCTGCACGTCATTTGAGCTTTACTAGAGCAGCAGAGGAGTTATTTGTGACTCAGGCTGCAGTTAGTCATCAAATTAAAGCGTTAGAGGAGTTTCTCGGCCTGAAACTGTTCAGGAGACGTAACCGTTCATTGCTGCTAACGGAAGAAGGTCAAAGCTACTTTCTGGATATCAAAGATATCTTTACTTCGCTTTCAGAAGCGACAGATAAAGTGTTAGAACGCAGTGAAAAAGGCGCATTGACTATCAGCCTACCGCCCAGCTTCGCGATTCAATGGCTAGTTCCGCGTCTAGCCGACTTTAATCAGCAGGAACCGGATATTGATGTTCGTATTAAAGCGGTAGATATGGATGAAGGCTCACTTACTGACGATGTAGACGTTGCGATTTACTATGGTCGAGGAAATTGGCCGGGGTTACGTGCGGATAAATTGTATCAAGAATTTCTTATCCCACTCTGCTCTCCATCTCTGTTGTTGAGCAATAAACCATTAGAAACTCTAAGTGACCTTAAGCACCATACATTGCTTCATGATACTTCGCGAAAAGATTGGAAGCAGTTTGCTAAAGAACACGGTATTGAAGGCATTAACGTTAATCACGGCCCTATATTCAGTCATTCGACTATGGTGTTGCAAGCTGCAGCACATGGGCAGGGAGTTGCGTTAGGTAACAACGTCTTAGCTCAGCCAGAAATGGAAGCGGGACGACTGATTGCGCCATTTGATGAGCTGTTAGTGTCTAAGAACGCGTTCTACGTGGTGTGTCACGACAAACAGGCTGATATGGGGCGCATTGCCACATTCCGTGACTGGATGCTTGCCAAGGCACAAAGTGAGCAAGAGGAGCTACTTGATGACTGATTTTCTGATTGATGGTGAGCAAGGTAGACCCGTTTTTATTTTTGCTCACGGTGCGGGAGCCGGTATGGATCATGATTTCATGACGGCGGTAGCGAAAGGGTTAGCGAAGAAAGGGATTCAAGTTGTCCGTTTTAACTTCCCATATATGGTTAAACGCGCCGAAGATGGCAAACGTCGCCCGCCAGATCGAGCGCCCAAGCTTCTAGAAGCGTATCAGGCCGTAATTGGCGAGTTTTCTGATGTACCTGTTGTGATTGGCGGGAAATCCATGGGCGGGCGCATGGCCAGCTTGCTTGCTGAAGATGGTAACGTGGCAGCGATTGCCTGTTTAGGCTTTCCTTTTCATCCACCGGGTAAACCCGAAAAATACAAAGGCGAGCATCTGGCGACGCTCAATAAGCCGTGTTTAATCCTTCAGGGGGAGAGGGATACTTTTGGTAAGCAGGATGAGTTTAAAGATTTCGCTCTCTCAGATGACATCAAGGTGAAATTTATCCCTGATGGCGATCATAGTTTCAAACCTAGAAAGAGCTCTGGTCATACCGAAGCGGGCAATATCGCTCTGGCGGTTGAGCATCTAGCGGATTTTATATTGGAGAGTCATGGTGAAAAGTAAGCAGTTACTTACCGTTGGTGGTATATTTGCCGGAGTTAGTGTCGCACTCGGCGCTTTTGCCGCTCACGGGTTAAAGCAATCACTATCACCTTATTTACTGGATGTCTTTAATACAGGCGTTCAGTATCAATTTATTCATGCTCTAGCGATTTTACTTTGTGGAGTCTTACTTAGGATAGGCATGGTTGAGAAAGCACAAAAATATTTCGCCCTTGCTGCAAATTGCTTTATCATCGGCGTCTTTTGTTTTAGTGGCAGTCTTTACGCCCTTGCATTAACCGCAATCAAATGGTTTGGACCTATCACTCCATTTGGCGGTTTGACCTTTATGCTTGGCTGGGGACTGTTTGTTTTCGCAGCGTTACAGATTAAAGAGGTGAATCAGTGAAACACTTAATGCTCTACTGCCGATCTGGTTTTGAAAAAGAGTGTGCTGGAGAAATTCAGGATCGCGCAACTCAACTTGAAGTGTTTGGCTTCCCTCGTGTAAAGAACAACACTGGTTACGTACTGTTTGAATGTTATCAGGCGGGTGATGCGGAACGTCTGGCGAAAGAACTCGACTTTAAGTCTTTGATTTTTGCGCGTCAGATGTTTGCAGTTGCGGTGGAGATTAAAGACCTTCCACGCGAAGACCGTATTTCTCCTATTTTAGAAGAGCTCAGCGAGGTTGAATCTTTCCCACGCTGTGGTGATATCCGCATCGAAACACCGGATACCAACGAAGCGAAAGAACTGCTTAAGTTTTGTCGTAAATTCACGGTTCCTGTGCGTCAAGCCATGCGCGGCAAAGGCATTTTGTTGCCGAAAGACAGTCCTAAAAAGCCTGTTCTGCACATTTGTTTTATCGCTCCTGGTCACTGCTTTGTTGGTTATTCTCTGCCAAGCAATAACTCACCGTTTTTTATGGGGATCCCACGTCTCAAATTCCCAGCAGATGCACCAAGCCGCTCAACGCTTAAGTTAGAAGAAGCGTTTCATGTCTTCATTCCAAGAGAAGAATGGGATGAACGTCTGGCTGCTGGTATGTGGGGTGTTGATTTGGGTGCGTGCCCGGGAGGTTGGACTTATCAGCTGGTTAAGCGCTCGATGTTTGTTCACGCGGTGGATAACGGCATGATGGCTGATAGCCTGATGGAAACTGGTCAGGTTAAGCATCATCAGGAAGATGGTTTCAAATTTGAGCCTGCACGTAAAAACGTGACTTGGTTAATTTGTGACATGGTAGAGAAGCCATCTCGCGTTGCTCAATTGATGGGTGAGTGGATCATCAGTGGTTGGGCTAAAGAAGCGTTGTTTAACCTGAAATTGCCAATGAAAGGTCGTTACGATGAAGTTCTGGAAGATATTGAAAACCTCAAGATCTTCCTGATTGAGAATAAAGTGAAATTTAAGCTCCAGGCGAAACACCTTTACCACGATCGTGAAGAGATAACGGTACATGTTCAGTGTTTATCGAACATCTCGCCAAGATAAAAAAACGCTCCCTCGGGAGCGTTTTTAGATTTACTCTGATGTCGGCCACATCTCCCAAAGCTGGGATTCCATTGAATTCTCAACGCTATCACTAAGTAGTGAGAAGAAGTCCAGCCCGGTTTGTTGTTCGACATCGTCAATAGTGGTGACAAAGCTTGCCAGTTCGCTACTGGAAACATCACGATGTGGGACGACAAACGCAATCGCATCGTTGAAGTAGGGATCAAGAATGACTTTATAGAAGGCACTTGGAATCACGACATTGTTGCCAATGCTGCTCTCACCGCCTTGATAAATTGGCCCAGTCACGACGTACAGTTCGTTATATGCATTGGCGAGATCGCGGACATGCTTCTCGAGAATACGCCAGCCGACACGATTAAAGCCCGGAAGCTGAGGTGACATATTGCTCATCAAAAAGCTTTGTGTCATCGACTTCTGGCTAAAGTCCATTGTAGCGGAAGGGGCAAGGTGTCCACGGTCGTAACCAGAGCCACTGTAATCGGCGAGGGTTGAGCGTGCGTAATCAGGCAGTTCAGAATCTTCTTTGAAGTTGTTACTGCGTTTATAGCTGGCGTTCACACTGTCTGCCGTGATGTGATAGGCAACCCAGTCTGCGTTTTTCATCTGGTAGTTGTAGCCTACCGCGTAGCCGTCGCGGCAAAGGACGTGATCAGATTGATAGGAAGGTAAGCCAACGTCGAGGTGCTGACCGCAGGTTTGTGCTGCGGCTGGCAGTGAAAAGACAACAGCAAGACTAAGTAAAATAGTATTTTTCATTATTATGCTCCTTGTTATTGGAGTTATGAAAAATAGAGTAAATAGTCAGTAGTGCTGTGATCTTGATTAAGAATTAATCAATTCTTGGTCTGGCATTGATTGGGTGAATGTTAAATGTGTGAAGGCAAAGGATTTCACAACAGATTTTATAAACACGGTTTTATAATTAAAGGCCTGAGCTTGAGCTGCGTTAGGTTGAAGGAGTATGGGGGCCAGTAAAGCGAATATCTTGTAGATTGAAACCCAACTCAATGTTTGTTTTCAACGCCGAAACTTTTTGCATCGGCGGGCGGAATCGATGTGCTCATCGAGTTTCTTACGATATTTGGCGACCAGCTCATCGGATGCATAGGCTTGTTCAATATCTTCAAACTGGGTAAGGATTTCTTTGGCCGCCTTCGGGCCAACACCGGGGACTCCCGGCACCTGACTGGAACTCACGCCAGTCAATCCCCAGTAGTCAGCCAACTGAGAGGGTTTGACGCCGAACTCTTTATCGATAAAAGGTGCATCAAGCCAACGATGTTGAAAGTAATCGCGGATCTGTAAAGTCGGTGACAGCAGCTGGCAGTAGCCCTTATCTGTTGAGATGATCGTCACTTTTTCTTTATGACTCGCCACTTTCATTGCCAACGTTGCCACCAAATCATCGGCTTCATCGCCTTCAGAGAGCAGAGAATCAATCCCTAGTTCCCACCATGCTTGCTGAATTGCATCCAAACCGTTAAGCAATGGCTCTGGCATGGGTTTGCGGTTTTGCTTGTACTCAGGCAGAACTGCAGCGCGCCAACCTCTTTCTTGGAGATGATGGTCGAATACTGCAATGATGTGCGTTGGCTGCGATTCGCTGATGATTCGATTCAATGTTCGTGTGGTTGTGGTAATGGTTCTTGTTATATCGTTTGGGTCGGGTTGCGCCGAATGGACGCGTCGAATCAGGTTCAAAGCATCAATAATAACAAGATGAATAGACATAAAAATCAAAAAATAAGGGCTAAGAAGCCCTTATTGTAAAGCATGAAACACAGATTACCAGCTGCGATCAGCTTGTCTTTATTTGGTAGCATGGCTCGTAAGCGGTTCCACCAGGTAACTTCATACGATCCTGAGCAACAAAGTCACGTAGTAACTTGTCCATTTTCTTCATCAGCGCGACATCCCCATCAAGCACAAACGGGCCGTGGCGCTCAATCTCACGAATACCTTCTGCTTTTACATTACCTGCTACGATACCTGAAAAGGCTTGTCTAAGAGCGGCTGATAGGTTTTCAGGGCGTTGATTTAGGTGCAGATCAAGACTTGCCATATTGTCGTGGGTTGGCTCGAAAGGCAGTTGAAACTCCGGTTCTATCTTAAGTGACCAATTGAAGCTATACGCATCACCTGTGTCTTTACGGTGCTGGCGAACATCTGCCATAGCGCGCTTCATGATTTGCGCTACTTTTTCTGGATCATCAACGACAATCTCGTAGTGTCGCTGAGCATCTTCACCTAAAGTTTCACCGATGAATCGGTCAATAGAGCGGAAGTATTCTTCGCTCTCTTTCGGTCCCGTTAGGACGATAGGTAGTGGTTGGTGCGCATTGTCTGGATGCATCATGATTCCAAGAATGTAAAGTAGTTCCTCTGCGGTTCCTGCACCGCCAGGGAAGATCACGATACCATGTGCCATACGCACAAAGGCTTCGAGACGTTTCTCGATATCTGGCATGATCACCAGCTCATTGACGATTGGGTTGGGTGGCTCAGCCGCAATGATGGATGGTTCGGTGAGACCCAAATAACGTTGATCGTAGTAGCGTTGTTTTGCATGGCCAATCGCCGCTCCCTTCATTGGCCCTTCCATTGCCCCTGGTCCACAACCTGTACAGATGTTGAGTTCACGCAAGCCGAGTTCATGACCGACTTCTCGTGTGTATTGGTATTCAGTCGCATTGATAGAGTGTCCACCCCAACAAACGACAAGATTAGGTTCAATACCTGGAGTCAGGGCTCCGGCATTGCGTAATATGCCAAATACCAAGTTGGTAATGTGGCTGGCATTGGTTAGGTTGAGGCGTTGGTTGTCTGCAAGGTGCATGTTGACGTAGACAATATCGCGCAGCACAGAGAATAGATGTTCCTGAATACTTTTGATGATGTGTCCATCGACGAAAGCATGTTCAGGCGCATGATTGAGTTCTAACTTTATTCCACGCTCGCGACGAACAACATTGACGTCAAACGACTTATATTTATCGAGCAGTTCTTTGGAGTTATCTGTGTGGCTGCCTGAATTCAGTACCGCAAGCGTACAATTTCGGTAGAGCTGATAAAGATCACTGGCGGCAGTCTTTTTAAGACGCTCAACTTCGAGCTGAGAAAGCAGATCCATACTACCAGCCGGACTGATATGCGTGATCATAGTAACCTCCTTGATGAGAGAAAACTTCTCTACAAAACTCTTCTTATAATGGTTGTGACTCTGCGTATACGTCGCCGTTAATAGCGCATTGTAAATACGACAGGTACTAACAATCTTAGCATGCTTTGAAGGATATAAAAGGCTAACTGATTGATATAACTAGATCAATCACGCTGTGAATGGCTTTTGAAGAAAGTAGAGAAGAGCGTTATTTCCACACTAGCTGGTTCGGGCCGATGGTCTTCGCTTCGTTTAATACGCGATTTAAACGCTCCAACACTTCTTCCGGTGTGTCAGATTCTTTAAAGCCTGTGCTTGAAGCAGACATAGTAATAACAAGGTTTTGTTCACGAAACTTGAACGGTAGTTTTGCAACTTTGCTTTGAATACTTTGGATAGTATTAAAGCAGTCACTATCTGAGCCGTCTGGCATTAACAAAATGAACTCTTCTCCAGAAAAGCGCGCCACGGTGTCAGTGTCAGATAACTCTTTTTTTATCGTACGGGCAATGATCTTCAGTGCTTTGTCACCTGCGGTATAGCCAAAGCTGTCATTAATCGATTTAAAACCGTCAATATCGAGCATAACAATACGTAGGTTGTTCTGTGACCGGATCCAACGTCGGTATTCCAATTCCAAGCGATCATTAAAAGCGGTACGATTGTACACTTTGGTAAGCGGATCCAGTAGGACCCTCTGTGCTTGATCTTCGAGGCGGCGACGATAATCTTGTGTGACTTCGAATAAGGCTTCCAGCTGGTTTTTGCCATACCCCATACGTTCAATCAGAGCTTGTTCACGTTGCTCGGCGTGATGGAGGCGTTCAGAAAGAGAACTCAGTTTCGCCAGTATTGGGTTGAGTTGTGTTTGTAGCGAATCGAGGGAGCTAGCACTGTCGACTTTTGCTTTAGTCTCAGCAACTAATTCATCCAGTTCACTATTCATGTCCTGACGATGCTCAAAGTAGGTTTGACTTTGATCGACATTCTGGGAAGAACTTTTTAGCGTCGAGGAAAGCGACGCATTGACTTGCTCCAAGAACTGCTCTGAGGTTTTTCGTTCATATTTAGTGCCATCGATGACTAACTTCAGTACCTGAAGAGTCAGTTCAATCAACACATGCGTATTGACACCGAGGAGCAACTTAGCGCGGATATCTGTCAGTAAGTCACCAGATTCACCTTCAAAGTCCAGTTCAGTGATGACGTGTTGTAGTTCATCCGACAGGCGCAACAACAGCTCTTTGTCAGCGCTACTAGTGATCTGGTTACTGGCGGAGTCAGGGTTGGATGTGATGATTTTCAAGGAGCGTTCGTAAATCGCGAGCAACTTCATTGCTGAGTCTGCTTTAGGGCGCTCGACGCCACTAGAATAGCTGAGCAAATCGCGTAGGTCGCGTTTTACTTTTGCTGGCAGGCCCGTTACTCGTAACAGAGTTTCGCCGCTGTGTTTTATCTGGGAGTCCAGATGCTCAGTCTGTTTTTCCATAGCCACACTCTGTTGCTTGAGCAAACGCTCAAGCACTGCCAGCTTCGGGATCAGTGAACTGACGTCTTTTTGTTGCTCTATCGCTTGTCTAAGTTCGGTTAGCCCTGACTTTAGTCTTGGATCTTCACCGCCACATGCATCACTCAGTGACGCAAGGATACGCTTTAATACCTTTTGTTCTCTTTTAAATTTGAACGAGGTATCTCTTTGTGTCAATCGAACCTGCTCTAATTGAGATTTCAGATTGTGCAGCTGTGACTGAATATCTTGCTCGAGGACGTCCATGAAAATCTATACTTATGAAGATAAGATCGAAGAGGATCTTATTAATTAATCGAACGATAATAACAAATAAAATTACCGCGTCACGTTCAACATTATCCGTTTGAGCAGCTTTTACTCATCTTTTAATAATTTTTTGATGCTCTCCTCATTCTTGTAAGAAGAGTGCACTTTTATCAGCCCCTGGCTGATGGAATGTTTGCACGCTTTGCGAATATTACCGGTTGCTAGGCTGGCCGCAGGCGCGTTCTCAATGGCTTTTAAATATACCCATTGGCTTGAATGTTCCTTCATACTCAAAGTGCGTGCAGCACTGGTCGACATGAGCAAAATATCCAGCAATTCTTTATCATTGATGGCGGTATAGGCTCTGGGTAAAAATGGGTAGTCAGCCATTCCCATACGAATGATATTATTCAGCCCATATTTCTGAGCGAATTCATCCACCCAGCGTTGTATTGTTTCGAAGCCTTGCTCTGGATCCGCCATGCTATCGCTGTTCGGCTCGATGTAGAGTAGGTTTGCATCGGAGAAATGATACACCCTTGCTGGGCGTTGTACCTTCTCTTTGAGGTACTGCCCAAAGGCTTTCTCAATCTTGAGTCCATGTGAGTAGCCATGTTGTAAGTACATGTTGCGTAAGAAAGGGACATCGATCATCACAAAGCGCAGCCGATCGTTCAGTGGTTCATGAATGAGTTCCCCCACATGCCACTTTTCAAACTTGTGGCTGCTTGCTTCCAACGACGCAGGTAGCTTGGCATGGAGCATACGCAAGTTCTTAAGACCAGAACGGGAGTGAGTATAGAGATCATCATTCAGCTCATCGATTTCATCTTTTTGCACACTCATTATGTGGCCGCGGCGGAGTAAGAAGATAAACAGCAGTGCGCAGGTCACAAACAGTGTGAATGAGATTTTCTGGAATTTATGATATTCGTTTTCAGTTTGCTCCAACTTTTGCTTTTGTCCGACTAGATGAAGTGTTTGTTCAACGATGTCTTTTTGTTGGCGGAAGTCATCTTCGTTGATCAGATCCAATTCTTGCTGTTCAATACTGGCCAGTGCGTTGTATTGTTGGAGATATTGCAAAGCCGCCTTATAGTTACCCAATAGTTCGTTACCGACGTTCAACATCTGATAGGCATGTTTCTGTATAGAAAGATCTTCAAGTTTGATAGCGATGTCTAATGCTCTATTCGCTTTGGCTACGACCTCTTTGGGATGTCTCTGATGTGAGGCTAAGCCAGCTTCTAACAGTAGTGCTTGTGCTTTGAGCTTTGGAATGTCGACATAGGCCAGAAGTTCCTCGGCACGTTCCAAGTATTGCTCGGCGAGAGGGAAGTTAACGAGTTGTAAGTACGTGGCCGCCAGAGCGAGACGAATGGCGATGACGTTTTCAATGTTATTCTGAATACGTTCATGATCGATGGCATTAAAATAGTGTACTAAGGCCAGATTGTATTTGCCCTGATGATAATAGATATCGCCCATTCGTTTGAGAATTGGAGGCAGAATCGGTGAATTTTCATAGTTGTCGTAAAAATCGGCAGCTTGGGAAAAGTGATCGGTTGCTTTATCGAGTACGCGTCGTTCGTAGAACAGTTGTCCTAACAGACGGTTAACTTCAGCCAGTTGCAGTCCTGATGTATCTTCAATCGCCCCCAGTAGCTAGTTAACAGTTCAGAAAGTGCCTTGTTATAAATCTTATGGCTAAGAAAGTGTTTACCCAACGCAATATGATAGGCGATGACAGTATGCTTGTTTTTCGATTGTTCTATGTAAGGAATCATATCCTCGTATAACTGATTAGCCAGTGCTATCTTGCCTTCAGCAGAGGCGATGTCTGCCTTAAGCATTTTCAGCTGATAATTGAGCCCCTTAGCCAGTTGCTCTGGATTCTGGATGGCATTAAACGTTTGTTCAACCTTCAAAATGTCATTTCTAGCGCTTTCTGCATCACCATCATTTTTCCAGCGCAAGCGGATCTCGAGTAACCGTAAATCGAGACGCAAATATGGGAGACGATAAGTGGTCGTTAGGGTTTTAGCCTCGTGAAGATACTTAAGGGCTTGTTCAGGATTACCAAGGTTGAATTCTGCACGGGCTAGAATTTTTAGGGCGTCGATGGAACCGCCGGGGGTTCTAACTCTGCTGTCAGAGTCATCTCGTGAGATGGCTGATGGGCTCTTTTCTGTTTGGTCAGTCAGTTTGCGCTGTGCGAGATAATTGGACGCGAGTTGTTTGGATTGTTTTGGTACGATATCCACCAGCGTACTGGCTTCATTGAGCATTGCCGATGAATAGACGGTCGACGCCATCACTTGGGATGACAGAAATAAAACCAATAGTCCAAACAAACGTTCCCAGCGCAAAATCTGCATTCTCTAATCCAATCCTTATTGACGTGCCATACGTTGGTTATGAGCAGGTTGTGCGTGCTCTGTTGAACGATAAGGGTTGATATCTAGACCACCGCGTCGCGTGTATCGAGCGTACACGGTGAGCTTTTCTGGCTGACAGTATTTCATAATGTCAGTAAAAATACGTTCAACGCACTGTTCATGGAACTCATTGTGTTCACGGAATGACACTAAGTAGCGTAACAGAGCTTCACGATTGATTTTTTGACCCTGATACTGAATCTCAACACTGCCCCAATCTGGCTGGTTAGTGATCAGACAGTTGGATTTGAGAAGGTGGCTATGCAGACTTTCTGAGACGTGTTCTTGTTTAACCGCACCTTCTAGCAAGCTGGTATCAAACTCGTAGCTCTCAATCTCGATATCCTGATCATCAATGCAGTCCCCGTCCATTGTCACGACCACACTGTCGGTATAGTCGACGACAGAACGAATAGTGACTGAAACCTCTTCACCTGCACAGTGGGAGAGATCCTTTGCTATTGTTTGTTCAACCTGATCCCATGAGCTAAAGCGGGTTTGGTTGAAACTGTTGAGGTACAACTTAAAGGACTTGGATTCAATCAGGTTAGCACTGGTCGCAGGAATGGACACGTCTCCAATGGCTACCTGTGGCAGACCTTTCTCGTTCAACCAAGACAGCTCGTACAGTGTCCAGATATCACAGCCTTGAAATGGTAATTCATCATTTAGATTCAGGTCATCGCGGTTTAAACTGCGTGGCACAGGTTGAAGTAAAGAAGCGTCGTATTGGTTGGCGTATTCGGTTTTTTGACCGAGCGTTAACCCCGCCAGTTCCTTTGCGTCAGAATATTTGCTCATACTTTGCATAGATTTGGATTAGAATGGCGAGAATTTTACGCAATCCTGTCGTTAAAAGCGAACATTCGAAGACTCAATTGGAGAATCTAATGGCTGAAACTGCCTTGCAAGCGCTGCGCTCGTTCAGTGAAAAGTACCGTCAGAGCTGTCTTGACACCCATGGACATTTGCCAAGAAGCGAAGAGCTGGTGGATCTCGTGTCACCTTGCGTTGAAGCAAAGCAGACTGACTATGTTGAATGGCAGGCAGATGAGCGTGAGCAACCAGCGGATTTCACTAATGTTGAAAATGGTATCGAACTGACACTCCATCAAGATATTAAAACCTTCTACGGTTCGCAGTACAGTGCGGATATGGAGGCGACTTGGAACGGGAACGAGTTGACTCTACTTCAGGTATGGAGTGATGAAGACTTTGTTCGTTTGCAGGAAAACATTCTTGGCCATCTAGTCACTCAGCGTCGACTTAAACTGAAGCCAACGGTTTTCATCGCAGCAACCGATGCGGAGTTGGACGTGATTTCTATTTGTAACCTGACAGGTAACGTTATTCTCGAACGATTGGGTACTGATAAACGCGATGTTCTTGCCGAGAATGTAGCGGAATTTTTGGTTAACCTAGAGCCTGCGGTATAACTATGTACGTTGTTGAATTACAGTTTGAGTGTTTTGATAACACCACCATTTCTGCCGTCGATAAAGCGATTAATGGCCTGATGGACGCGTTGCGTTATAACGGTCAGGTACTTGGGCGTGAGTTCCCTATCGTGATGGGAGAAGGGGAATTTTTTGTTCGAGTCGTGTGCCCAGAGCAGGAAAGTTTGCACCCTAAATATCATTCGGATTTTGTTAACGTCTGCATCGAGCGACTAGCTGAAGCGTGCTTGTTAGCGCCTAAAGCCCGCTTGCTTGGGCGAGATTTGAATTCAGAGCAAGCGGCAGAAGAAACCACTCCTAAATGGCAGGTACTCTACACCACATATGTGCATACTTGTTCGCCTTTGCGCAGCGGGGAAAGTTTGTTGCCAATTCCTCTTTATCGCAATGGACCAACGCTCAATGGCGACCATAAAGCGGTCATCAAATGGCAGACTGAGTGGCAGGCGTGTGATGAAATTCAGATGGCTGGTGCTTGCCGAGCAGAGCATGCGGCACTGCATGAGATTTGCGATGCCGACAGTGTCCTTTTCAAACGTGGCTGGGATTTACGTGGTCGGATCGAATATGTGACGGAAATTCCGACCTATTACTATCAGTACCGAGTCGGTGGCAAAAGTCTGACAGATGAAAAACAGCGTAAATGCCCTAAATGCGGCGGAGAGTGGTTATTGGATGAACCACTGCATGACATTTTCCACTTTAAGTGCGATGAATGCCGAATTGTCTCCAATATTTCTTGGGATCACATCAAATAGTGCCTCTTAAATGAAAAAGACCCGTGTTATTACGGGTCTTTTTTTTTCCTCTTGCTCAGTGGATTGTTCGTCTTGCGAGCGAGCTTTTTTATCCGTTTGTCCAAACTTCATTTTGGCCGTGTACTTCAGTGCGGCAATATTACCTATGATGACACTCAAGACGATAAAGATGATCACCCAAGGGTTGGTGAGTAGTTCCATTAATCCACCTCATTGGAGATATTGGTGATAAATTGATTGTAGATCGTTTCGAGATTCGACAACACCACTTCCTCACCCAGTATTCCACTGTTTGTCAGCTCTTTTTGAAGTGTCTCCAGGCTAAGCAGTGACAAACAAGACGATGCTGTTACGCCATGACTAATGTGCCATGGCTCTGCTGCGACACCGCCCTGATCTTTTGCATATGGAAAAAAGAAACCAAATTCAGTTAGAGACTCCCTGAGCCAGCGATAAAAATCTGCCTGATGGCCTGTTAGGTATTCCCATGGTTCAAGCTGTAACTGGATGTCTTGAGGTAGACTGCTGCGATCAAATACATCGAAGTCACATCCCCAATGATGTCGGCTGGCGCCCGGTAGTGCAGACCAACGTAAGATAGCCATAATCTTTTCTGCATCAGAAAGGCGTTGGCTATCTAGAGGTTGGCTGTTTTTATCAAGAATGGCTGTTTGACCAGCCATTTTTTTGTTCCAGATAGCCTTCTGGCGTTCAAAATCGCGGAAACCGCTGGCAATATTGAGGTTGAAACCAGCCTGAGCCGCCGCTTGTCGCAAAGCTTGTAAATCGTGTTCGACATTAGGGTGCACGGCGAAAATCTTCTGACCAAACATCGCGTCAGTTAGGTGAGTTGAAACTTTGCCAGTCAGCTGCTCAGGGGTCATGTTCACGCCAGAAGATTCTCCAGTGTTTTCTGATACATCTTGGTCAGCTTCTCAAGATCGTCTACTTTCACGCACTCGTTCACCTTGTGGATGGTTGCATTAACCGGACCTAACTCCACTACCTGACCACCCATACGGGCAATGAAGCGACCATCGGATGTGCCTCCAGTAGTAAGTAGAGCTGGTTTGGTTTGATTGACGGTATCAACGGCGTCAACCACAGCGTCGAGAAGTGCGCCAGTATCTGTCAGGAATGGGTCGCCGTTGAAGGTCCACTTAAGCTCGTAGTCTAAGTCGTGCTTATCAAGAGTATCAGTGACGCGCTTAACGATCATGTCGTTGTTAAGCTCGGTGCTGAAACGCAGGTTAAACTGAACATTGAACTCGCCCGGGATCACGTTAGAAGCACCCGTTCCCGCATGTACATTCGGGATCTGGAAGCTGGTGGGTGGGAAGTAGTCGTTGCCTTTATCCCACTCGGTTGACGCCAATTCATGAATTGCCATCAGTGATTGGTGAACGGGGTTTTTAGCTAAATGCGGGTAAGCCACATGGCCTTGAATACCTTTAACGGTCAAGTCACCAGTGATAGAACCTCGACGACCATTTTTCACCACATCGCCGACGAGCTCAGTACTTGATGGTTCACCGACAATACACATGTCGATGTTTTCGTCGCGCGCCATTAGGGTTTCGACAACACGGACTGTACCATTGATAAATGGGCCTTCTTCGTCTGAAGTAATTAGAAAGCCAATTGAACCTTTATGGTCAGGGTTTTCGGCAATGAACTGCTCAACAGCAACAATCATACTTGCTAGAGAGCCTTTCATATCGGCGGCTCCGCGACCATGTAGATAGCCGTCAACCATAGTCGGTTCGAATGGAGGCGTATCCCATAGCTCGACATTTCCCGCTGGCACAACATCAGTGTGACCGGCAAACGCAAACAGTGGGGCTTCTGTGCCTCGACGTGCCCAGAAGTTTGTGGTGTCTTCAAACACCATCACTTCAATTTCAAATCCTAAAGCTTTCAGGCGTTCAATCATCACATCCTGACAACCTGCATCCACAGGTGTTACCGATTGGCGGCTAAGTAAGTCTTTTGCAAGCGCCAAAGTAGGGCTGTCTGTCATCCTTGAATTCCTTTTGCTTAAGAGAAAATGGCTGAGTATTGATCGGCTTTAAAGCCAAGGTGGTAGTCATCACCAGAGACTAAAATTGGGCGTTTGATCATCGCCGGTTGCTCTACCAGCAGATCAATAGCGTTGGCTTCGTTCAGGCCGTCTTTCTGTTCCTGAGTTAGCTGACGAAAAGTCGTGCCGCGTTTGTTAAGCACATTTTCCCAGCCGAGTTGTTGGCAAAATGTTTCAACCATTTGTTTATCAACGCCCTGTTTACGGTAGTCATGGAATTGGAATTCCACCCCTTCTGCTTCCAGCCATTTTTTGGCTTTTTGATGGTATCGCAGTTGGGAATTCCGTACATGGTGATTGTCATAGTTAAACCCTTGAGAGTGACTTATATAAAGTTATTAGAAGCTTTTTGGCATCCTAGCAGGAACTGTTATCAGAGACAAAAGTGTCTCTAATATATTTTATCTTACAAAAAAAATGTGTTTCAAACGCTGAGGATCGATGAGTTATTGATCAAACGCAACACACCGCAAAGCAAAACAGAAATAATGACTCTAGAAATTTATAGGAGGTATCAATGGAATTGAGTCCTGTTTTTGCAAGGCGCTTATATCTAGCATTACTGGTTCAGAATCTCGACAGGCCGAATGTGCCGAAACTGATTGAGGAAACAGGTTGGCCGCGTCGGACGATTCAAGACGTAATAAAAGCTCTGCCTGGTATTGGCATCGAACTGATGTTCATTCAGGATGGTCGCAGACACAATGATGGATATTATCAGTTGTCTGATTGGGGGCCTTTCGATAGCCAGTGGGTATTGGACAGAGAAGCTGACATCGCTGCTTCTTTGGGATTTTGTGCCTAACGACCTGCAGGGCAGTTATAGGCACTGCCCAGGATGGTAAATGATGTGGTGAAGTCTTGTGGTGAGGTCATAAAAACGGTATTCGCGCCAAGCTGACTGGCGCGATTTTTTATTTGATTAACGGCTCCCTGAACCATGATATCGTTAGGGTAGAATAGGTAAGTGTACCAGTGTCCCTCACTGCCAGTAAGATCGCCCTGCCATTGACAGTTCGAGGGATCGAAACTGCTGTCCATTCTAATCTGGACCATGTTGGCATCATGATTGAGTGGAGTGGCTGGGGTTGTACAACCTGCGACTAAAGCAAGCGACATAACTATTTTGCATACCTGACTAAACTTGAGTGACATAAATAATAAAACCAATCCAACTAAGGGCTAACAGTGCCCATGGTAGCATATTGGTTTTTGATTGTGCTTCTATCGTTGTCACTGTTTCAGCTTTTGATTGCACTAGTGCAGCGTGTTGAGCTTGTTTGGCTTTCTGCGCTTTTTTCTTAGCCTTGTCTGCCTGGCGGGCTTTTTCTTTGTGCTGTTTCTTGTATTGGGCAATGCCTTTTTCTATGCCTTGAGCGATCAACTTGGTTTGCTCTTTGGTTTGGCCGGGTTTCTGGGTAGCTTTGGCAATATTCATCGCTTCTTGTTGTGTTTCCTGTGATGGCACGACTTTGTTGTTCATTAAGGTTGTTACCGCGAGATTAATGTCGCTTTATTTTAACACGATCTAATCTTGTTCATCATTGAAGTTACTCCACTAAATAGCACGTTACGAGATGTACTTTCTATCATCTAATAGCCAATGAGTTTTATGGCTAATATCTGATAGCAAAAAAATTCAATTGGTATAGAGTGGAGTCTAATCTTTCAACCGCAGTGACCAATCAGTGCGATACGCTTTAGAACAATACGATAAACATGGTTTTCTCAAAGCCCCTAAATGGCTCTGGCTGGGTTGGCTGTTTCTCGCCAAAGCTTGGGTGGTCTTTGTTGTCGCTGGTGCGAGCCGAGAAAGCGGCGTTAAGATCCTCAATATTGTCTACCCCGATCATTCAATGTTGTATCTGGGGTTGGCGATGGGGCTGCCTAGCATCGCGTTAATGTGGATGATCAGCTTGCGCAGCCCGGAACGAAAATGGATAAGCCAGTTAGTCTGTTGGGGTAAAACGATTACCATGCTAGCGATTGGCGGCCAGTTTGTTCAAACGCTTTATCACGTCTATCTAGAGCATGGCGCTTTTCGTTGGGCGAATGCCGCCACTTTGCTATTTCTGCTGTGGTTTATGCTTTATATCTATAAGAGTCGCAGCGTACGCGATTGTTTTTCTGCGCCGCCATCTGATTGACGTAACAGGTGATGAACGCTATCAATACGCTTAAAACAGAACCCAATACACTGAGCAAATATGTAAATGTGAGGACATAAAAATGACAATCCCTCAAAGTGCCATCCTTCCTGAAGCAGGACCTTTCGCTCAATACACGCTGCTTAAGGTGACACAGGAACATGCTGCCGTACTGGAACAGCTACAGGCTCTACTAACACTTGTAGAAGAGCTTAATCAGCAGCAACCTGGGGCTGAGCTGACTCTTTCCGTTGCGTTCAGCAAGTCGTTCTGGTCAAAATGTGATGCTGCAATGCCAGACGAACTGATTGACTTCCCACCGCTTGGAGAAGGCAGCACCATAGCGCCGAGTTCTGATGTAGATGTGCTTATCCACTGCCATTCGAATCGTCATGATTTGCACTTTTATCTGCTGCGCACATTCTTTGCACAAGCTTCAGACAACGTAGTAGTGGTTGATGAAACCTATGGTTATCGCTATCTTGACTCGCGAGATATGACGGATTTTGTCGATGGGACAGAAAACCCGAAAGAGAGCCAGCGTCATGAAGTGGCCATTATTCCTCAAGGAGAGTTGGCTGGTGGCAGTTACGTTATGGTCCAGCGTTTTGTCCATGACCTGCCTTCTTGGAATCGACTGAATGTGTCTGCTCAAGAAAAAGTCATCGGGCGGACTAAACCGGATTCGATTGAGTTAGATAATGTGCCAGCTGCGTCCCACGTTGGTCGTGTGGACATTAAAGAAGAAGGTAAAGGCCTGAAGATTGTTCGCCATAGCTTGCCTTATGGCAGTGTGTCAGGTGAGCATGGCCTGCTGTTTATTGCCTACTGCAATACGTTACACAATTTTAAAGCCATGCTGGAAAGCATGTATGGCGAGACTGATGGTAAAACAGACCAGTTATTGCGCTTTACTAGAGCCGTGACAGGCGCATACTTCTTTGCCCCGTCTGTAGAAATGCTAAACGGGTTAAAGCTTAAGTAAGTCAATGAAAGCAAACTAAAGCCTGTGGACTATACCGATTTTAAACCGAGCTAATACGCTCGGTTTTTTTGTGCAAAAAAGACTAAAGAAAATCTCCTCAGGCCGATATAACAGATAACCCTGTTGAGGAAAGACTATCTATCGTTATGGCAATCACTGTTAATACCAACGTATCAGCAATGACGGCGCAGCGTTATCTTACGAATGCGACGAACATGCTGAACCAATCTCTGGAGAGGTTATCTTCAGGGAATCGTATTAATAGTGCTAAAGACGATGCCGCAGGTTTGCAGATCTCGAATCGACTTGAGTCTCAGATGCGTGGTTTGGACGTCGCAATGCGCAATGCGAACGACGGTATATCCATCATGCAGACAGCCGAAGGTGCGATGAGTGAGACGACCAACCTTCTTCAACGCATGCGTGATCTTTCATTACAATCGGCGAATGGTTCGAACAGTCGATCAGAAAGAGGTGCATTACAGGAAGAAATGGCGGCTTTGAATGATGAATTGAATAGAATTGCCGAAACTACCTCTTTTGGTGGTCGAAAATTGCTCAATGGTTCATTTGCCAGTTCTTCTTTTCAAATTGGTGGTAGTTCCGGTGAAGCGGTTCAGGTGTCTCTGAAGAACATGCGATCCGATAGTATAGAGATGGGGGCTTCAGTTATATTGCTGCTGGAAAAGCGGACAATAACTGGCAGGTTTCTAAGAGCAGCCAAACGTTGGTGATGGAATACACCAATGCCGAGGGTCAGCAGGAATTAATTCAGATTAAGGCTAAGGTCGGTGATGACATCGAAGAGTTAGCCACTTACATCAATGGTCAAACGGATAAAGTCTCGGCCTCTGTAAATGAAGATGGTCAGTTGCAAGTCTTCATGGCAGGCAAAGAAACATCAGGGACTATTTCTTTTTTCTGGCAGCCTTGCAGGCAAACTGAAAATGGGGCTAGCTGGTTATGAAGCGGTTGATAATCTGGACATTTCTAACGTTGGCGGCGCACAGCGAGCGGTATCTGTCATAGATACCGCACTTAAATATGTTGATGGTCATCGCGCCGAATTAGGGGCGATGCAAAATCGCTTTAATCATGCGATTAACAACCTAGGTAATATCAATGAAAATTTGGCCGCGTCGAATAGCCGTATAAAAGACACTGACTACGCTAAAGAAACCACTCAAATGCTTAAGCAACAGATTTTACAGCAAGTTAGCACATCCATCCTAGCACAGGCTAAACAACAGCCAAATCTAGCCCTTACCTTATTGGGTTAATTATCAAAAAAGAAAATATTATCGACTGAGTGAATTAAAGCTTTAGCGAAAAATTGCGTTTTTTTAAGTTTTTTCGTATTTGGTCAACTTTCCTTCTCCAAAAGCATTTTTTTCAAAAAAAACTTAAAAAAATACTCAAGGTTCTCGAAATTGAGCCGTTAATAAAAGTAACTTTGAGAGAACTACTTTGGTTTTCCGAGACGTCGGAAACCGGTTACATCGGAAAATCAAACGGAGAAATCACCATGGCAGTGAATGTAAACACAAACGTAGCAGCAATGACAGCACAGCGTTACCTAAATGGCGCTAACAATGCACAACAAACTTCAATGGAACGTCTATCTTCTGGCTTCAAGATTAATAGCGCTAAAGATGACGCAGCAGGTCTACAGATCTCTAACCGTTTGAATGTGCAAAGCCGCGGTCTAGATGTTGCAGTGCGTAACGCGAATGACGGTATTTCTATCGCACAAACTGCTGAAGGTGCGATGAATGAAACGACTAACATCTTGCAACGTATGCGTGACCTTTCGCTACAATCGGCGAACGGTTCTAACTCTAAATCAGAGCGCGTTGCGATTCAGGAAGAAGTAACCGCACTAAACGACGAACTTAACCGTATCGCAGAAACCACCTCTTTTGGCGGCAACAAATTACTGAACGGTACTTACGCGACGAAATCTTTCCAAATTGGTGCAGACAACGGTGAAGCCGTGATGTTGACTTTGAACGACATGCGTTCAGACAACGTTGGCATGGGCGGTACAAGCTACCAAGCAGCAAATGGTAAAGATAAAGATTGGACAGTACAGGCAGGTGCAAACGACTTGGCTATCACACTGACTGATACTGCCGGCCAACAGCAAACCATTAACATCAATGCCAAAGAAGGCGACGATATTGAAGAGCTAGCGACATACATCAATGGTCAGACTGACATGGTTAAAGCATCTGTTGACCAAGATGGTAAACTACAGGTATTTGCTGGTACAGATAAAGTGGAAGGTGCAGTAAGCTTTGGCGGTGGTCTGGCTGGCGAACTTAGCATGGGGCAAGGTCAAGCTGTAACTGTCGATACGATTAACGTGACATCAGTGGGTGGTGCTCAAGAATCTGTGGCAATCATTGACTCGGCATTGAAGTATGTAGATAGCCACCGAGCTGAGCTGGGTGCTTTCCAGAACCGCTTCAACCACGCGATTAGCAACTTAGATAACATTAATGAGAATGTGAATGCGTCTAAGAGCCGTATCAAAGACACTGACTTTGCGAAAGAAACAACAGCATTGACTAAATCGCAAATTCTTTCTCAGGCTTCAAGTTCGATTCTTGCCCAGGCAAAACAAACACCAAACTCAGCTCTTAATCTTCTAGGCTAAGTTTAAAATCTCCAAAAAAAATCCAGCTTCGGCTGGATTTTTTTTGTTTTTATAATTATTTGATTTTAAAGATATTTATAGCTTATTGATACTCATCACAGAAATTTTTTTAAAAATTTTTCTAAAGGATATATTTCTTTCGCCGTTAAAGGACTGAGAGAAATGAGATGCACCAAAGTGAGGTGAGAGACGCTGAGGTGCATCACCTTAATGCCTAAGGAGATCAATATGGCAATTAACGTAAACACCAATGTGTCTGCGATGACTGCTCAGCGATACCTTAATGGTGCTGCTGATGGCATGCAGAGATCGATGGAGCGTCTATCGTCGGGTTACAAAATTAACAGTGCTCGTGATGACGCTGCAGGCCTCCAAATTTCCAACCGTTTAACATCGCAAAGTCGTGGTTTAGACATGGCGGTGAAAAACGCAAACGATGGTATCTCCATTGCACAGACGGCTGAAGGTGCAATGAATGAGACAACCAATATCCTTCAACGTATGCGTGACCTGTCATTGCAATCGTCAAATGGTTCGAACTCGCGTTCAGAGCGTATTGCGATTCAAGAAGAGGTTACCGCACTCAATGACGAATTAAACCGTATCGCAGAAACCACCTCATTTGGTGGTAACAAATTGCTTAATGGTACGTTTGGTAGTCAGTCATTCCAGATCGGTGCGAGCTCAGGTGAGGCTGTAATGCTCACTATGGGTAATATGCGTTCAGATACCTCTGCAATGGGTGGTAAAGCATACATCGCGCAACAGGGTAAAGATAACGATTGGACCGTCTCTCAGGGTACAACAGACCTTACTCTGGACTATACTGACGTACATGGGGAAACTAAACAGTTAACCATAAATGCTAAGGTTGGTGACGATATCGAGCAGCTTGCGACTTACATCAATGGTCAAAGTGAAGACGTAAAAGCGTCGGTTGGTGACGAAGGGAAGTTGCAGCTATTCGCTGCGAATAACAAAGTCGCGACAGATGTCACGATTGGTGGTGCGTTAGGTGGTGATATCGGTTTTGGTGCCGCTGAAAATAAAACGGTTTCCGATGTTGATGTTTCTACTGTAGCAGGGTCACAGATGGCGGTCTCGGTCATCGACGGTGCCCTGAAAACGGTAGATAGCCAGCGTGCCGAGTTGGGTGCATTCCAGAACCGATTCAGCCATGCGATCAGCAACTTGGATAACATCAACGAGAACGTCAACGCGTCTCGTAGCCGTATCCGAGATACTGATTATGCGAAAGAAACGACTCAGATGACTAAGTCGCAGATTTTGCAGCAGGCAAGTACCTCAGTCCTGGCGCAGGCAAAACAATCACCATCAGCAGCTCTTAGCTTATTAGGTTAATCGATAGGTTCGAACGAGCTTATTGGTAGGTAACGTGATTACCAACCTATAAGGTGGAAGGGAGATTGTTATGGAAATACCATCCTACACATCGAACATCCAGCCTTACGGCTCAGAAAGTGGCACTAAAGTTGCTTCAAAATATGATGGTGCACAGCAAGTTTCCTCGCGGAAAGAACAGGTTTCTACAGCCGAAGTGAGAGAACAAGCTGCTGAAGCTGTTAATCAAGCGATAGAAGCGTCTCAACAACGTGAAAAGCTTAACAGGGAAGAGCGGCAACGTATGGTACAGCAAATGAACGATTTCATTGCGTCCATTAACACTGGCTTATCTTTTCGAGTCGACGAAGAATCGGGAAGAGATGTAGTTACCATTTATGAAGCGGATACTGGCGACATAATTCGTCAGATACCCGATGAGGAAATGTTAGAAATACTGCGACGCCTGAGGGATCAAACAGCTCGGTATTCATCGGGGCTTTTGAACCAGAGGGTATGATCGTATTTTGAGGTGATTGAATGAGCTTTGGCCCGGTAGGGATGAATTCTGGCATGGATATCAATGCCATGGTCAGCAAAATTGTTGATTCGGAGCGCGTACCTAAACAGCAACGAATCGATAATGAGCGTGGCAAAATTGATTCCAGTATCAGTGCCTACGGACGGCTCAGAGAGTCGTTGGATACGATGAAAAACTTGATGGCGAGCTTTCGTCAAGAGAAAGCGTTTGCTGCAAGAAAGGTAGAGTCTACGGATGATACCGTTGTATCCGCGACGGCAACCACTGAAGCTATCGCTGGTAGATATGCTATCGATGTGTTGCAGCTTGCCCAGAGTCATAAAATTGCGTCTGATGTTGTACCAGAAGATGCGAAATTTGGCCCGGGTAAGCTGCAAGTTTCTCTCGGTGAAGAAACGTTCACCGTTGATGTACAGGAAAATTCTAAGCTGAGTGATATTGTTCGCGGTATCAATGGCAGCAAAACCAATCCAGGCGTTCGAGCATCGGTCATCAATGATGTCGAAGGCCCACGTCTTATCGTAGCCTCGAGTAATTCAGGTGAAAAAAACGCTCTGAAATTGAGTGTGGAATCAGCACCGGACAATCTTCTCAAAAGACTCGAATACAAAACGCTTGAACAGCGTGTTAAAGATCTTGAGCAAGCTCGTGCCACGGCACAAGATCTCCTCAAACCGCTCACTGATGAAGAACAAGCGGTTGCCGATCGTATCGCAGAGCAAAACATCGAGGCGGCAAAGGTTGTCGATCAGGAGATTGCCGATACGTCCAAACAAGCGGCAGTGGCTGCCGATCCCAATGCGGCAAAAGATGCAAGTGTCGGTAACGAGCTATCAGATGCAGCCGCTGCAGCCGCTGCTGCGGCCGGTGCCGAAGCTAATAAGTACTTAAAGCCAGAAGAGCGTATTCCTGGCTGGACCGCGACCGCGTCCGGTACATTGCTTGACTCGTATTGGGAGCCCGAGCCTCAACTAGATGCCAAAGCGCTGGAAAAAGCCCCTGATGTTCCTGGTTGGAGTGTCACGGCTTCAGGTACTCTGACGGACTCCTATGTCACACCAAAAGAAGCGCAGGCCGCATTAGATGCTAAACAAGCTGAGTTGGAAGAGCAACTCGCTCAGGAAAGAGCCTCGCTTCAAGCACGCGTTCTGGCAGGTGAATTGAGCCCAGAGCAAGCCAAAGAGCTTGAACGTGCCAAACTGCCGCAAGAAGAAAGAGAATATCTGGAACGAATTGATCAGGCCCAAGCTGACCTGAAATCGGCGCAGGAGTCATTTGACGCTTATCGTGGTATGAGCCAAGTACAAGCCGCGCAGGATTCGAAAGTACTGCTTGATGGTGTTGCTCAGCTTTCCAGTGATAACAATATCATTGAAGACGCTATCGAAGGCGTAGACTTAACGCTCAAAGGTCGTTCCGAACAAGGTAAAACGCCTTCGGAGATTGATATCGAATATGATCGTCAGGGCGTACGAGACGATATTGAGCAATTCGTTTCGGCATACAACCAGTTTTATCAGGTCTCTCAAGAGCTTTCAGGAGTCGACCCGCGAACTGGAGCCGCAGGACCTCTAGCGGGTGATAGTGTGGTTCGCAGTGCCGATTCAAGATTGAAATCGGTGTTTTCTTCAAGAGTTGAACCTGCCCCTGAAGATCTGAAAACACTGACTGAGTTCGGTATTACAACGACACGTCAGGGGACACTGGAAATCAATTACGACATGTTGGATCGCCAGCTCAATAACAACTTCAGTAAGTTAGAAGATTTCTTTGGCGGTAACCAAGGATTTGCGAAAAAAGTTGAAGATGCGATTCAGGGGATAACGGGCGTTACTGGCTCAATTCGCACTCGTGAGCGTAGCATGGTCGAACAAAACTATCGCCTTGATGATGATCAAGCATCTCTGGATCGCCGTATGGACAGTCTAGAGAAACGTACACACGCCAAATTTACGGCGATGCAAGACGCGACGAGTAATATGCAATCTCAGTTAGCAGGTATGATGAATGCACTCGGCGGATGATTTTTGGCACAGATCTCATTTCTTTGTGATCTTGATCGCGATATTGCCAATAATCTTTCAGCTGGTGACATTAATGCTGAAGAAATCGTTCAGTTGGTCGATAAAAGGGAACAGTTATTGCTAACCTTGATAAGTACTATTAATGAACAACAAGAGTTAGCTCAGTTACCAGAATGGCAGAGTGCCATCGAGCGTACTCAGTTGACTGTTGAGTTGATGCAGAAGAAAACCGCAGAACTTGGCAGTAGTTTGAAAAAGTACCGCTATGGCAACAAATCAGTGCAGCAGTACAAGAAATTTTTATAAAGAGGATTGTTATGCGTGGTTCATTACAGGCTTACAAGAAGGTATCGGTAGATAGCCAGCTCAGTGCTGCCTCCCCGCATAAAATTGTTCAAATGCTGATGGCGGGCGCTATCGAGCGCTTGATTCAGGGCAAAGCGGCAATGGAGCAGGGCAATATTCCGATCAAGGGTGAGAGACTGGGTAAAGCCCTAGATATCATCATTAGCTTACGCAGTTGTTTATCGATGGACGATGGTGGTGATATTGCCCAGAATCTGGATCAGTTATACGAGTTTATGATTACCCAAATCACTGAGGCAAATCATAAGAATGATCCTCAACCTATTGATGACGTGATTGATATCATTCGCGAGATTAAATCAGCATGGGAACAAATTCCACCGGAATACCATAATCTGACTGCGACTGATGTAGGAATCTAAGATATAAGTTTACTTTTTACAGTTGTATTGAAATATCTTGCATAAAAAGCTTTTGGGCAGATATCACATCGCCTAATTGCTTGGTTGCCTTTATTTTTTTATCAAATAGAATATAAGCCACTTAGTAGCCTAGTGGCTTATTTTGTTGCTGAAGTTTATAAATTGTCTATCACTAATCCTGTTCTATAGTTAGATTAGTTGTTAGAAACAGAAATAACAGACACAACGTTTCAAGATAAAGGCAATAATTCTCACCTATGCAAGGTTTAGCAAAGCTGCTCGTAATTGAAGATGATGCCCAAGCACGCATCAATCTGAGTAATATATTAGAATTTGTCGGAGAACAATGTGAGGCGATCAGTTCCGCACAGCTGAACGACGTTAACTGGTCGGATGTTTGGGCTGGATGCATTGTTGGTTCTCTTCAGAGCCAGAACTTCTCAACGCAGATGAGTACTCGACTCTCCCAAGCTAACCATATCCCTTTACTTATCGTGGGAACACATTCTTATCCAGTTGACGAAATGACCAATTATGTTGGTGAACTGGAATACCCTTTAAATTATCCTCAGTTAAGTGAAGCGCTTCGTCATTGCAAAGATTTCCTTGGTCGTAAAGGTGTCAATGTAGTTTCGTCCTCAAGAAAAAATACTCTATTCCGAAGTTTGGTTGGGCAGAGTATTGGTATTAAAGAAGTTCGCCACCTGATAGAGCAAGTCTCCGCTACTGAGGCCAATGTGCTCATCCTTGGTGAATCAGGAACAGGTAAAGAGGTTGTTGCACGCAACATTCATTACCATTCGACACGTCGAACTGGGCCATTTGTGCCAATCAATTGTGGTGCTATTCCTCCTGATCTGCTCGAAAGTGAACTGTTTGGCCATGAAAAAGGGGCCTTTACTGGAGCGATTACCTCTCGTAAAGGGCGTTTTGAGTTGGCAGAAGGCGGTACCTTGTTCCTTGATGAAATCGGTGATATGCCGATGCCAATGCAGGTCAAATTGCTACGAGTATTACAAGAACGTTGTTTTGAGCGTGTTGGTGGTAACACTACTATTCGCGTCAATGTTCGTGTTATTGCGGCAACTCACCGTAATTTGGAAACCATGATTGATGATGAGTCTTTCCGTGAAGACTTATATTACCGACTCAATGTGTTCCCAATCGAAATGCCAGCACTACGTGACCGTATAGAGGATATCCCGTTGCTGTTGCAAGAGTTGATGACGCGAATGGAAGCTGAGGGCGCTCAGCCAATATGCTTTACGCCGAGAGCAATCAACTCACTAATGGAGCACAATTGGTCGGGTAATGTTCGCGAACTGGCGAATCTTGTCGAGCGAATGATCATTCTTTATCCAAATAGTTTGGTCGACGTCAATCACCTACCAACCAAGTATCGATATAGTGATATCCCTGAGTTTCAGCCAGAGCATAATGCGTTTGCTTCTGTTGAAGAACAGGAACGTGACGTATTGCAGGATATTTTTTCTGAAGATTTCAGCCTTGATGCGACTGAAGCCCTACATGAAAACTCCAATGCCCCTCAAGAGTTACCGCCTGAAGGTGTTAACCTTAAGGAGATGTTAGCCGAGTTGGAAGTTAACATGATAAACCAAGCGCTAGAGGCTCAGGGAGGCGTAGTTGCCCGTGCTGCTGATATGCTTGGAATGCGTAGGACAACGCTGGTTGAGAAGATGAGAAAATACAATGTGCAGCGTTAATTTGGGTATTTTCGACGCTGTCAAAATACCGACTCTACATTAAGTTTCTGAAATATATGAAAAATAGCCTGGCCTGTTTATTGCATGTCAGGCTATTGTAGTTTTTAAGGCAGAAATTCGACATGCAATCAGCTCAGGCGATCATGAATCAGCAACCACTTGGAACACTCGAAGAACAAGTTGAACGATACAAACAGGTGTTGGACGTCATGCCTGCAGGCGTGATCTTGCTCGATACTCAAGGCGTTGTTCATGAAGCGAACCCTGAAGCTCAGCGGTTGCTAGAGATGCCGCTTGTAGGCCAAAAATGGTTTGAAGTGATTCAACAAGCATTTTCTCCCCGTGAAGATGATGGTCATGAAATCTCTCTTCGTAATGGCCGTAAAGTGCGTTTGGCGATTTCAGCGTCTACGACAGGCCAGCTGATTTTGATTACCGATCTGACTGAGACACGCCTGTTACAGTCTCGCATCAGCGATTTGCAGCGTTTGTCTTCGTTAGGGCGTATGGTTGCTTCTTTAGCGCATCAGGTTAGGACTCCTCTTTCCAGTGCGATGTTGTACGCATCAAATCTGGGCGCTCCGAACTTACCACCTGCGACGAAAGATCGTTTCCAAAACAAGCTGATGGATCGCTTGCATGATCTGGAAAAACAGGTCAACGACATGTTGCTGTTTGCCAAGGGAGGGGACAACAAAGTGGTGAAGCCTTTCACCATTTCAGAATTGGTGTCTGAATTTTCTCCTATGGTGGAAACCGCTCTTAAGAACAACCAGATTGATTATCACCTTGAAGTCGAACAAGAAGACACTCAGCTATTGGGCAATGCGAATGCGGTTGCTTCGGCGCTAAGTAATTTGGTGATGAATGCCATTCAAATCGCAGGAAAGGAATCTCAAGTTGATGTTTTTTTCCGACCGGTTAACCACGAATTGAAAATTTCGGTACAAGACAGCGGCCCAGGTGTACCTAAAGAGTTACATAACCAAATAATGGAACCTTTCTTCACCACTCGATCCCAAGGTACGGGACTTGGCCTAGCCGTTGTTCAAATGGTATGCCGTGCTCACGACGGAAGGTTAGAACTGATTTCAGAAGAAGGTGATGGCGCATGTTTTACCATCTGTATTCCTTTGGAGCGTGCTCCGCATGCTGACCACGATATAATGACAGGAGAAGGATAATGGCACAAAGCAAAGTACTAATCGTAGAAGATGATGAAGGTCTACGCGAAGCCTTGGTCGATACCCTAGCACTGGCTGGATATGAGTGGTTAGAAGCCGATAGTGCTGAAGATGCTTTGATTAAACTCAAAGCTCACGCCGTTGATATTGTTGTGTCCGATGTACAAATGGCTGGTATGGGCGGCTTGGCACTGTTACGTAACATTAAACAACACTGGCCAAACTTACCTGTATTGCTCATGACGGCATACGCCAATATTGAAGATGCTGTTTCAGCCATGAAAGATGGCGCCATTGACTATATGGCCAAACCATTTGCACCTGAAGTTTTACTGAATATGGTCAGCCGCTATGCGCCGGTCAAATCGGATGATAATGGTGATGCGGTTGTGGCGGATGCGAAAAGCCTGAAGCTACTTGCAATGGCTGACAAAGTCGCCAAAACAGATGCCAACGTTATGGTGTTAGGACCGAGTGGTTCAGGTAAAGAAGTGATGTCACGCTATATCCATAACGCCTCGAATCGTAAAGATGGGCCATTCGTCGCGATCAACTGTGCTGCGATTCCTGACAATATGCTTGAAGCAACGCTGTTTGGCTATGAAAAAGGCGCTTTTACTGGTGCTATTCAAGCGTGTCCAGGTAAATTTGAACAAGCACAGGGCGGTACCATTCTGCTAGACGAAATCAGTGAAATGGATTTGAACCTTCAAGCCAAATTACTCCGTGTGTTGCAGGAGCGTGAGGTCGAGCGTTTAGGCAGCCGTAAGAGCATTAAGCTTGACGTCCGAGTGTTGGCCACCAGTAACCGTGATCTCAAAATGTATGTTCAGGAAGGCAATTTCCGAGAGGATTTATACTATCGTTTGAATGTATTCCCATTAGCTTGGCCGGCATTGTGTGAGCGTAAAGGTGACATTGAGCCACTAGCGAGCCACCTAATAGAGCGTCATTGTAAGAAGCTAGGGCTACCTGTTCCTGTGCTTTCATCAAGCGCTATGAGTAAATTATTGGCGTATTCTTGGCCTGGAAATGTACGTGAATTGGATAACGTTGTGCAACGAGCATTAATTCTCAGTGAGAATGGTAATGTTTCGAGCGATCATATTTTACTTGAAGGCCTAGACTGGCAGGATGCTGGCAGTTTACAGCATGTAGTGGAAACGGGTGAAATTACGGCCCCCAATATTAAACCGATCGCTGAGCCTGATAACGTATTCGCTACTGGCGTTGGTCTTGGTGGTGAACTGAGAGAGCAGGAATACGCTATCATTCTGGAGACATTATCGGAATGCAATGGCCGTCGAAAGGAAATGGCTGAGAAATTAGGTATCAGCCCACGCACCTTGCGCTACAAGTTAGCAAAAATGCGTGATGCAGGGATTGATATTCCAAACTAACGTGCTATTTTCGACGCTCAAATTGATATGGCATGTAGATTGCAGCGTCATATTTACAGCAAGAATTGTAGTCAAAGAGTTGACGTCCGAGGTGCTCTATGAAAGTTGATGGTTTTCAAGGCGAAATGCAAGCAATGATGTTCGAAGCAGCGAACACTAAACCTGCCGCGACTGGTCATACGGTCGGTGCGGATTTTGGCGATCTGCTTAACAATGCCATCAACAATGTGAATGGACTGTCAAAGACATCAAGTAACTTGCAAATGAGATTTGATCGTGGCGATGAGGATGTGTCTTTATCTGACGTAATGATCGCGCGAAATAAATCCAGCGTTGCGTTTGAGGCAACGATTCAAGTACGTAACAAGCTAGTTGAAGCGTACAAAGAATTGATGAACATGCCCGTTTAAGTGATAGGTATAGTCTGTGGCTGAACAAAATCAATCAACGGATATTGCGGTGTCGGACGGTGGTCCTGATACCGCGATGATGGCGACATCAGAAATGGATACTGATGTTCAAAATCCAGACTTGGATGAACAAAGCTCATCCAAATTTGATATGGCAGTGGGGGATCTTGATCTCCTTCGTCAAGTGGTGTTGGTGCTTTCCATCTCCATCTGTGTCGCCCTAATAGTGATGCTGTTTTTCTGGGTAAGAGAGCCAGAAATGCGTCCACTCGGAGCTTACGATACAGAAGAGTTAATTCCTGTCCTAGATTACCTTGATCAACAGAAAATTGATTACAAACTGGAAGGGAACACCATCTCTGTTCTGGCCAGTGAATACAACTCGCTCAAGTTGAACATGGTTCGTGCTGGTTTAAACAATGAGAAGCAAGCCGGCGATGAAATTCTGATGCAAGATATGGGATTCGGTGTTTCTCAGCGTTTAGAGCAGGAACGCTTAAAACTCAGCCGTGAACGTCAGTTAGCCAAAGCGATTGAAGAAATGAAACAAGTGCGCAAAGCACGCGTGCTGCTGGCCTTACCGAAACAAAGCGTTTTTGTTCGTCATAATCAAGAAGCATCGGCCTCCGTTTTCCTTACACTTCGTACTGGCACGTCACTTAAGCAAGAAGAAGTTGACTCTGTCGTGGATATGGTGGCAAGTGCAGTCCCAGGCATGAAACCGACTCGTATTACTGTGACAGACCAACATGGTCGTTTACTCAGTTCGGGTTCGCAAGATCCAGCTTCAGCAGCGCGGCGTAAAGAGCACGAATTAGAGCGTAAGCAGGAACAAGCACTACGTGACAAGATTGACTCTGTACTTATTCCTATCCTTGGATTTGGCAACTATACCGCACAAGTCGATATCCAGTTGGACTTCAGCGCCATAGAGCAAACGCGTAAAAGTTTTGATCCCAATACACCATCAACCAGAAGTGAATACACGCTGGAAGACTATAATAATGGTAATGTAGTGGCAGGTGTTCCCGGTGCGTTGAGTAACCAGCCTCCGGCAGACGCTTCTATTCCTCAAGATGTCGCGCAAATGAAAGACGGCTCATTGATGGGACAGGGTTCTGTACATAAGGAAGCAACACGTAACTTTGAGTTGGATACGACCATCAGCCATGAGCGTCGTCAGACAGGTATCGTCAATCGTCAAACGGTCGCCGTTGCGATTAAAAACCGCGCTTCGGTTAACCCTGATAGCGGTGAAACGACGTACCAGCCTCTATCGGATGCAGAACTGCAGTCTATCCGTCAGGTGTTGATTGGTGCTGTTGGCTTTGATGAAAACCGGGGTGACTTGCTCAATGTACTGAGTATGCAGTTCGCGGAACCAGAAATTGAAGTAATTGCAGATGTACCTATCTGGGAGCACCCTAACTTCAACGATTGGGTCCGTTGGTTTGCCAGTGCGTTGGTGATCATAGTGGTTGTGCTTGTTCTGGTTCGCCCAGCATTGAAGAAACTGCTCAACCCTGCGTCGGAAGATGATGATCAGCTATATGGACCAGATGGGTTACCGATTGGGGCTGATGGTGAAACCAGTCTGATTGGTGGAGATATGGATGGTGGTGAGTTGTTTGAATTTGGCTCCAGTATTGACTTACCTAACCTCCATAAAGATGAAGATGTGCTGAAAGCAGTTAGAGCGCTAGTTGCTAACGAGCCTGAACTGGCGGCACAAGTAGTGAAGAACTGGATGGAAGATGCCTAACGAAGTCGTACCACAGGGAGAAGGCGGTGGCGAAGTTGTAGAGAACACCGTGGATATAGAAACTATACCGGGCGAAGAACGTGCAGCGATACTCCTGTTGAGTTTAAATGAGGAAGACGCAGCAGGTATCATTCGTCACCTAGAACCTAAACAAGTACAACGTGTTGGTAGCGCGATGGCTCGTGCTGCTGACTTAAGCCAAGAAAAAGTCGGAGCGGTACACCGAGCTTTCCTGGAAGATATTCAGAAATACACCAACATAGGTATGGGCAGTGAAGATTTCATGCGAAATGCATTGGTTGCCGCCCTTGGTGAAGACAAAGCCAACAATCTTGTAGATCAAATATTGCTGGGCACTGGCTCGAAGGGTTTGGATTCACTTAAGTGGATGGATCCTCGTCAGGTTGCCAGTATCATTATTAACGAACACCCTCAGATTCAAACTATTGTGTTGTCCTACCTCGAACCGGATCAATCTGCAGAAATCTTATCTCAGTTTGCCGAACGTGACCGTCTCGATTTGATGATGCGAATCGCGAACTTAGAAGAAGTACAACCCTCAGCGCTTGCCGAGTTGAATGAAATCATGGAGAAACAGTTCGCAGGTCAAGCCGGTGCGCAAGCTGCCAAAATTGGCGGCCTGAAGGCTGCAGCAGAAATCATGAACTACATGGACAACAATGTTGAAGGTATCCTGATGGAGCAGATTCGCGATCAGGACGAAGACATGGCAACGCAGATTCAGGATCTTATGTTTGTCTTCGAGAACCTTATCGAAGTCGACGACCAAGGTATTCAGAAGCTGTTGCGTGACGTTCCACAAGACGCGTTGCAACGTGCACTTAAAGGCGCAGATGAGCCTCT
Organism: Vibrio neptunius; assembly: GCA_019339365.1. Lineage (NCBI taxonomy): Bacteria > Pseudomonadati > Pseudomonadota > Gammaproteobacteria > Vibrionales > Vibrionaceae > Vibrio > Vibrio neptunius. The sequence goes on along the minus strand of CP079859.1, from coordinate 3,091,516 downwards.
GCGTGAGAAGATCTTCAAGAACATGTCTAAACGTGCTGCTGAGATGATGCGTGATGATCTTGAAGCGATGCCGCCGATTAAAGTCTCTGATGTGGAAGCCGCACAGAAAGAAGTATTGGCTGTGGCTCGCCGTATGGCTGACTCCGGTGAGATAATGCTAGGTGGCGGTGCAGACGAATTCTTGTAATTAAAAACAGGTAATCATTTTATGTCTGGGGAAAGAAAGCGCGGTTTTCTGCGCTTGGACAATGACGAGCAAATTCAAAAGCCAGAGCGCTGGGGAATGCCGGACTATACGCCGGAAACTCATAAGCAGGCGAAAGAAACTGCGATGAATTATGACCCAAGCTGGATGCCCATTTCTTCTGAGCCTGAAGAAGAAGCGCCTAAAGAGCTGACAGCTGAAGACATCGAGCTTATTAAGCAGCAAGCCTATGAAGAAGGTTTGCTTCAGGGGCAGGAAGCCGGCTTTAAGCAAGGCTACGATAAAGGCAAAGAACAAGGTCAGCAAGAAGGTCATCAAGAAGGGTTGGATGCGGGTAAAGCCGAAGGCATCGAAGCAGGGCAAGAATTCATCCAACAGCAAGTCCAAACATTGGTTGGACTTGCGAATCAGTTTGCTCAACCGCTTGAGTTAATGAATGCTCAGGTTGAAAAGCAATTAGTCGACATGGTACTGACTTTGGTTAAAGAAGTGGTTCATGTCGAAGTACAAACCAACCCTCAAGTTGTACTTGATACGATTAAGCAATCTGTTGAATCTCTGCCAGTCTCTGGTCATTCGATTACCCTCAAACTTCATCCAGAAGACGTTGAAACCATTCGTTCTGCATATGGTGAAGAAGAATTGGAATTTCGTAACTGGACTCTGATGGCAGAGCCTGCACTGAATCGTGGAGATGTGCAGATCGAAGCGGGTGAGTCGAGTGTTAACTATCGCCTTGAAGACAGAGTACGTAATGTATTGCAGAGTTTTTGTGGGGTAAATCGCCACCAAGGTGGTGAGTAATGTTAGCACTGGCTGAACGCCTATCTCAGTACCAAACTCAAGGGTTAACTTGTCGCCCTGTTGCTTCAGGCAAACTCGTTCGGGTTGTTGGATTAACCCTTGAAGCTACCGGATGTCGCGCTCCCATTGGCAGTCTCTGCAAAGTCGAAACCATGTACGGAGAAATGGAAGCAGAGGTCGTCGGCTTCTCAGGTGACAACCTTTACTTAATGCCGAGCGAGCAAATCACTGGTGTATTGCCTGGTGCTAAAGTCACGCCTTTGACGAGTGACGCCGGCTTACCTGTTGGTATGGAACTTCTTGGACGAGTGATCGATGGTGTTGGTAATCCGTTAGATGGCCAAGGGCCTTTGTATACAGAGAAAAGAGCAGCTTTCAACGCCGATCCTATTAATCCTCTTGCGCGTAAACCCATTTCTGAGCCTCTTGATGTTGGTATCAAAGCCATTAACGGACTTCTGACGGTAGGCAAAGGTCAGCGTATTGGCCTGTTCGCTGGTTCTGGTGTGGGTAAGTCGGTTACCTTAGGTATGATGACTCGAGGAACGACGGCCCAAGTCGTTGTTGTTGGTCTAATTGGTGAGCGTGGACGTGAAGTAAAAGAATTCATTGAAGAAATTCTTGGGGTAGACGGACGTCAACGTTCGGTTGTCGTGGCTGCGCCGGCTGACTCTTCTCCACTGATGCGACTTAAAGGTTGTCAGACTGCGTTGACGATTGCGGAATATTTCCGTGATCAAGGATTAGATGTACTACTGTTGATGGATTCTTTGACGCGATTTGCTCAGGCTCAGCGTGAAATTGCTTTATCTGTTGGTGAGCCGCCAGCGACCAAAGGATATCCTCCCTCGGTATTTGCCAAGCTGCCAGCCTTGGTGGAGCGAGCGGGTAATGGCAGCCAAGAACAAGGGTCTATTACGGCATTCTTTACTGTGTTGACGGAAGGTGACGATCTTCAAGATCCGATTGCTGATGCATCGCGAGCGATCTTAGATGGTCATATAGTATTGTCTCGTGAAATGGCGGATGCTGGCCATTATCCCGCGATCGATGTCGAGAAATCAGTCAGCCGTGTCATGCCACAAATTACCTCCGAAGAGCAGATGTTGATGTCCAAAGCGGTACGTCAGGTGTTGTCTGTTTGCCGTAAAAATCAGGATTTGGTATCGATTGGTGCGTATAAACCGGGATCTGATCCAGCCATTGACAGTGCGTTTACTTTAAAACCACGGCTGGATGGGTATTTACAGCAGGCGATGAAAGAGACCGTTCCATTCGACATGTGTGTCAATATGTTACGCAATCTTCTACAGGGAGAGTCGTAATTTATGGATAATGCGTTGGATTTTTGTTAAGCCAGGCTCAGGAACGAGAGAACCAAGCGGTACTTGCGCTCAATCAGGCACGAGTAGAATTGGATGGTTATTATCAGCAACTGGAGCAGATAGAAAACTATCGTCTTGATTACTGCAATCAACTGGTCGAAAGAGGCAAACAAGGGCTGACAGCTAGCCAATACTCTCATCTGAACCGCTTCCTTACGACATTAGATGAAACCTTGGCTAAGCAGAAGCAGGCAGAGGAGCATTTCAAATCACAAGTTGACAGTTGTGAGCAAAATTGGCTCGAATGTCGCAAACAACGCCGCTCTTACGAGTGGCTGATTGAGAAAAAGCAGACCGAGAAAGAACGCTTACAGAATATTCGTGAGCAAAAACAAATGGATGAGTTCTCAACCCTCCAATATTCTCGTCGTACACTGAACTAGCATCACATTAATGAGCTCTTTACCTTTCTGATTGGCGCACTTCTTGCAAATTTCCTCTTTAAATAACGTGTTGCCGCTACTTACTGTTTGAATTATTGGCCGTGACTGCCCTCTCAATTATGCGTGAGTGATCTATTTATGAATGTGAATCTAACTCCGGTTTCCGATGCCTCTAAAGGGGCAACATCGTCACCTCAATCGGTTGAAGCTAGTGAGGACGCCAAACAGTCTGAGGGTTTTTTCTCCAAGTTGGCGTCACTTATCAAGGGTGAATCTGGCGAAGAAAAAGCTTCCGATGTGGAGTCAAAAAAAGTGGCTCAGCAGATTGAAGGGGAGGAACGTATCAAAGCCTCATTAGATCAAGAGGTTAGCGATAGTGACGACGTCAGTATCGAAGGCGAGTCTCAACCAGAAAAGGTGGTAGCCTCTGATGCTAAAAGTACTTCTACTGATGCGTTGCTCAAATCGGAAACAGACCAAGACACACAGGCCGGTAAAGGAGACGCTGAGCTCTCTACTAAACAACAAGCCGCTCAACAACCTGAAGGAGACGCAGATAAAATTGTGTCTGAAAACGAAGAACTGTTGAGTCGTTTAAATGAAGCCAATAGAGCGCTTAAACCCCAAAACGGCAACGAGTTGCCACAATCATCAGAGTCTTCGGCTCAGGTAGCCGACCCTTTCCAACAAAAGCAAGAAAAATTACACCAAGAGACACAGATGGATTCTGTCACTCCCTTCTTGTCAGCCCAATATCAGGATGAAGAGCTGACTGACGCCAATGTGTCAGCTGCTTCGAATAGTAATAAGATTGAGGTTGAACTGACTGATGAGCAACAAGTCATGGTTCCAGAGAGTGTGAAACCATTTATTCAATCTGAAGCGCAGCTGAAAGAAGATGTCATGGCTGCAGACAATCACAGTGGTAGTGCAATGATGGCTAGCACTGGGGATGCAGCGGCAATGGCCCAGCCCAAAGGCGATAAAACTACACTGACCAATCCTGAAATTGAACAGCTAAAACATGAGCTGAAAATTCAAGGTTTGTCCGATAAAGAGATTGAGCTGGTTTTGGAGTCTGCAAAAGCAGAGGCGCATAGGCAAACGCTGAGCCAGCGTAGTGAAGTTGTAGGGCCTGCTGTAGAGAAAGGTTTGTCATCTAACTCGTCGCTATCAATGGCATCGGTGAACGAAGCTGACATTGCTATTGACCCAACGGTTGCAGCCAACACAGTTGCCCCTGTGACTGGAATACCTTGGGGCGCTACTGCGGCAGAAGCAGGAAATGATGAACTACCAATGCAACCGGATGCCAAACCAAAGGCGCAGTTAGCGCAATCTGTACAGCAGGCTTTGCATAGCCCTTCCAACCTCTCTACTGCTGCCCAAAACAATCTACAAGTTGCCCCGCAGGCAGCAGTTATACCGCTGACAAATGATCTTGCTGCTAGTCAATTTCAGCAAGTTGCCGCTACACCAGTTGCCAGTGAACAGGCTATGCTCAAAGCGGTAATGGGAGCAAAAGCGGCAGGGTCTTTAGGTAAGCTCGTTGGGAGCGAGGGCAAACAAAGTGCTGACCAAGGACATGAAACAGGCTTTGCTCAGCAGTTGTCTCAAGCCGCAGGCCAGCAAGGCTTAACAGCGCAGCATCAAATGCGAGCAGATCAAGCGGCTGCTCAGGCTCCTATGCAGTTAAACCGAGAAATGGCAGGCGATCAAGTGGCTGAAAGAGTCCAAATGATGATGTCGAAGAATCTGAAAAATATCGACATTCGTCTTGATCCACCAGAATTAGGTCGGCTCCAGATCCGTATGAGTATGACTGGAGAGGGAGCGACGGTGCACTTTACGGTGGCAAATCAACAGGCGCGGGATGTCATCGAGCATTCCATGCCTCGTTTACGTGAGATGCTAGCCCAGCAGGGCGTTCAATTGGGGGACTCTTCTGTTCAGCAGCAATCTTCGGGACAGCAACAAAATCGCTATGCGGCTGGAAATGGGGCTGGAAACGGTCAAGGTAACGGCAACCAGACCTTTGCAGGTGAAGAAAACCTTGAACCAGACGTCAATCTTGATTTGAATGTCACAACAAAGCGTGATGGAATCAGTTATTACGCTTAAACTATAGAAAAGTAAGAAAATAGAGAAAGTTAAATATGGCAGACGAAGGAATAGAAGCAGAAGCACCCAAAGGCAAAAGCAAGCTGTTAATTATCATCATCGCTGTTGTTGTTCTACTCGTTGGCGGCGGTGGCGCTGCTTTTTTCCTGATGGGATCGGATGAATCTGAAGAAGCAGCGCAAACTGCCCAACAAGAAGTGGTGGTATCAACAGAGCCTGTTTCTTACGTCAATATTGCTCAACCATTTTTATTTAATGTCACGGGTGATAAAAAAGATCGGCTTGTGCAAATTAAAGTACAGCTGATGGTGCGTGGTACTGAAAATGAAAACTTAGCCCGTTACCACTCGCCATTGGTTGAAAGCTCATTACTTGGTACTTTCGCTTCAGCGACCGTCGATCAGCTACGTAGTGTCAACGGACGGGTGGAATTGAGAGATAAAGCCACAGAAGATATTAAAGCGAGTTTGACTCGTGCGGTAGGGCAACCCGTGATTGAACGAGTGTTGTTTACTGATTTTGTAATACAGTAGGTGAAGAGTGACCGATCTATTAAGCCAAGACGAGATTGATGCGCTGCTCCACGGTGTCGACGATGTCGATGAGGGAGAAGACGACGGTGGTGGTGCCGCGGCGGACCCCAGCGCAGTAGACTTTGATTTCTCTTCGCAAGACCGTATCGTTCGTGGTCGAATGCCAACGCTGGAGTTGATCAACGAACGTTTTGCGCGTCACCTGCGGATCAGCTTATTCAACATGCTGAGAAAAACCGCCGAAGTGTCTATAAATGGCGTACAAATGATGAAATTCGGTGAATATCAAAATACTTTGTATGTGCCGACTAGTTTGAACATGGTACGCTTTAGACCGCTAAAAGGTACTGCACTTATTACCATGGAAGCCCGCTTAGTTTTTATTTTGGTAGAGAACTTTTTTGGCGGTGATGGGCGTTTTCATGCTCGAATTGAAGGGCGTGAGTTTACGCCAACTGAACGTCGAATTGTACAACTTCTGCTCAAGATTGTGTTTGAAGATTACAAAGAGGCTTGGTCTCCAGTCATGGGCGTCGAGTTTGAATATCTCGATTCTGAAGTGAACCCAAGCATGGCAAATATTGTCAGCCCGACGGAAGTGATTGTTGTCAGCTCTTTCCATATAGAAGTTGATGGCGGCGGTGGTGATTTCCATGTGGTGATGCCCTACTCTATGGTGGAGCCGATCCGCGAACTGCTTGATGCTGGTGTTCAGTCAGATAAGATGGAAACGGATGTTCGTTGGAGCACCGCACTTCGCGAGGAGATAATGGATGTTCCGGTTAACTTCCGCGTGAATCTACTGGAACAGGATATTTCACTAAGAGATTTGATGGAGCTGCAACCCGGTGACATCATTCCTATCACTATGCCTGAAAATGCCACTATGTTTGTTGAAGAACTTCCAACATTCCGCGTCAAAATGGGACGCTCTGGTGAACAACTTGCGGTTCAGGTTTCAGAGGAAATTAAGCGCCCGGATGTGGTCAAGACCGACATCGCTTTCTTGGGCAAAGATGTCATTTCTGAATTAGAAGAAGATGACGGTGAAATTGAAGATTAATATAGAGTAAATAGGTAACAGGTATGGAACCGAGCGACGATCAAAAACTGGCGGATGAATGGGCTGCTGCACTAGGTGAAGACCCTGATGCGCCAGAGGTAGATGTAGATGAAGTTATGGCCGCTCAACTTGATGAGTTACAAGATACTGGGTCGCCTATTTCAGAAGACGAACGCCGCAAACTCGATACGATTCTGGATATTCCAGTGACGATTTCTATGGAAGTAGGCCGTTCACAAATCAGCATTCGTAATTTGCTCCAACTTAACCAAGGTTCTGTTGTTGAACTTGAGCGTTTAGCCGGGGAGTCGTTGGACGTGTTGGTTAATGGTACCTTGATTGCTCACGGTGAGGTGGTGGTAGTCAATGATAAGTTTGGTATTCGTTTGACTGACGTTATCAGCCAGACTGAGCGGATTAAGAAGCTAAGGTAAATTATGAGAAAACAGATAAAAGGAGTGTCTCTGTGTCTTTTTACGCTTCTCTCTCCGTCTGTTTGGGCTGAAACTGCATCTGGTAATCAGCTAGATTGGGCGACCACGTTTGGGTCGCTTTTGTTCGTCGTCGCATTCATCCTCTTTTTGGCTTGGTTACTGAAACGTATGCGAGTGCCAGCGATGATTAACCAAGGAGGCCTGAATATCGTGCGTCAGATACCAGTCGGTACTCGTGAACGAATCATGATTGTACAGGCGGGTGAAGAGCAATTTTTAGTGGGAGTGACCGCACAGTCGGTACAGCTGATTTCCAAGTTGGATACCCCTTTGACTCAGGAGGAGCTGAATAAATCTGCATTGGCGTCCAGTCCTTTTGCGACCCAATTGACTCAGCTATTGAAAAAGAAAGAATGATAAACACTAGTCGATTAGCGTTACTGATACTGACTCTATGCCTGAGCGTTTTTGCGGCGACTTCGTTCGCTGAGGAAAGTATTGCAACCCCAATTCCTGACAATGCGGCACCGTCACAATCGGTAACTGTCTCCGCCATGGAAAAAGAGCAGGGCGCTGCACGGACCATTTCAACTGGCAGTTTTACGGGTGGTGGTGGTGGCATTCCTGCGTTCACCATGACGACTAACCCTGATGGTAGCGAAGACTATTCGATTAACTTGCAGATATTAGCGTTAATGACCATGTTGGGTTTCTTGCCTGCCATGGTCATTTTGATGACTTCATTCACGCGTATTGTCGTGGTGATGTCGATTCTTCGTCAGGCGATGGGTTTGCAACAAACGCCATCTAATCAGGTCATCATAGGCATCGCGATTTTCTTGACCTTCTTCATCATGTCTCCGGTGTTGAACAAGATTAATGAAGACTCTATCCAGCCATACATCAATGAACAGATCACCGCACGTGAAGCTTTTGACCGCGCCCAAGTGCCAATGAAAGACTTTATGCTCAAGCAAACTCGAGTTAAGGATCTTGAAACCTTTGTTAATATTTCTGGTTCAGATGCAACAGCGCCCGAAGATGTCTCAATGGCCATATTGATCCCAGCATTTATTACCTCTGAATTGAAAACGGCTTTCCAGATTGGATTTATGCTCTTCCTTCCGTTTCTGATTATTGATTTAGTAGTGGCCTCAGTTCTGATGGCGATGGGTATGATGATGCTCTCCCCAATGATCGTTTCTTTACCCTTCAAACTCATGCTATTTGTCCTTGTTGATGGCTGGAACCTCATTCTGTCTACTCTAGCTGGCAGCTTTGCCTTGTAGTGGGAGGAAAACATGACGCCTGAAGTGTTCGTCGAGTTGTTCAAAGATGCACTGTGGATGGTTCTGATTATGGTTTGTGCCATTATCATCCCAAGCTTACTTATTGGTCTGGTTGTCGCGATCTTTCAGGCTGCAACGTCGATTAACGAACAGACGTTGAGCTTCTTACCCCGTCTAGTGGTGACTTTGCTGGCGTTGATGTTGTTCGCGCATTGGATGACACAAATGATGATGGAGTACTTTTTTTCGATTGTTGAGCGCCTGCCTCAGGTTCTCTACTAGGGCGGTTTCACGTGGAATACCCAACGAGCCTGATACTCGACTGGATAGCCAACTACTTCTGGCCTTATACCCGAATCGCTGCCATGTTGATGGTGATGTCGGTGACAGGGGCGCGTTTTGTTTCTACTCGTGTCAGACTCTATCTTGGTTTAGCAATTACGCTTGCTGTAATGCCTGTTATCCCTGCTGTGCCAGACACCATAGAGTTGCTCTCTGGGCAAGGCTTCATGACGCTCTTAGAGCAGATCATCATTGGTGTCGCGATGGGAACCATTACTCAGTTCATGATTCAGACCTTTGTGATTCTTGGCCAAATTCTTGGTATGCAAGCGAGTTTGGGTTTTGCATCAATGGTTGACCCTGCCAATGGTCAGAATACGCCGTTACTTGGTCAGCTTTTTATGTTCCTAGCCACGATGTTTTTCCTCGCGACCGATGGTCACTTGAAAATGATCATGCTGGTGGTAATGAGCTTTCAGTCACTACCTATTGGTAGCGGCTCACTGAGCACCGTCGATTTTAGGGAATTGGCACTTTGGCTAGGGATCATGTTTAAAGTTGCACTGAGTATGTCCTTGTCTGGGATTATCGCGTTGTTAACGATCAACTTATCGTTTGGCGTTATGACCCGTGCGGCACCACAGCTGAACATCTTCTCTCTGGGTTTTGCGTTTGCTTTGATCGTCGGCTTATTACTCTGTTGGTACATTATCGCCGGGCTATTCAGTCACTATGAGCTATTCTGGTTGCAAGGGGAGCAGCAAGTGTGCCGCTTCATACGCTTAAATTGTTAGGGGGCTGAATTGGCAGAATCAGACGGTCAAGAACGCACCGAAGACGCTACGCCCAGGCGATTGCAGCAGGCTCGTGAAAAAGGGCAGGTTGCAAGGTCAAAAGAGTTAGCGTCAGTATCTGTGCTTGTCATTGGCGCTATTGCCTTGATGTGGTTTGGTGACGCACTTGCACGTGCGTTGTATACACTTATGGGGCGTCTGTTTGATCTGTCGCGTGAAGAAATTTTTGACTTGCCAAAGTTGTTTGATATTGCTCTTGGTTCGTTAGTCAGCTTGCTTGGCCCCTTGTTGTTGATTCTTGCTGTTCTGTTCATTGCTGCTTTAATTGGTGCCGCAGGAGTTGGTGGCATTAGTTTCTCGGTCGAAGCCGCGATGCCAAAGTGGTCAAAAATGAACCCACTCAGCGGCCTAAAACGAATGGTGGGCTTGCAAAGTTGGGTTGAGTTACTTAAATCGATTCTGAAAGTCACTTTGGTTTCTGGTGTCGCATTTTATCTGATCGATGCAGCGCAGAAAGATCTGTTCCAGTTGAGTATGGATGTCTATCCGCAGAACATTTTCCACGCATTAGATATCTTGCTTAACTTTGTACTCTTGATCAGTTGTTCGTTGCTGATTGTCGTCGCGATTGATATCCCTTTCCAGATCTGGCAGCACGCGGATCAGTTGAAGATGACCAAGCAGGAAGTCAAAGATGAGTACAAGGAGACGGAAGGTAAGCCTGAAGTCAAAGGCCGTATTCGTATGTTGCAGCGTGAAGCCGCCCAACGCCGAATGATGTCAGAAGTTCCCCAAGCTGATGTGATTGTCACCAACCCGGAGCACTTCTCTGTGGCTCTTCGCTATAAGCAAGATACTGATAAAGCGCCGATTGTCGTCGCAAAAGGCGTCGACCATATGGCGCTAAAAATACGCGAAATTGCTCGTGAACACGACATCTATGTGATTCCAGCTCCTCCGCTCGCACGAGCCCTTTATCACTCGACTGAGTTAGAGCAAGAGATCCCCGATGGGCTGTTTACGGCTGTGGCACAAGTGCTAGCCTATGTGTTCCAGCTTAAACAGTTTCGTAAACGGGGAGGTCAAAGGCCGAATCTTAAAGCGTCAGAGCTTCCAATTCCTCCTGAGTATAGGAAATAGGGCTAGCGCGGAAAGGACTACGTCCTATGGAATGCTTCGCCCTGCTGGAAAACTAGACTTAATTCAATCAACGCGAGTTACCCAGTTCTGTGTCATTCCATAGAGTGACGAAGGAGCGAGTAGGGAATCTCATAGCTTGGTGCACTCACTTGAAGAGATCCCCAACTCGTTCGTACCTCACTCTTGAGGATGACAAGTCAACTTGTTGGAATAAAAGGGCTCACACTAAGCGTCAGCCCTCGAAAACTTCTCCAGCTCTCCAGTCTTCTACTTCTCAGGTATCGAAAGCAGAACCAATAGCGCGCCGTCACCGCCGAATTCTAATGGCGCTTGGTGAAATGCCATGACATCCGGGTGCTGCGCCAACCAAAGCGGCGTTTTTTGCTTAAGAATATGTTTGCCAATACCGTGTTGAACACACGCACATGAAATCTCATTTTTGATGCAGTAAGCAATCATCGCGCCGAGTTCGCGCTTGGCTTCATTTTGCGTCATGCCGTGCATATCTAAAAACACATCTGGGACGTACACGCCACGGCGAAGGCGTTTCACTTCATATTGAGATACGTCATCGCGGGCATAGCGAGTCGGTCCGTCTTCACTGAGAAGCGGCACGAATTCGTCAGAGAAATAGAACTCTGTATCGCTGGCTTCACGCGCGCTACGTTTGATTTCTTTTTGCTTAGTATTTTTTTTTGGCTGCTGGACTATGGTATCCTGTCGCAACTTTTTTACGCCTTGTACTGCATCCCTGAAAAGGGCGAAATCATCATCAATTTCGGTGTCTTTTTTGCTCATTGGGTCATAGATACATAAATAAATGCTATTGGCAGTATTGTAGCGCTTTTCGGAGGCAATTTTGGATAAGATTTTTGTAGAAGAAGCGGTATCAGAATTACACACGCTTCAGGATATGATTCGTTGGACTGTGAGTCGTTTCAACGCCGCAAACCTATTTTATGGTCACGGCACTGATAACGCATGGGATGAAGCCGTTCAGCTGATCCTGCCAACGTTGTACTTGCCAATTGACGTGCCTCCGCATGTATTAAATTCTCGATTAACGAGCAGCGAGCGCTTGCGCATTGTTGAGCGCGTTGTGAAACGAATTAATGAGCGTACTCCAACCGCGTACCTGACCAACCGTGCTTGGTTCTGTGGCTTAGAGTTTTTTGTCGATGAACGGGTTCTAGTGCCCCGTTCTCCAATTGGAGAGCTGATCCAGGCAGAGTTTCAACCTTGGCTCATCGAAGAGCCAACACGCATTATGGATCTGTGTACCGGTAGTGGCTGTATCGCGATCGCCTGTGCACATGCTTTCCCGGATGCAGAAGTCGATGCCATTGATATCTCGACAGATGCACTGCAGGTGGCCGAACAGAATGTTCAAGACCATGGTATGGAGCAGCAGGTATTCCCGATTCGCTCGGATCTGTTCCGTGATCTGCCAAAAGAGAAGTACAACCTGATTGTGTCTAACCCTCCGTATGTGGATCAAGAAGACATGAACAGTTTGCCTGATGAGTTTACGCATGAGCCTGAACTTGGCCTCGCTGCGGGTACGGATGGCCTGAAATTGGTGCGTCGTATTCTAGCGAATGCGCCAGATTACCTGACGGATAACGGTATTCTTATCTGTGAGGTGGGCAACTCTATGGTTCATATGATGGAGCAATATGCACATATCCCGTTCACTTGGCTTGAGTTTGAAAATGGTGGCCATGGTGTATTCATGCTGACGCGTGAACAGATGCAGCAGCATGCGGAAGAGTTCTCTATCTATAAAGACTGAGTATTATTCAGTTCGCTTGATGTGATAAAACGCCGGACAGCCCTGTCCGGCGTTTTTTATTGGCAAAGAAAAGCAAAATAGATCGGTATTAGGGCTTTACATCAAATCGCAATAACGCCACTATGAATTTACCAATAATTGTAATGTACAGCTTTGTTTACAGGGCTGAAGAAATTTGAGGAAGTAATGGCAGGAAACAGTATCGGACAGCATTTCCGAGTAACGACATTCGGAGAAAGTCACGGTATCGCACTAGGATGTATCGTCGACGGGTGCCCTCCAGGGCTGGAAGTAACTGAAGCAGACATTCAGATGGATCTCGATCGTCGTCGTCCGGGGACTTCTCGTTATACCACTCAACGTCGCGAACCAGATGAAGTGAAGATTCTGTCTGGCGTATTCGAAGGTAAAACCACGGGTACTTCGATTGGTCTGTTGATTGAAAACACAGACCAACGCTCAAAAGATTATTCGGAAATTAAAGACAAGTTCCGTCCAGGTCACGCTGATTATACCTACCACCAGAAATATGGTGTGCGTGATTATCGTGGTGGAGGTCGCTCTTCAGCACGTGAAACCGCTATGCGTGTCGCTGCCGGAGCGATTGCTAAGAAATACCTGAAGCAAGAGTTTGGTATCGAAATCCGCGCTTATCTGTCTCAAATGGGTGATGTATCGATTGAGAAAGTGGATTGGGATGAGATTGAAAATAACGCGTTTTTCTGCCCAGATGTCGACAAAGTTGATGCGTTAGATCAGCTGATTCGCGATCTTAAAAAGCAAGGCGACTCAATTGGTGCCAAACTCCAGGTTGTCGCAACCAACGTTCCGGTTGGTTTAGGTGAACCTGTTTTTGATCGTTTGGATGCTGATATCGCCCATGCGCTGATGAGCATCAACGCGGTGAAAGGTGTTGAAATCGGCGATGGATTCGATGTTGTTAGCCAAAAGGGTAGCGAGCACCGCGATACTTTGTCTCCAGACGGTTTTGGTAGCAACCACGCTGGTGGCATTTTAGGAGGGATCTCTACGGGTCAGGATATTGTTGCGAATATAGCACTTAAGCCTACCTCAAGTATTACCGTTCCGGGTGAAACCATCACTAGAGAAGGTGAGCCTACTCAGCTGATCACCAAAGGTCGTCATGACCCATGTGTTGGTATTCGCGCAGTGCCTATTGCAGAAGCAATGCTGGCCATTGTAGTGATGGATCACTTACTTCGCCATCGAGGTCAGAATCACGGTGTGACGACAGAAACACCTCAGATTTAATGAATAGAAACGGCTTCCACAGGGAAGCCGTTTTTTCATTTAGGCCTGTTGTTTTGTAGAAATCCAGTTGTTGATATTGCTCTTCATCACTTCCATCGGTTGCTGTCCGTAGCGTAGCAGTTGGTCGTGGAATTCAGCGTATTCAAACTTATCTCCTAGCTCTTGTTGAGCCTTTTCAAGCAATTCTCGGATAACCAAATAACCGGATTTGTAGGAAACCGCCTGACCGACATAGGCGGCGTAACGGAAGCTTTCTGATTCTATGTCACCTTCGCCGAGCGCAGAATTGGCGTGCATATAATCGCGTGCTTGCTGAATACTCCAGCCGTTGGAGTGAATGCCGGTATCGACCGCCAAGCGCATATTCCTCAGTTGTGCTTCGTTTAGACTGCCAAAGTACTGTAGGGCGTTACACTCTTGCTCATCTGTATAGATTCCGCCTTGGAACTGGCTATAGTCAGTGTCAGGAGTGCACATGCCTTTGCCGTTAACAAACGTCGGCTGATTCTGCGCGTTAAGCTCTCCATAAATGCCCATTTCGATACCAAGCCACTCTGTATAGAGCGCCCAACCTTCGCCATAAGCGGTGTACCAGATATCCTGCATATAATCGGGCAGATTAGCGGGTGGGTATTCCTGCGCGTACGCGTTTTGGAAATGATGACCAGGCGCGGCTTCATGTAACAACAAGGTCGAGACATTCCATTTTTGCAGGCTGTAATCTGGGTTGGTGTTGAGAGTGAACACATTGTCATCGTAAGAGGCCACACCATCATACATCTCGCTTTCAGCAGGGGTTGGCTCTATGGTGTAGTCGGTGTTGATAGGTTTAAAATAGCTGGCAACGACACCGTTGGCATTGTCTTTAAACACATAGTAGTCCGTCAGCGCGTTTTCGCAGGCGGAAGGAGAGGATGCGCTACTGCAGATCGCTGCGTATTGCTTGGTTGTTGTTTGCTGACCATCTCGACCATAAAAAGAACTGCTCGCTGTTGAGGTATTTAAAAAACTCTCCGAGATTGATCTGGCCTGAGTCCGTGGCGAGTTCAAACGTCCGAGGTGAAACGTCACCTGTTGCTGGGTCTCGATACGCTGCTTCCACAATGGAGCCGCGCTTCGCAACCACTACTTTTGCCACGCGAATCATTTCCGCTTTAGCTTCCGCGACCAACTGTTCACCCATATGATGTAACTCGGCGGCTGACTTTCCAGTGGTGCTGTTTCGGTCTAGGTGCCACTGATACCAGCTCTGCCCATTGGGTAAATCACCCCAGCCAATATTCTTGTCGGTGAGTTGGCCTTCACCGCGAGCGCTCTTAACGTACTGATTGTGCAGATACGCCAATAGCTCTTGGGTTGCCCGCTGCGCTTTCTCAACTTCCTGCGTGTATTGATTGACAAAGGTTGACGTATACCCTGACTGAGTTTTTAAGTCGTTTAATCCTACTTTGAGCATGGCAAAATTATTGTAGCTAATCGTGTCCACGCTGTTTTGATATAGGCGCTCAGCAAGAATGGCGGGTAGTTGAATACCTTGCTGTGTCGCTTGCTGGTATTGGCTGCGTAAGCCCCTGACCCAAGAGGTGTACTCTTTGAGCAGGATGAGTTGTTCTTGATACGTTTGTTCACTGTCGGAGTCGGTATCAATAGCAGTGCCCGCTTCTTCGGCATTCCACTGTATATAGTTGTAAAAATGCGTGACTGGGACATCGAAGTTGCCAAAACGCGTATTGGGGAAGCTTGCACCGCGAATCGCAATGGTGCGGTCAAAGCGGAAAGTATCGTAATACACCTTTTCTTCATCGGTTAACGCGTTTCTTTCTATCTCAAGAAGCTTGTCGAGATAGATACGATCTAAAGACTGACGTGCGGCAACCATCTGATCATTGACGATACCAAAGTGAGTGCTATCCAGAGATTGTGATTCATGTTGGTAGCTGTCGAGTAGTGTCGTCAGCTGGATGGAAGCATTATTTGTTTTTGGCGCGGAGCTACAACCTGCCAAGATGACGGCTAGCGTTATTGCCGATAGGGTAATACGTTGTTTGTTTCTCATCTTCAGACCTTTCAGCTTATTTTAAGTGATGGCAAGGAAAAGAATGGAGAGAGTTTAACGATAGTGAAATCAGACTTTCCCTTGTGGGCGACCAGAGTAAAATAAGTCGTCTGCTGTGTTTGTGCAAAAGGTCACAGGACAAATTAACGGATAATTAACCCGCTATGCACTCGTAATTGAAAGTAGCATCAATATGTTAGCGATTGGTGAGCAAGTGCGTCGTCCTGAAGAGGCGTTATTAAACCAATGAAGAGATTTGCAGAATACTTGAATGTACTTTCATCGCACAATCGCGCTTCGATGGAAGGTTTTGGTGGTAAATCCAAGCGGGCTCACAAATGATCCTTAGCGGTAAATATTCGGTCGAATATTATTCATAGTTGAGCGACCGCTAGAGAATAAAACGCCCCGAGAACGGGGCGTGTGAATTAGTGGAGAGAACCTTCAGTCTCAAGGTGGAATGAAGGCAGACGCCATTTAAAGCGAACCGCAGCCATGCGCAGCATGTAGCCAACGACTAGAGTTGAGATAGTCGCGGTGACATCATTAATACCAAACTCTAGTAACGCTAGGTAAAGGCCTGAAGCAATCAGGGCGACAGACGCGTATAACTCTTCGTGTAATACAAGCGGTGTTTGACGACAGATTAAGTCACGTAATAGCCCACCAAAAACGCCTGTTACTAGTGCCGCTACCATACAGATCATGACATGATGGCCCATTGCTAATGCCACTTTAGTACCGATTATGCTAAACACAATCAGGCCCAGCGCATCGAGGCGAATGAACAACCCTTTAAACTTGATGATCCATTTGGCTAATCCCGTGGTTAGCACGCCCGCAATACAGGTGATTGCGAGAAATTGTGGATTCTCTACCCAGCCGAGCGGGTAGTGGCCGAGGAGGATATCGCGCACTGTTCCACCGCCAATCGCTGTTGCACTCGCAACGAGCATAACCCCAAACCAATCCATTTTTCTTCGACCTGCACTGAGTGCGCCGGTCATGGCCTCAGCCGTGATGCCAATGATATATAAAATGCTCAATAACATTGTTTCGCCCTACGTGACTAGCGGATTGGAAATCTGCCATTCTGTAACCAATAAAAGTCAGTTTAGTGGGAAATGTGATCTGTGACGAATGAGATTTTATGATTGTGAAGGGGGCTTTCGCATAATTATTTCTAATGTCAGTAGTTGGTGTAGGGATTTGCAATTAGGATCAAAAATGCGAGAATGCTTAGCGCTGTAATCCAAACCATGATTTTATCCCCATGAGCCACCAATATCAGGACTTGATCGACATTTTTAATACTACTTTTCTCGATGAGTATAATACGCGTTTGGAGTTAGGGGCGACGAGCCTATTTACCTGCCAGCGGATGACAATCAGCCTAATCACCGGATTATTTTTGCTCGTGGTTTCTATGCGTCAGCACTTCACGAAATTGCGCATTGGTGTGTTGCAGGACCAGAGCGCCGCTTATTAGAGGATTTTGGCTATTGGTACCAACCGGATGGGCGCACTGAAGCGGTTCAGGCTGAATTTGAGAAAGTTGAAATTCGGCCTCAGGCTTATGAGTGGATCCTCTCTATTAGCGCAGGTTTTCCGTTTACAGTGAGTTGCGATAACTTAAACGGAGACTTTGAACCTGATCGGTTGGCCTTTATGCACAAGGTTCATACGGAAGTCGGCAAGATATTTGAGCAGGGTATGCCACTGCGTGTTCGTATGCTTTCAGATGCATTAAGGTCTTTTTATCAGCAGCCTGCTCTTGATTATTCCATGTTTGAAGTCATATAAAGCCAGCCGCAGTATGCGGCTGGTTTGCTTTTCGTTACTGAATGAGCCAAGTCGTTTCGGCTTGATTGTTGTGATTGAGCGTATAGACCAATGGTGCAGTGTTGGGTTCCATGACAGAAACTACCGCTATCAATGATGCGCAGTGATTAGGTACCCGTAGCTGATAACTGCCCGTTCCGGATTGCAACGCTGCTTTCAATAGGCATTTGTCATAGTCAACAGACTCCACGCTCCCCCGGCATTATCACAAACGGAGATGTAAACCTGCGAAGCTGAAAGGTGAGGTAGGCTGACATCTATGTCGACCTGATACACCGAAGTGAGATTGTTGGTATAATCGATACGCACATCGGCCAAAGTGTTGGAATCTTCATTGGTTGATGCGGCTGCAGCCGAAGCACCCGTTGATGAACCTGAAGATCCTGCTTCACCGCTTTCACCACCTCCACCACCACAGCCGGAGAGAGAAACAAGTAGTACCATTGCAAATAAGTGCGTTAGTTTGATATTCCACATAATCGTCTCTCCCTTAGTCGATATAAATTTTGCCATCTACAGAAGTTTCGTACCAGGTCGGTTCAGTTTGACCTGTGGCGTCTTCGGCATAATCGTCAAAATTGGTATAAGCCTCTAAAATATTGACCTGTTCGTACGGATGTTGCCAAGTAGTAGGGATTTCTATAGCCCAAGGTAGCCCTTTGTTGTCGTGGTAGTGGGTATTACCACTTGATGCATCGACACCGTAAGACTTGTATCGCGTGTCAAACTTACTGGTCGGGGATTGGTTTTTGAGGTGAATCTCTAAACCTCGTCCTGGGAACCCGCCTGTCAACTGATAACCGATATCACCGTAATAATGACCAGGTGCTGCAAATATAAATGGGTCATACGGGAACTCTGGCATAGTTGATGTGTTGACTGCATTTTCAAACGAGAAGGTTAGGCTCCAACTTGGGCGATAACTTGTGCCGCAGTTTTCTTGAGTTCGGAACATAGTGCACTCTTCGGCCTCACCTGATTCAGTAATGTCCCATAAGTCTTCGTGAATGATGAATACGGCATCAACTGTGTCTGTTTCGAGCACGGTCGCAGTTTGCAGCGCGTTATTCACGTAAAGTTGGATGGAGTCTGATTTTATGTCTTCTCTTGCCACATTGGGTAATCGAATTGCGAAACCTGAGTGGTAGTTACCACCGAGAGCGGCGACCTTGCCTTCCATTTTCATACGAATGACTTGACCATTGAGCTGGTACTCTGTGTACTTAACGTTCATCAGTACATCGTTCATGTCATAGTCTCCGCTTCTCGGATACTGATCTTCATAGGCGAAAGAAGTGTATCCGCCACCGCTGGGGTAGAGTTCAGTTACCACTCCGCTTTCTGTAATGTCGACCAGATAGTCTTCCACCTCACCAGCGGGAACACCGCCGCTTGGACCAATGCCCGATGTGTTGGAAATTCTGAATCGAGCCCAAGTCTCTCCAGTGACAGCCCAAGTTGGAACAGTGAAGAAGATGTCGCCAGTACTATCGCTCATCGATTGGTCGCTGATGATGATTTCGTTAGACTCAAACTCACCATCTCGATCGAAATCAATCCAAGCATTGAGTACTGAACTGCCAGATGTCCCCGCAGCCGTTGCGATGATTTTACTGGTTTGTCCGACCTGAATTGGAACAGGGAATTGGATACCGTCATCATCGTCCGAACCATCTGAAGTATCATCGCTAAGCGGATATGGGCTGCCGTCGGTCTCTCCATCGATAACAGAGCCTAATTTAAGATCTGACATACCATGACGTGCACCGGAGGAGGCGAAAGTCGTTTTGTAACTGTCTGGTGCGTCGCCGAAATCGGTGTATTCACTGGGCTCGACTGGAGCGAGAGCACAGCGAGCACCATCATTGGAGTTACTGGAAGGGCCATAAGCAAAAAAGTCTGCGCTGGAGTTGTTTCCATTGATGGTTACTTTGAAGACATACCCATTGCTGTTGTTGCTGGCGTAGAAATTACCATCGACATCGAAATAGACCGCACCAAAAGTAAAGCGATATCCGAGTACATTTTTATCTAACAGTTGGTTCAGTCGGATGGAAGTACCGGCGTTGACATCAATCTCCCACAGGTAACCATTTGAATCGATGGAATACGCCAGGCTGTTGTCAGGATGAAAGGCCAAATCGTATATTGCAGGATTGCCGAATTGGCTAGGCGGTGATGAAAGCTCCATGACAAGGGTATCTAAGTCAATTCTGTAGAGTCCATAGCTTGGTCGATAGCCATACCAGGCGTTTTCATCAAGTGATACGTCACCCACATAGATAGAAGTTGGTGCACCAGAAGGCTTGCTGACATTGAGTAAGGTTTTTGTAAAGGTGGAATCAATTCGGGATAGCGAAGCCGTACCATAGTCCCAGCCGTAAATGAAGTCGTCATGTTTGCTATAACCCACACCATTTAGCTTTGCAGTATCTAGATTGGAATCCAAGGTTACATAGCTACCTACGTCGATGTTGACACCATAGGCAACTGGCGTGCCTGTTGGATTCTGAATTAAAAATGCCTGAGTGGGACACGAGGTAAATGGTGTCTCTGCAAAGGTGAACGATGCGTGAAACAAGGTACTGACCATCACTGATATCTTCAAAGCCGTTTGTTTTCTTTCCATGGGTCTTTCCTCGCTTAACTTCGTTGAATAGTTGAGGAATTGCACAGCGCGTGCCATGCTGTCAGCCCTTGATATAACTAGGGTTTGCGTTAATTTTCTCAATGTGAGAAGCTCTGCACTCTTTTTGAGAATCAAACTGACCTGGGCAATAGAGCATTATGATTATTGAATTTGAAGAAAAGCTGCTAGAAATGATTGATGCGCGTATTGAAAACGCATCTGATGATGAATTGTTTGCTGGTGGTTACCTACGTGGGCATATTTCTCTATCAGCTGCTTCATGTGAGGAAGAAGGCGTCAACGATTTAGAAGAACTTAAACGACGCATTCAAAGTAGTTTGGATGACGCTCGCTCAGAACTTACTCCTGCTGACCGCACTATTGTCAATGACCTATGGGTTGAGCTAGTGAACAACGCCTAACCAGAATCACACTAAATTATCTTAAATAAGGGGGGTGTTCGAGTTTTTCGAACAACCCCTTAAATTATTTATGGTTGTTGCTTTTCTGTTCAGTGATATTCTTCTAAGCACATATAGAGAAACGAATGGGAAATCAGATTATGAAGATTGTCGCTTTTGGAGCTTCAACCAGCTCAACGTCTATCAACAAAACGTTAGCCACTTATGCTGCTCATCTAGTTGAAGGAGCAGAGGTGACTATTTTGGATCTTAACAGCTACGATGTTCCGCTGTTTAGTGAAGATAAAGAAAAGCAAATCGGTCAGGCTGAGGGGGCGAAAGTGTTTTTGGCAGACATTGCTCAGGCTGATGCGTTGGTTATTTCTTTCGCCGAGCACAATGGCTCTTATCCTGCTGCCTACAAAAACCTGTTTGATTGGGCGACACGCATTGAGCGTAACGTATTTGCCAATAAACCAGCCATTTACCTTTCAACATCACCAGGCCCTGGCGGTGCATCTAATGTATTAGCTGCTGCAACAGGTTCTGCTCCATACTTTGGCGCTGAAGTGAAAGCCTCCTTATCTATTCCAAGCTTTTACGACAATTTTGATTTGGAGTCCGGCGTGTTTAAAAGTCTGGAAGTGGCTGAGCAAGTCAAAGCTGCTGTATCAATGCTACCTTGATGTTAAGAAAGAGAGCTTATAGAGAATGACTCGGTAAGCTCTCTTTGTCACTTTAGAGCTCAGTGATGGCTTTGCCTTTTCTCAATTTTCTTACCCACATACGGCTTGGATGAAGCGCTTCCAATACGTCCACTGGTAGCGGTAGTGGGTCACCACATATCTGTGAAGCTAAGGTTTCTGCTAAGAGCGGTGCAGAGCTTAAGCCGCGCGAACCCAGACCAAGCATGCAAAACAGGTTAGGATAGGACGGCGCTTTTTCTGCGTCTCCCAGTTTAGTGGTTTGCAGATTGTGGTAAACCTGCTTGGTTTTGTCTAAATCTCCGACACTGCCAATAAATGGCAAGTGGTCTCGGCTCACACAACGAATACCCTGGCGTGATTGGTTACCTGAGGTATCGACTTGGTGGGGCCAGCTTTGTTCTGGGACACATTTACGTAGCTTGTCTCCGTTACCTTGTTGGGCGACAGGATCAAACTCACGATTCAGATTCTCTCTGTCGTAGCTCGCACCAATGCAATGAAATCCGTTATTTGGGTTTACCGGCGTCATATAGCCGTCGTAGCAAAGCACCGTTTTGAGTTTGCTGAGCTCACTGTTGGTCGGAATATGGCTCACCTGACCTTTAACCTGACCAAGAGGGACGTCTTTCGTCTGAGGTAATTCACTGAACTGATGACCATTGGCTACCACAACAGTATCGTGAGTGAAGGTTTTGTCACCGCTGCTTAATGTCCAGCTTGCGTGTGCTTCATCCCAACGCATATCGTCTATCTTAGTTTGATAACGTACTTCAAACAGTGGAGTTTGGGATAAATGTTTAATCAACTCTTGAGTGAGTTGAGCTGGGCATAGCCATCCCCCAAGTGGGTAATGCACGCTGCCCATATCAACCGGCAAGCCAAGTATTTGGTTGGTTTGTTCAACGCCAAGTTGGTGGATAAGACCATTATCAAAATTACCACTCAACATGCGTTCCAATTTGGCTTGTGACTTTTCATCCCACATAAGTTGAGTCACGCCACACCAATCATGCTCAAACTTAATCGATTGGGCTGCTTGAACAATAAATTGACGAGCGAACAAAAAAGCCGGAGCAAAGACGCGGGACACACCTGTATGAGAACCATTCAGCAATGGGTAGATTGCGCCCTGGCGATTACCGGAAGCACCTTGTGCAGCCTCTGAATCCTGACAATATAGTGTGACTTTTATCCCTCGACGAATGAGCGTTTTTGCTAGCGTGGCACTGGCAATGCCGCCGCCAATAATCGCTACGGACTGAGTCGAGCTACTGCTATCTCGATGGAACCAAGGCTTGTGGTTAGTGTGAGGCTTTCGCTGGGCTAGGTGTCCAGCGATCATGTCCCGTTTGGTGCCAAAGCCTTTGACTTTCTTCATTTCGAAACCGGCTTCAATCAAGCCCCGTCTCACGAAACCAGCAGCAGTGAAAGTGGCACAGGTACAATCTTGTTTAGCAAGTTTTGCCATACCGTTGAACAGCTCTTGGTTCCACATTTCAGGATTCTTGCTGGGAGCAAAACCATCAAGAAACCATGCATCAATCAACCCTTGTTCACCAACAGGGACGTTAGGCATGCAATCTTTTATATCACCAAACCATAGGTCTAGGGTTATCGCGCCGTCTTCAAGGACAATTCGGTGGCACTCTGGAACCGCAATTGGATAATATTGCTGTAATTTTCTTGCGTATTCAGCCAGTTCCGGCCAAGCTTGGTGAGCTTTAATCAGGTCATCTTTACTCAGAGGGTACTTTTCGAAACTCACAAAATGCAGCTCTTTTAGTGGCGCATCCGGGTTTTGACGCCTAAATTCTTCAAACCATTGCCAAACTGCGAGGAAATTCAGACCAGTACCAAAACCTGTTTCTCCGATGACAAAACGACGTTGGTCATAATCCTGCCATCTTTGTGGCAGATGATTTTGATGAAGAAAAACGTAGCGGGCCTCTTCGAGCCCGTTTACGTTGGAAAAATAAACGTCATCAAACTGGTCTGATACTGGGGTTCCGGCGTCGTTCCAGCCCAGCTGAGCATTGGTAATTGAGGTCATAATGTCTGAATTTTTGTGATGAAGACGATAAAGTTGTGGCGATTGTACGGTTTTCCGGGAAAGCTGACCACTTTTCATAGGTAACTTAGTTATCATCTGGCAGATTTTTGAATTATAGGAATGTCATAATGAAACGAGTCGTAATCACCGGTATGGGTATTGTTTCGAGTATCGGTAACAACGTCGAAGAAGTTTTAGCGTCTCTAAAAGCAGGTAAATCTGGTATTACTGCCTCTGAGCAGTTTAAAGAACAAGGTCTTCGTTCACAGGTATGGGGTGATCTAAAAATCAACCCAGCAGAGCACATTGACCGTAAACAGATGCGCTTTATGGGTGATGCGGCTGCGTATGCATACCTATCAATGCAGCAAGCTATCGAAGACGCGGGTCTGACTGACGAGCAAGTTTCTAACGATCGCACAGGTATTGTTGCTGGTTCTGGTGGTGCATCTGCACTGAACCAAACTGTTGCGACAGACACAATGCGAGCGAAAGGCGTAAAACGTGTGGGTCCTTACATGGTTCCACGCACTATGTCTTCAACGGTTTCTGCATGTCTTGCAACGCCGTTTAAAATTCGCGGCGTGAACTACTCCATGAGTTCTGCATGTGCAACTTCTGCACACTGTGTTGGCCACGCAATGGAACTTATCCAGCTAGGTAAACAAGACATCGTATTCGCGGGTGGTGGTGAAGAGCTAGATTGGTCTCAAACTATGATGTTTGACGCTATGGGCGCACTATCAACTAAGTACAACGAAACACCAGACAAAGCGTCTCGTACTTACGATGCCGATCGTGATGGTTTCGTTATCTCTGGTGGCGGCGGTATGCTGGTTATCGAAGAGCTTGAACACGCTCTGGCACGTGGCGCGAAGATTTACGGTGAGATCGTAGGTTACGGCGCGACGTCTGACGGCTACGATATGGTGGCACCATCAGGTGAAGGTGCAGTGCGTTGTATGAAGATGGCAATGCAAGACGTAGAGTCTATTGACTATGTGAACACTCACGGTACATCCACACCAGTTGGTGACGTAAAAGAGCTAGGTGCTATTCAAGAGTTGTTTGGTGACAACAGCCCAGCAATTTCTGCGACAAAAGCGATGACAGGCCATGCTCTTGGTGCGGCTGGCGTACATGAAGCGATATACTCTACGCTGATGCTAGACAACAACTTCATCGCACCAAGCGTGAACGTTGAAAATCTGGATGAGGCAGCTCTAGGTCTAGACATTGTGACTGAAACACGTGATGCAGAATTGACGACAGTAATGTCTAACAGCTTTGGTTTTGGTGGTACTAACGCAACACTGGTTATCAAAAAATACCAAGGCTAACTTAACAGCTGGGTGGTCCCAGTATACAGGTTTCCAGAGCTTGACTACGCTTTGAAACAAAACGTAGTTGAACAGACGCAGACTCTGACCCATGGAGAGCGGGTCCGGATCCTTTTGTTCTGGAACTTTGCCCGGCTTATGCCGGGCATTTTCTTTCTGCCGCTAGTGCTCGACAGAGACTGCGCTTTTCTGCACAATCACTGCCATTCCCAAATCAAATCTCTGAAGCCATGAAAATCCTAATTGATGAAAATATGCCTTACGCTGAGCAACTTTTTAGCCAGCTGGGCGAAGTTGTTTTAAAATCCGGACGTACGCTGGGCGCCGATGACTTAGTCGATGTAGATGCGTTGATGATTCGCTCCGTTACCAAAGTGAATGACGAGCTGATTTCCAAAGCGAATCGGCTTAAGTTTGTTGGAACAGCAACCGCTGGTATGGATCATGTTGATCAGGCGTTACTCAAAGATAAAGGCATCTTTTTCACCGCGGCACCAGGATGTAATAAGGTCGGTGTAGCAGAGTATGCGTTCAGCGTTATGATGAGTGCTTGCGCAGCAACAAGGCTTTTCTGTATTTGATAAAACCGTTGGAATCATTGGTGCAGGCCAGGTAGGGAGCTACCTGCAACAATGCTTGGAAGGTATAGGTATTAAGGTGCTTATCAACGATCCTCCAAAGCAAGCGGCGGGAGATGAACGCAACTTCACCCCTTTAGATGACTTGTTTGAGCAAGCAGATATCATTACGACTCACACTCCAATCACTCGTGATGGCGATTTTCCGACTCATCACCTAATCAATGAAACTGTGTTGAATAAGTTACGTGGTGACCAAATTTTAATCAATGCGGCGCGCGGGCCAGTTGTTGACAATACTGCGTTGAAAGCTCGTTTGAGAAAACAAGACGGCTTTATTGCTGCATTGGATGTGTTCGAATTCGAGCCAGAGGTTGATATGGAGCTTCTGCCTCTGCTAGCATTCGCAACCCCTCATGTTGCCGGTTATGGCTTAGAGGGAAAAGCTCGCGGAACAACAATGATTTTTAATCGCTTCTGCGAGTTTCTGAATAACGATTTACGTGCACATGCCAGTGAGCTTCTGCCAACAGCTCCAGTGCCGACCTTGGTATTGGACAGGGCTTGGGAAGAGGCAACGCTGCATAACCTGACGCAACTGGTCTATGATGTGCGTAAAGACGATGCATTGTTCCGTCGTGAAATCAGTCAACCTGGTGCATTTGACTTGATGCGTAAGAACTACTGGGAGCGCCGTGAATATAGTGCAGTCACGCTAAGAGGAAATGCAGAAACTAACCTGCAACCACTAGCGAAATTAGGTTTTCAAATTGAGGTAAGTCAATGAGCCAGCAATATAACGTTGCCATTTTAGGTGCGACCGGCGCAGTCGGTGAAACAATTCTCGAAGTACTTCAGGAACGTAAGTTTCCTGTTGGTGACCTTTTTCTGCTAGCCAGTGAGCGTAGTGAAGGCAAGACTTACCGCTTTAACGGCAAGACCATCAAAGTTGAAAATGTAGAAGATTTTGATTGGTCTCAGGTGCACATTGGCTTGTTTTCCGCTGGGGGAGAATTATCGGCCAAGTGGGCGCCAATCGCTGCTGATGAAGGGGTGATTGTGATCGATAACACCTCTAAATTCCGTTATGAGTATGACATCCCTTTGGTTGTGCCTGAGGTTAACCCTGAAGCGATTGCCGAATTCCGAAACCGCAACATCATTGCTAACCCGAACTGTTCGACAATTCAAATGTTGGTAGCACTTAAGCCGATTCATGATGCTGTGGGTATCGATCGTATTAATGTCTCGACTTACCAATCCGTTTCTGGGGCTGGTAAATCCGGTATCGATGAGTTGGCAGGTCAAACGGCTAAACTGCTTAATGGCATGCCGGCTGAAAGTGAACAGTTCTCGCAGCAGATTGCTTTTAACTGTCTGCCACAAATTGACCAGTTTATGGAAAATGGCTACACCAAAGAAGAAATGAAAATGGTGTGGGAAACTCAAAAAATCTTTAATGACTCGTCAATTACGGTCAACCCGACTTGTGTGCGAGTACCTGTATTCTACGGTCATGCAGAAGCACTTCATATCGAAACACGTGCTCCAATTGATGCTCAGGAAGTGGCGAATTTACTAGAGCAGACCGAAGGTGTTGAAGTGTTCCATGGTGACGATTTCCCGACACAGGTTCGTGATGCCGGTGGTAAAGATCACGTGATGGTAGGTCGTATTCGCAACGACATTAGCCATCATAGTGGCATCAACTTATGGGTTGTAGCAGATAACGTTCGCAAAGGCGCAGCAACCAATGCAGTTCAGATTGCAGAAGTGCTGATTCGCGACTATTACTGATCGTATTATTTACTTTCATAGCAAAGCCTCACCATTGTGTGAGGCTTTTTTAATCAGATTCCAAAATTTAGTGTGAGATTAGTGCGAATATGGCGGCAGCCACACATTTTTTAGCTATGCGCCTATAGTTTTCGCGTGTTTATCCGATATATTTAACAGATCATTACATTAAAATTTATTGAGCACATAGCTGAGCCTTCTATGCTTCGAATTTTTAAGTGTCTGCTGCTGCCTGTTGCATTAGTAGCCGTGACTCAGACATCGATTGTTAGTGCAGAAACTATTCGCCTTAAGGGACCTGATGGCGAGATCCAAGCATCGCCGCAATATTCTGATTTTGTCCCCCAAGATCTGCGTAACAACGAGCCTTCTCGCTTTTATGGACCAACTACTTCTCAAGAAACACTCTGGGCTATTGCTAGCCGTTTGCGTCCATCCGCCAGCGTTTCTGTGCAACAAACGTTGCTTGCTGTGTATCAGCTCAACCCTCAAGCATTTGAAAATCAAAACATCCACGAGCTTATCCCAGGTAGTACGCTACGAATTCCTTCTCTAGCGCAAGTCCAAAGCGTTTCGACACAAGAAGCCGTTAATGTCATGGCGGCCCATCAAGCACGCTTGACGGATATTCCTGCGGTTTCTCGCCCAACCCCGCAAACCCGGCCTCAGCAGCAACCACAAGAGATGAAACCATCTGACGCTGAAAAGCCAATGATGGATGATACAAAACCGGCAATGCAGCCAAATGCGGATTTAGCAAAAATAGCCAAGCAAGAGCAAAAAGCGCAAGTTTCGACTTTGGAAAAGCAACTCGAAAGTTCAGAAGGCGAGTTGATGGCTCTGGAAGAGAAGAATCATAAATTACGCCTAATGCTTGCTGATGTTCAGTCTGAAGTGGACGTACTAAAAGATGAGCTGGGTGATGAATCTCGAATTCGTACTGAAGTTGAGAAGTTGCTAGAGGCTGAACGTTTACGTTTAGCAGAAGAGCAAAAGATGAAACCATCACCACTGGATGAGTTGCTCTCTAATACATGGCTCGTCGCTGCTGCCGCCATTATCCCAGGCTTGCTGATTGGCTTGCTGATCATGATGTTGCTGGGTCGTCGTAAGAAAGAAGACTCAGAAGCACAAACCGCCACCGAACAAACCGTTCAACCTGTCGCACCAATTACTCCTGATTCATTAAATGAAGAGGTCGATGATGACTTGTTGCTTGATGATGACTTGTTTGGTGAATCAACTGACGATGAAGAGGAGTTGTTCTCGGATGACTCTGGTTTAGATGAAGTTAAAGAAGATGGCGAAGTAGATGTCTTTGCCGACTTAGAAGATAACGATCTCGATTTCAACCTTGAAGGTGAAGATGGCGAAGATCCATTCGCCGGTATTGGTGATGATGGCGAACTGGACGAAGCGCTCGCTGATCTAGATGCCAGCACTAATGGCATCAGTGTTAACAGCGAAGATAAAGCGCTCGGCCTAGAAGAGATGGAGCGTGCGCTAGATGAGGTCATTATTGAAGACGAATCACCGGAAGGAGAATTCGACTTATCTGATGATGACGATGAGATTTCTCAAGACGAGTTAGATTCATTGCTGGCATCAGATGGAGATTCAGAAGATCTTGGGACCGATGAATTGGATCAATCACTGTTAGATGATTTATTTAGTGAGACGGATTCTGATGACTCAAGTGATGATCTGGATTTCGATTCATTGTTAGATGAGGCTGGTGATGACTTCGATCTCAGCGGTAACGACGGTAGTGTCGAGGCTACTGATGCCAATGAGCCGAATTTAGCTTCAGACAGTGAAATTGATGACCTCTTTTCACAAGTAGAAGCCCAGGCGGACCTTGAAAAACTTGAAGCGGAAGCACTCGATGAAACTGCATTGCTGGATGAATTAGTTGAAGAACCAACACCGACCCTCGATGAAGGCAGTACAGAGCTACTTGATGAACTTATCGACGATGATGGAACCGAAGATTTCAGTAAAGATGATGAGCTAGATGACTTTTTAAGTGATGATCTTGACCTAAGTAGTGATAGTGACACCAGCTTTGATGAACTAATCACTGAAGATAGCGATGAACTGGATGCGGACTCTACAGAAACACTGGATGAATTTCTAACCGATGATCACATCGATGATATCGCTTCTCTAGAAGATAGCACTGAGTTACTCGATGATATATTTGAAGCGGAATCGCAGCAGGAACAGCCTATTTCTGAAGAGCTCGGTGATGAAGGGACTGATCTATTTGAAGAATTGCTCGAAATAGAAAAACAGAGCGAAGAGCCAGTTCAGGAAGTGCCAGAGGAAGAGATCCCATTAGTTGAGCTAGAGGAAAATCAACCAAAACAAGGCGAAGAGCCTGAAACACCGGCAAGTGATGATAAATTCTCCAGTGAAGATTTTATCGATGACATGTTGAGCGCTGCGCCCGAAGGTGATCCATTGCTCGATGAGCTTGATTTGGATGAACCCGATTTAAGTGAAGCAGTATCTGAGGAAGTTGTTGCAGCGCAACCTGAAGATGACTCAAACTTTGCAGAGCCAGAGCCAGAGCCAGAGCCAGAGCCAGAGCCAGAGCCAGAGCCAGAGCCAGAGCCAGAGCCAGAGCCAGAGCCAGAGCCAGAGCCAGAGCCAGAGCCAGAGCCAGAGCCAGAGCCAGAGCCAGAGCCAGAGCCAGAAGAGGATGATTGGCTTACCTCAGCGATTGATGAGGTGGAAAGCCCTCAATTAGACGAAGAGTCTGAGTTTGATTTGGCCCAGGACGAAAATCAGGATGCTCTCTCAAGCGATATGGAACCCCTTGAACTCGATGAGCCGGAAGCGGCGGGTTCCGAGTCTGAGCAAGATGATGAAGATGACTGGTTGACGTCTGCTATTGATGAAGTCGAAAACCCAAGTTCTGAATTGGAAGAGAGTCGTGAAGTTCCGGTTACTTCTTCAGCACAGTTAGATGAGAGCACTGCCGTTGCTGCTGAAGAAAATGTGCCTGTTGAGGAAGATTTACTTGCTCAGCAGGAGCAAACGGACACATCATCTGAAGAGACTCAAGAGACTCAAGAGACTCAAGAGACTCAAGAGACTCAAGAGACTCAAGAGACTCAAGAGACTCAAGAGACTCAAGAGACTCAAGAGACTCAAGAGACTCAAGAGACTCAAGAGACTCAAGAGACTCAAGAGACTCAAGAGACTCAAGAGACTCAAGAGACTCAAGAGACTCAAGAGACTCAAGAGACTCAAGAGACTCAAGAGACTCAAGAGACTCAAGAGACTCAAGAGACTCAAGAGACTCAAGAGACTCCAGAACCAGCAATAGAGCAACCAGCGCCCCCAATGCCTGAAGCTATTCCAAATGAATTTGGGGTTCCGGAAGATGATGATTGGCTGATTGAAGATGAAGTGTCCGAGTCAATATCTGATGATCTCATGGCTGATACGCTTGCTGCTGAACAGTCAGAACTTGAAGCACCTGTTGCTGAGTCAGAAGAGTCATTGGAACTGGATGACCTAGAATTTCCAGAATACAGCGAAGACGATGCACTAGCGGATGTTGCCCAAGATCCAGAGCTTGACGCGCCTGTCGCCCAAGATCCAGAGCTTGACGCGCCTGTCGCTGAGTCAGAAGAGTCATTGGAACTGGATGACCTAGAACTTCCAGAATACAGCGAAGACGATGCACTAGCGGATGTTGCCCAAGATCCAGAGCTTGACGCGCCTGTCGCTGAGTCAGAAGAGTCATTGGAACTGGATGATGTAGATCTTCCAGAATACAGCGAAGACGATGCACTAGCGGATGTTGCACAAGAGCCAGAACTTGAAGCACCTGTTGCTGAGTCTGAAGAGTCGTTAGCGCTAGATGATTTAGAGCTTCCAGAATACAGCGAAGAAGACGCACTGGTAGATGTTGCACAAGAGCCAGAACTTGACGCGCCTGTCGCTGAGTCAGAAGAGTCATTGGAGCTGGATGACTTAGACCTTCCAGAATACAGCGAAGACGATGCACTAGCGGATGTTGCACAAGAGCCAGAACTTGAAGCACCTGTTGCTGAGTCTGAAGAGTCGTTAGCGCTAGATGATTTAGAGCTTCCAGAATACAGCGAAGATGATGCACTAGCGGATGTTGCACAAGAGCCAGAACTTGAAGCACCTGTCGCTGAGTCAGAAGAGTCGTTAGCGCTAGATGATTTAGAGCTTCCAGAATACAGCGAAGACGATGCACTAGCGGATGTTGCACAAGAGCCAGAACTTGACGCGCCTGTTGCTGAGTCTGAAGAGTCGTTAGCGCTAGATGATTTAGAGCTTCCAGAATACAGCGAAGACGATGCGCTAGCCGATGTTGCACAAGAGCCAGAACTTGAAGCGCCTGTCGCTGAGACAGAAGAATCATTGGAACTGGATGACCTAGAGCTTCCAGAATACAGCGAAGACGATGCACGAGACGATGCACGAGCCGATGTTGCACAAGAGCCAGAGCTTGAAGCACCTGTTGCTGAGTCAGAAGAGTCATTGGAACTGGATGACCTAGAACTTCCAGAATACAGCGAAGACGATGCACGAGCCGATGTTGCACAAGAGCCTGAACTTGAAGCACCTGTTGCTGAGTCTGAAGAGTCGTTAGCGCTAGATGATTTAGAACTTCCAGAATACAGCGAAGACGATGCACTAGCGGATGTTGTACAAGAGCCAGAACTTGAAGCACCTGTCGCTGAGTCTGAAGAGTCGTTAGCGCTAGATGATTTAGAACTTCCAGAATACAGCGAAGACGATGCACTGGCGGATGTTGCACAAGAGCCAGAACTTGAAGCGCCTGTCGCTGAGTCTGAAGAGTCGTTAGCGCTAGATGATTTAGATCTTCCAGAATACAGCGAAGACGATGCACTAGCGGATGTTGCACAAGAGCCAGAGCTTGAAGCGCCTGTCGCTGAGTCTGAAGAGTCATTGGAACTGGATGACTTAGAGCTTCCAGAATATAGCGAAGACGATGCACTGGCGGATGTTGCACAAGAGCCAGAGCTTGAAGCGCCTGTCGCTGAGTCAGAAGAATCATTGGAACTGGATGACTTAGAACTTCCAGAATACAGCGAAGACGATGCACTAGCGGATGTTGCACAAGAGCCAGACTTTGAAGCGCCTGTCGCTGAGTCTGAAGAGTCGTTAGCGCTAGATGATTTAGATCTTCCAGAATACAGCGAAGACGATGCACTAGCGGATGTTGCACAAGAGCCAGAGCTTGAAGCGCCTGTCGCTGAGTCTGAAGAGTCATTGGAACTGGATGACCTAGATCTTCCAGAATACAGTGAAGACGATGCACTAGCCGATGTTGCACAGGAGCCTGAGCTTCAAACACAATCAAGCGATTCGACATTACACAGTGAGTCGTTGGATTTAGCCGATCTAGATATACCTAAATTTGGTGACGCAGCTCCGACAGAGAGTAATGTTGAATTAGAGGAACGTGAACCCAACGCATCAGCCGATCAAGACTATGACAATCTGCCTGAATTCGATGAACAAGATGCCCTAGCGGCAGCATTTGATGCTGGCTCTCAAGATGTTGACTTTAAGCTAGATGAATTGGAGCTACCATCTTTGGGAGAAATACCTTCTGAAGCGGCACAAGAACTAGCAAATCATGAATACAATGAGGATGCGTTTGATGAGCTGCTTGCGGAAGAAGATCCGAAGCAGTCAACAAGTTTTGATTTTGAGTCTCCAGATCCTCTGACTTCTGATAGCGCAGGTATGGATATTGAGGCCATGTTGGAAGTGGGAGAGGATTGGAATGGATTCAGTCTTTCTCCAGAGCAGCAGTCTCAGATTTCGGATGATATCCCGGAATCTGAACAGGGAGTATGGGATGACAACAATCGTCCTGAACAAGCTCAGATATTGGATGAAAATTGGGAAGACCAAGATGAACTCGACGAGTTCACACCTCAGGAAGGTGAGTTCCGAACTATCGATGAGTTGATGGCTGAAGTTGAAAAAGAAGAGCAGCAGGACTTTCAGGAAGAAGATCTGAAATTAGATGTTGGGCTGAGTGACTTCCCTGACGTTATCGGTGAGATAGGTGATGTTGATGTCGATAGTAACTCGGAGGCCGCAGGTAAACTTGATTTGGCCAAGATCTACATTGAGATGAATGATTCACAAGGAGCAATTAAGCTGCTTGAGGAAGCGATTGTCGATGGTAGTGATGAAATCCGTCGAGAAGCCAAAAATCTTATCGATGCGATTAACGCTAGCTAAAGTTTAGTCATCAGAGAGGGGGCGGGGAGCCCCTTATCTTTTTGAGTAAAAATGTTTATACTTCTCGGCCTGTTTTTGAAGAGATCACCCCGATGAGAATTGCATTAGGTATTGAGTACAATGGCACTCAGTACTTCGGCTGGCAGCGTCAGAAAGAAGTGAAAAGTGTTCAGGAAAAGCTTGAGCGTGCACTGAGCATCGTAGCAAACCACCCAGTAGAGGTTCAGTGTGCAGGTCGCACTGATGCAGGCGTACATGGTACTGGGCAAGTAGTTCACTTTGACACCACGGCGAATAGAAAGATAGTTGCTTGGACGATGGGCGCTAATGCAAACTTGCCAAGTGATATTGCGGTTAGGTGGGCGAAAGAGGTACCTGAAGAATTTCATGCCCGTTTTGCTGCTACAGCTCGTCGTTATCGTTACATCATATTTAACAGCGCCCTACGACCAGGTATTTTGTCATCAGGGGTGAGCCACTATCACGGTGAGCTTGATGTCGACAAAATGCATGAAGCGGGTCAGTATCTGCTGGGCGAGAATGACTTTACATCTTTTCGTGCCATCCATTGCCAGTCACGTAGCCCTTGGCGCAATATGATGCATCTGAATGTTACCCGTCATGGGCAATATGTTGTCATCGATATTAAAGCCAATGCATTTGTACATCACATGGTACGTAATATTACCGGAAGTTTGATATGTGTAGGGCGCGGCGAACAGCCTCCGGAGTGGATAAACTGGCTGTTAGAAGTGAAAGATCGCAAACTGGCTGGTGCCACAGCTAAGGCTGAAGGTCTATACTTGGTTGATGTTGATTATCCCGCAGAATTTGAATTGCCAAGAGTGCCAATTGGGCCACTATTTTTGCCAGACAATTTGAACTAGTTCGTTCTAAATTGTCCAACTAATCAGTTCTTTAGGGCGTGAGATACTAGTGTAAGAAATAGGTACAACCAGTTTTTTGTCTACACTTGGCATTTTATATGCTTTAATCCTCTCGCGTAAATTCAGAATTTTTGTCCTTCGCAAAGTGCGGAGGCGATGAGATAAAAAGGTCTTCCATGAGTTGGCTTGAAAAGATTTTAGAAAAAAGCAACATTGTTAGTTCACGTAAAGCGTCCATCCCTGAGGGTGTATGGACCAAATGTACATCTTGTGAACAGGTGCTTTATCACGCTGAACTAGAGCGTAACCTAGAAGTATGTCCAAAATGTGATCATCACATGCGTATGAAAGCGCGTCGTCGTTTGGAAACATTTTTGGATGAAAACAACCGCGTAGAACTTGCGGACGAGCTTGAACCTCAAGACAAGCTTAAGTTTAAAGATTCAAAGAAATACAAAGATCGTATCTCAGCTGCACAAAAGAGCAGCGGTGAGAAAGATGCTCTTATTGTAATGAAAGGTGAGCTGTTAGGCCTCCCTATCGTTGCTTGTGCATTTGAATTCTCTTTCATGGGCGGTTCAATGGGCTCTGTAGTTGGCGCTCGTTTTGTTCGCGCTGTAGAAGCGGCTATTGAGAACAACACAGGTCTTGTTTGTTTCTCTGCAAGTGGTGGTGCACGTATGCAAGAGGCTTTGATGTCTCTAATGCAAATGGCGAAAACCAGTGCTGCACTTGAGCGTCTGTCTCAAAAAGGCCTGCCGTTTATCTCAGTCATGACTGATCCGACGATGGGTGGTGTTTCTGCAAGTTTGGCAATGCTAGGTGACGTAAATATCGGTGAGCCTAAAGCGTTGATCGGTTTCGCTGGTCGTCGTGTTATCGAACAGACGGTACGTGAAGATCTTCCGGAAGGTTTCCAGCGCAGTGAGTTCTTGCTTGAGCATGGTGCTATCGACATGATTGTTGATCGCCGAGAAATGCGTCAGCGCATTGGTAGCCTGATTGCGAAAATGACTAACCAACCTTCGCCTCTGGTCGTTTCTGTTAACGATTCACAAAATGAAGCTGCTTATTCTGTACCAGAAGCGGACAAAAAAGGGTAAAGTAACATACTAACAAACAACCACAATGACTTGGTTAGAGTTAGATGAGTCAATCCCAAATTCCTCAAGCCACATCCTCTCTTGCGATGTGGCTTGATTATTTAACAAACATACACACTTCTGCTATCGATCTTGGCTTAGATCGTGTTAAGGCTGTCGCCGAGAAAACCAACCTAGTTAAACCTGCTCCTACCGTGATTACTGTCGCGGGGACCAATGGTAAAGGTTCCACTTGTGCACTTATGGAAGCCATATTGCTTGATGCAGGCTACTCCGTTGGTGTTTACAGTTCACCCCACCTGATTCGCTATAACGAACGTGTCCGTATTAATGGTCAAGATTTGGCTGATGAGAAGCACACTGAAGCGTTTGACTTTATTGAAAAGCAGCGTGGCGATATTAGTCTAAGTTTTTTTGAATATGGGACTTTAGCGGCATTGCGCCTGTTCCAAACTGAAAAAGTGGATGTTGTCTTACTTGAAGTCGGTTTAGGCGGGCGTTTGGATGCGACGAATGTTGTTGACCACGATGTTTCTATCATTACCAGCCTAGCGATTGATCATGTTGACTGGCTTGGTGATGATATCAATGTCATCGGTTTCGAGAAGGCAGGCATTTATCGCACTGGTAAACCAGCGATTTGTGGTCAGCCTAAAGCACCGTCAACAGTTGCAGCACACGCTGATGATATAGGCGCTGAACTGTTTCAGGTAGAAATCCAATACAACTACCAATTGGTAAGTGAGAATACCTGGCGTTGGACACATGGCTCTTATGAGCTTGATGAGTTGCCTGTTCCGGGATTACCGTTACAAAATGCCGCCACAGCATTAATGGCGCTTGCTACTTCTCATCTCGATATCTCTGACATCAATATTGTAAAAGGTTTGAAAGAAGCAAAGTTACCAGGAAGAATGCAGGTGGTGAGTACCGATCCAATAGTCATTCTCGATGTGGCGCACAATCCGCACTCGGCTGAGTACTTGGTAGAACGCGTTCAACAAAAGTTCTCGAGCAAAAATATACACGCCGTGGTTGCGATGTTACACGATAAAGATATCAAAACGACGTTGGAGGCTATATCTCCAGTTGTTAGTCAGTGGTACCCTGCTTCACTGCAAGGCCCGAGAGCGGCGAGCGCTGATGAGCTTTGTAAATTCTTACCCGAAGGCAACGAGCGCTTTGCCACCCCTGTTGATGCTTTTAAAGCTGCCATGACAAGCGTAGGGGCTGAAGATGTCATTTTAGTGGTGGGATCATTCCATACTGTCGGTGAAGTTCTCGAATTCTGGCAGAACCAAGGAGAGTAAATGGCGAGTAAGTTTCAAAATCGTTTGGTTGGCACCATTTTACTGGTGTCAATTGGCGTTATCGTGTTGCCCGATGTCCTTGATGGCAAGAAAACGCACTATGAAGAAGAAATTGCCAGTATCCCTATTAAGCCAGAGCTCGATAGCGATGTTGAAAGTTTCGATGTGCTTGAACCTGTCGATGACACCGCAAGCCTACCTGAGACTCCGGTAGAATTAGTACAAGGCATAGAGCCATCCGTTGAAGCAACGGATGATAAACCACTGCCAGTTGCGATAAAGGAAGTTCCAGAACGCAATGAGTATCAAGACAGCGCATGGATTATTCAACTGATGGCGTTGAAGAATGCTGAGAATGCAAAAAATGTTGTAAAAGACCTTCAAAAGCGTGGCTATCAGGCTCATACCAAACTCGAAAACGGTTTTACTCGTGTCATTATCGGTCCTGATGTTTCTAAGAATAAGCTAGAGCAACAAGTGACAGAACTCGAAAAAATAACCGGCTCTAAAGGTCGATTGCTTAAATTTAAGCCACTAAATCCATAAGAAAACGTTTGCGTCGGCGTTTTTTCTGTTAAAATGCGCGCCAACTTAAGATGTAAGAACAGATGAATTCGTTAGATATTGTCATTTTGAGTGTGATCGGCCTATCGGCATTGATCAGTTTGATTCGAGGCTTCGCAAAAGAAGCATTGTCCTTAGTTATTTGGTTTGGTGCTTTTTTTATCGCCAGTCAGTACTACGCAAAATTAGCGGTGTACTTCTCCAATATCCAAGACGACATGTTTCGTAACGGAGCCGCGATCGCAGCCTTGTTTGTTTCAACGCTAATCGTGGGGGCTATAGTGAATTATGTCATCGCTCAATTAGTACAGAAAACAGGCTTGTCGGGAACAGATAGAGTACTTGGCGTCGTCTTTGGCGGCTTGCGTGGTGTTTTGATTGTTTCTGCTGCATTGTTTTTTATGGATGCGTTTACATCGTTTCCAGACTCAGAGTGGTGGAGGAGTTCGCAACTGGTACCGGAATTTAGCCGTATCATTGCGCCTTTCTTTGAGCACTTGCAAGCAACATCAAGTTTCTTATCTGGCGCGCTATAACGCGCCAGCCATTGTCGCAAATCGAGGGTTAGGACATGTGTGGTATTGTTGGAATCGTGGGTACAACGCCTGTAAACCAGTCTATCTATGACGCACTGACTGTATTGCAGCATCGTGGCCAAGATGCCGCGGGTATTTGTACCATAGAAGGCAATCGTTTTCGTCTGAGAAAGGCGAACGGTTTAGTTAAGGATGTGTTTGAAGCAAAACACATGCAACGCCTCCAGGGAACGGTTGGTATTGGTCATGTACGCTACCCAACAGCCGGTAGTTCTAGTGCCTCAGAAGCTCAGCCTTTCTACGTAAACTCTCCATTCGGTATCACTCTCGCTCACAATGGTAATTTGACTAATGCTGCTGAAGTTCGCGAGAAATTATTTGAGAAAGACCGCCGTCACGTCAACACGACTTCTGACTCTGAAGTCCTACTCAATGTGCTTGCCCATGAAATTGATACAGTCAAAGGCAATGTCACTGCAGAAGATGTCTTTCGTGCAGTGACTAACGTACATCGAGCTATCCGTGGTGCTTACGCTGTATCTGCAATGATCATAGGTCACGGTATGGTGGCTTTCCGTGATCCTAATGGTATTCGTCCGCTATGCCTTGGTAAGCGTGTTGTCGGTGAGACGATAGAATACATGGTTGCTTCAGAGTCTGTTGCTTTGGATGCTGTTGGCTTTGATTTCATCCGTGATGTCGCTCCGGGAGAAGCTATTTATGTGACTTTTGATGGTGAGTTACATACCAAGCAGTGCGCTGATAACCCTGTGCTTAATCCATGTATTTTCGAGTTTGTTTACTTCTCACGACCTGATTCGTTTATTGATAAAATTTCGGTTTATAGTGCTCGCGTAGAAATGGGTAAGAAACTTGGTGCGCGTATTCGTGATGAATATAGCCATCTTGATATTGATGTGGTTATCCCAATCCCAGAAACTTCATGTGATATAGCCTTGCAAATCGCACAGGCTATCGATAAACCTTATCGTCAGGGATTTGTGAAAAACCGTTACGTTGGTCGTACTTTCATTATGCCAGGGCAACAACAGCGTAAAAAGTCAGTGCGCCGCAAGCTGAATGCGATTCGTTCGGAATTCAAAGACAAAAATGTTCTATTGGTTGACGATTCAATCGTTCGCGGTACTACGTCAGAACAAATTATTGAAATGGCTCGCGACTCCGGTGCTAGGAAAGTTTTTATGGTTTCAGCGGCACCAGAGATACGTTTCCCTAATGTGTATGGTATTGATATGCCAAATGCGAATGAGTTAATTGCCCATGGTCGTGACAATGATGCGATATGTAAGCAAATCGGTGCCGATGAGCTGATATTCCAGACATTGGATGACCTAGTAGAAGCCGTAGGCATGGGTAATACGGATATCATTCAATTTGAAACATCGGTTTTCAATGGTCAATATGTCACTGGTGATATCGATCAGAAGTACTTGGACTTTTTACAATCTTTGCGTAGCGATGATGCTAAGGTTCAGAGAGAGATTCAACAAGATCTCGCTAATCTAGAGTTACATAATGAGGGAGCGTAGGACTGGCGACGACGCTCTTTCTTGAGGCTCGATAAAAGGGTTGGCGCATTGCGTCAACCCTTTTATCTTTCCATGACCTCAGTGTTTTGTGCGATAAGCCTGCGCTAACATGAACATCGCCGTAGCACTGATAACAACGGAAGGGCCTGCCGGGGTGTCATAATGCCAAGACATACTTAGACCAAGTAAGACTGCCACAGCACCAATACAAGAAGCCGTGAAAGCCATTTGCTCCGGAGTCTTTGAGAAACGTCGTGCAGTGGCTGCTGGTATAATCAAAAGTGATGTCATTATCAATGCACCGACAAACTTCATACCGATAGCGATCACGAGACCAACCATAACCATCAAGATTAGTCGCATTAAATCAACGTTATGTCCTTCAACAGCAGCCAAATCCTCATTCACTGTTGTTGCGAGCAACGAGCGCCAGAAACAAAACAAGATGACAGAAACTATTGCCGAACCGACATAGATATAGAAGAGATCGTTCGGGGTTACTGCAAGTAAATCACCGAATAAATAACTCATAAGATCGATACGAACATTGTCAAGAAAGCTCACTGCAACAAGGCCCAGTGAAAGTGCACTATGGGCTAAGATCCCCAGCAAAGTATCGGTAGCCACAAGCTGTTGTCTTTGTAATGCAACCAGAATGAAAGCCAGCGCAAGGCAGCAGACGATCAAAGCAAGGTATAAGTTGACGTCGAGCAAGAAACCCAGAGCAAGGCCCATTAAGGAAGCATGTGCTAAAGTATCGCCAAAATAGGCCATTTTACGCCAGACGACAAATGATCCAAGTGGGCCAGCAATTGCTGCAATACCAAGCCCAGCAAGAATAGAAGGTAGCAAAAACTCAATCATGGTGATGGCCGTGTGAATGATGGGAACAAGAAGATGCAGCACCCAGAACCGGGTCTCCAGCGAGATCATGATGATGGTGTTGATGCTGATGATGATAAAACGCGAGAGATTCGCTGCGAACTTCCCCAAAAAGAGCGATGTAATTAGGGTGCTTAGTGATATCCGCTGGTGCGCCTGAACAACAGATATGATGGTGTAAGCAGATGACATCATCCGTTTTAGCCATTACAAGATGCAAATCGTGTGAGACCATGAATACCGCACAACTAAAGCGATGGCGAATGGTATCAATCAATTCGTATAAGTCAATCTGTCCTTGAACATCAACACCTTGAGCTGGCTCATCAAGTACGAGTAGGTCAGGTCGTTGTAGTAATGCTCTCGCCAACAGAACCCGCTGGTTTTCACCTCCAGATAACGAGTGCATGTTGGCCCTTAGCAGGTGCTCGGCACCAACAAGTT
This sequence comes from Vibrio neptunius, assembly GCA_019339365.1. Taxonomy (NCBI): domain Bacteria; kingdom Pseudomonadati; phylum Pseudomonadota; class Gammaproteobacteria; order Vibrionales; family Vibrionaceae; genus Vibrio; species Vibrio neptunius. Next base: position 3,051,076 of record CP079859.1, on the reverse strand, counting down.
TAAGTGCATCTTGGAGTTCCTGCTCACTGTATTTGCCAGCGAGTTTCATAAAACGTTTAACGTCTAGAGGAAGTGAATCATTGAGTCTTAGCTTTTGAGGGACATAGCCAATCTTGAGCCCTTTTGCTTTTTTTTACTGACCCTGTGAACTTTTTTTGCAGCCCCAAAAGTACTTTTACTAATGTAGATTTACCCGCACCATTGGGACCAATTAAAGTAGTGATCTCGCCTCTTTTAAGCTGGAGGCTAATGTTATCTAAGACTTTACGCTCATCAAATTGAACGCAAACTTGTTGAAGTTCGACCAGTGCCGACATGAATGGAACTCATTTGCAAATAACTAGTGTTATAATGTAACATTTGTCGCACTTTAACGCCAGAGAGTAGTGGTATTGAATTATGAAATATCTTATCCCTTTGCTATCCATACTTGCTATAGGTAGTGCCAATGCTAACGAGGTACTGACCAGTATCAAGCCGATTCAAATGATCACCTATGAGATCACCCAAGGTGTTTCTGAGCCAGATGTATTGCTTGACTCCAACACTTCTCCCCATGATTACGCGCTGAAGCCATCTGACGTAAAGCGAATTAGAAAAGCGGATCTGGTTGTTTGGTATGGAAAAGACTTAGAACCTTTCCTAGCCAAAGTTCTTGAGGAGCAGAAGAATGTTTTAACCATTAGTGAGATCCATGGTTTAAACCTACGTGAGTTTTCTGCAGACGGGCATAGTCATGATCATGATGGACATCATCATGGTTCACACGATCCGCATTTTTGGTTAGGTCATGAACAAAGTATCAAGGCCGCGGAAGCAATCAGCCAAAAACTTGCTGAGTTAGACCCGAGCAACAAAGATGTTTATCAAGCGAACTATCAGGCGTTTGTGAAAAATGCTAATCAGTACGATGAAAAGTGGCGAGCGGCGTTAAAGCCAGTAAAAGATGTGGGTTACTACGTATTTCATGATGCCTATGGTTATTTCGAGCAGGACTATGGCTTGAATCATTTGGGGCAATTTACTGTCAGCCCTGAGAGAAAACCAGGTGCTAAGACACTTATTAAAATAAAGAAAGCCTTGGCAAAAGGTGATGCTAAGTGTGTTTTTTCTGAACCTCAGTTTACCCCTGCAGTTGTTGAGTCTGTAACACGTGGTAGTCAAGCTAAACAAGGAGTGCTTGATCCTATTGGTACCGGAATTCAAGTTGGACCGGGAAGCTACTTTACTTTTATTCAATCTATAACGGACAGCTTTACAGAATGTCTTAATCAATAAAAATCGGTTTGATAGTAGAGTTAAAGGGAAGTGTAACACTTCCCTTTTTTGCATTAACACAACAACAAAAGATGGATTTTTTGAAGCAGCTTCTTGTTTCTCGGTTTAAATACAAGATAATTATTCGCACAAAATAATTTAATGATCTCATTCATTTAGTCTAGTTTTATCGATTAGGTGAACCGATAGCTCAGTCTAGATGTAATTGAATGCCATTTTTGCTGCAAGGGAACTGTGAGTGTATAAAGCTATTTGCTTCTTATCGCTATTGCTAATAACTCGTTTGGCATCCGCGATGGATCTTCCTTTGTCGGTTTTTTACCCACTGCCTACTAAAATTCAGGGTAAAGCTTTCGCAGCCAAAGCCCTTTTTTTAGCCGATAATGGTGGGGTTTGGTTTCAGGATGTCAGAAATCAGCTACTTTTTTTTTGACGGTCAGAATATCTTACCTAAATCAGGTTCCGCACTTGAGTTTAGTGCAGAAGATATTGCGTTTATCGACAATGCGTTTTGGTCGTTTGTGGGGAACGAGATCTATCGGACCATTCCAGGTAAAAAACGAGAGTTGATGTTTGGCCTGACCCCCGGAACTGAAGTATTACAGATCGGGGTTTCCAATCGCTATATTTGGATCTCTGATGCCTCTAGTTTCTACACGTATCATGTCGACAACGCCGAGTTTACCTCTTATTCCTTGATAGAGTTATACCAATACAATCAAGCGGCAAAAATAAGCATTACTGACGCTATGCTGATTAATGATAAGTGGGTGTTGGCAACAAACGCAGGGGTATATTTGTCTGATGGCAGTCACTTTGAGCATATTCCTCGCTCTGGAACGGACTATGTAGAAACCCTCCATTTTTCTGATAAACGTCAAGAGTTGGTTTTAGGTACTCGTTTTGGGACAGTCCTAATCAATATCAATGAACCTGATTCCTCTATAAAACAGATTCCAAGCGGGCATGTTTTGAGTATAGAGGAAACGCAAGAAGCTTATTGGATAGGCACGGACTCTGGTTTACTCACTCATACTTTTACTACTGGTGAAAGTGTGTATTTCCCTGAGAGTCTCAAGCGTAATAGCATTTTGTTTGGTGAAAAGGTTTATTCGTTACTCAATGATCATCGAGGTGGGATGTGGATTGCCACTGAGCGGGGGATACACTATTTCTCTTTGTTCGCTCACCACTTCAAGCGTTTTCCTGATTTGATGCTTAGCCATGGTTCTGTTTCAGAAAAACTGATTCAACTGACCAACATGAAAAGCAGAAGTGGATTCTGGATGATCACGAGTGCCGGCGTTTATGCGCTAACCTTAGACCAAAATGCTTCTAGGAAACGCCTTTACAAAGGAAAAGTGAACGATGTGATTGAGCAGAATGGGGTACTTTGGCTCGCTACCGAGAACGGTATTGTCTCTGTTGATAGTGCATCTGGTGCAGTTATTTCTAGTCGTTTACCCAACCTTCTCAACAACTCTTCAGTGAAGTTGCTAGAACTGGATTCACAAGGGCGATTATGGGGAGCTAGTGATCTAAAGCTATGGCGTTATGACATCAAAAGTCGGCAGTTGATTCAGTACGGGTCTGAGTGGATACTAAATAAACACCTACCAACTCAGTTGACCCAGATGGCAGTGACAGAGAATGGAAGCCTAGTTCTTGGTACCGAGAATGGTTTATATGTTCTAGTTAATGGTCAGATTCATTATGTTGATGAAGCAGAGCATTTTGGTCGAGTCGTGAGCATCGAAGAAGTCAACAAAGGTGAAGTATGGGTTGCGAACACCTACGGTTTGTATCGATTAGATGTTGCCAGCTTACAACTTAACCCTCTAGACATGGTAGATGAGCATATTACTACCAAATGTCTGGTTAGAAATAATAATGGTATCTGGATGACGTCTTCTGCTGGGCTTACGCATTATGCGAGTAGTGGGGAAATTGAAGCACACTATAGTGAACCGTTGGGCCTAGAGAACAACGAATTTCTGTCTGGATTATGCACTACTGGGTCTGAGAGTAAAGACAATCTGCTATTTGGCTCTAGGAGAAGTTTGGTCAAGATTGATACGAAAACGTTGAGTGTTACCCCCCTCCTAAGCGACAAGTCGTATTCAGCCAGGTCGTTGCTAACCAGGAGCTATTCTCGCTTGGCGGAAGTGTACTAAGCGCGCCAAACGTAAAATATGGAGAGTCGATTGCTTTCCAATTTGGTGTACTCCCCCAAGTTAGTAATGTGTCACTTCAATATCGTTTTGGCCGCCAAGAAAACTGGCAAGACCTTGAAGGAATGAAGCTGACCGTAGAACATATTCTCCCCGGTGACTACACTCTGCAAGTTCGCGTCTCGACTAATGGTTTTGTTCAAGGCGACATTGAATCATTTCTCTTTACAGTGGAAGAGCCATGGTACATGGGGGTTTATGCGGTCATATCCTACATTGTTGCGGTTTCTTTCCTTATCGCAGTTATTGTTTATTGGCGATCACACATGATGGCGAAAACCAATAAAGAGTTGAAGTCTCTGGTTGCACTACAGACCAACCAATTACGTCATCAAAGTCGGATTTTACTGACCAACAACGACAAATTACGTAAGCAGCTGCAAATAAGACGTATTTTGTACCACCAGTCGCTGCAGTCTTTACGGGAAAAGCTTCAAGGTTATTCTTTGCAAGAAGAGGTTGAGCTTGATCAAGGACAGCAGCATTTCGTGCAATTTATGACTCATGAGCTGGATTTGTTGCTCAATGTTCGGGCTGCTAATGGTGACGCTTTGCCTGTTTATAACCTGTCGTTGGTCCTACGCTCGGCCTTGTATGGCTGGCAAGAGGAACTTAAAAAATCTGCTTTGTCTGTCGAAGTCAGACCTGCGCAAGATAAAGATATTTATGTCGCGCTCGAAGTGTTTAACCTTGATAGTGTGTTTAATCTATTGATTGATAATCTGATCAAACGCTCGTATCGGGGACAAGTTGCCTTAATGACTTGCCGTATCAGTAACGACAAAGTGCATTTTTCTATGATCGAACAAGGCAAAAGATTTGATGATCCATCAGTGAATGCTATTGAGCTGTGGAATGAACTGGAGTCTCTAGTCAATGAAAGCGGCGGCCGCTTTCATCGATACTGTTCTGATGATAACAACACTATCGAGTTTGTTTGGTCAGCGGGTAACGAGTTTAAAGAAAACTCAATGGTTAAACTCTCAGATATTGGGGTATCTAAAGACCCATGGATTGAGAAGCTTGAAGCCTTAGTCATGCAACACTATTCCAATCCAGAGTTTGGTACCGCGGCGGCAGCTAAGCAGATGTATTTATCAGAACGCAGTTTGCAGCGCCGATTTAAATCTGCCACACAACGTACATTTATGGATTATGTCACAGAGGTACGGTTAGACTATGCCTGTCGGCGCTTGCTGGCTGGTGAGAAAATATCCGATGTAGCCTTTGAATGTGGATTTAATGATCCCTCTTATTTCAGCCAACGATTCAAACATCGTTTTGGTGTGTCACCTTCCCAATTCATTGAAAACCAAGATAGTTGATGAGACTAAGCTGTCCAGTGAGCTTAAAAGGCACACTTGAAGCCTATGTACTGCAGAACCTGAGAACACACTGATTGACGTACTTTAAAAAAATATCGTGGTATAGCCGGGGTGACTATACCACGGGTGCCAATGACACCTTCGCTTGCTGCCGGAGTGATGCATGCTGCACCACCTCTGGAATTTCTTGTCTTTGAGGAGCTTTCCCTGTCGACGTTTTTAACTATAAAACTATCGACTTATTTTACTTATAAAATTAACGCCAAGGTTGTATGACAAAAACGACATCTTTTCTAAATTATTGATTTTAATTGATTATTTATTATTTATTACCAATGATGTCAAAATTAAATGATGACTAAATACTCGTTATCGATAACTTTTAACGGATTTGACGAGTTGTAAATGAACAAAAATAACGTTCCATAAATGTAATGTTTGATTTCAGACAAGATTTACAAAATTTACACGGGCTAAGATTCCAGATTATTAATAATAATATTTCTCATTTTTATCTTTAATTGGCCTGTCTATGAAACTTTCAGATTTAACTCAAGGGCAAAAAGCAACGATCACCGGTTTTTCAGAGCTTTCTAATGATGTCAGGAAAAAGCTCATGGTGATGGGGCTGCTTCCTCAGACTCCAGTCACTCTTATCCGTAAAGCCCCAATGGGTGATCCTCTTCAGGTTGAGGTTCGTGGTGTATCTCTCGCAGTTAGAACCAATATTGCGAATTCAATTCATGTGGAGGCCAACTGATGAAATACAAAATTCTGACCGTCGGTAATCCAAACAGTGGTAAAACAACACTTTTTAATGGCCTGACGGGAGCCAAACAGCAAGTTGGTAACTGGGCAGGTGTGACGGTTGAAAAGAAAACAGGTCGTTACAGTCATTCTGGTGATGATTTTATGCTCACCGACCTTCCTGGTATCTACGCATTAGATAGTGGTAACGATGGCAACAGCATTGATGAGTCGATCGCTTCACGTGCTGTACTAACGCACCCAGCGGATTTAATCATTAACGTTGTTGATGCGACGTGTCTTGAACGCAGTTTATATATGACGCTTCAGCTGCGAGAGCTTGGCAGACCGATGATGGTTGTGCTGAATAAAATGGATGCATTGAAGCGTGAACGACAAACTATCGATGTTAAAGCGTTAGAAAAAATGCTGGGCTGTCCGGTCTATGCGTTATCTGCAAACAACAAAAATCAGGTCCAACGCCTGAAAGAACGTCTACATAAAGCGGTGGTTCAAGGCGTTGCGCTGAATGAACTGAAGATTCGTTATGACGTAGAATTTGAGCGGGCGATAGACCAAATCCAACCTGTTTTTGCTAATCATTCTGAGGTATCCGCACGCGCTCTTTCTATTCGAGCTTTAGAGCAGGATCTGTTGGTCTTAAACAATCTCTCGTCTGAGGAAAGGGATAACATTGCAAAGGTTCAGAACAACATAGACCTAGATATCGATCTTACGGTTGCCGATACCAAATATACCTTCCTCCATGAACAGTGCAAAAAAGTGCGCCGGACTGAAGGCAAGCTTAGTCATAGCTTTACGGAAAAGGTGGATAACGTCATTCTCAATAAGTGGGTTGGTGTTCCATTTTTCTTTGTCGTTATGTACCTAATGTTTATGTTCTCTATCAATATCGGCAGTGCATTTATCGACTTCTTTGATATTGGTGTCGGCGCTTTGCTAGTTGATGGCGGACACTACTTGTTAGATGACCATTTGCCTGTCTGGCTGGTGACATTGATTGCGGATGGCGTAGGTGGCGGTATCCAGACTGTCGCCACGTTTATTCCGGTGATTGCTTGCTTGTATCTTTTTTTAGCAATCCTGGAAAGCTCAGGCTATATGTCTCGTGCTGCTTTTGTTCTCGATAAAGTGATGCAGAAGATTGGTTTACCGGGTAAAGCCTTCGTCCCGTTAGTTCTTGGCTTCGGCTGTAACGTACCAGCCATCATGGCAACACGAACGTTAGATCAGGAACGTGAACGCAAACTTGCTGCTTCAATGGCGCCGTTCATGTCTTGTGGTGCTCGTCTTCCTGTATATGCATTGTTTGCTGCCGCGTTTTTCCCTGAAAGTGGCCAGAATATCGTATTTGCTCTTTACCTACTGGGGATTGCTGCGGCTGTATTCACTGGGTTGGTGCTAAAGCATACGCTTTATCCGGGCTCAAGCGACAGCTTAATCATGGAAATGCCTGATTACGAATTACCAACGATACAGAATGTACTGATAAAAACGTGGCAAAAACTGAAACGCTTTGTGCTTGGGGCAGGTAAAACTATCGTTGTTGTTGTGACGATTCTTAGTTTCCTCAACTCTGTAGGTACTGATGGGTCATTTGGCAATGAAGACAGCGAGAATTCAGTACTGTCCAAAGTTTCTCAGGTGGTGACGCCTGTATTTGAACCGATTGGCGTTCATGAAGATAACTGGCCAGCGACAGTGGGTATTATCACAGGCATTTTTGCCAAAGAAGCGGTAGTGGGAACTTTGAACAACCTTTACGCACCAAGTGAAGGAGAAGAAGGTGAGTTCAATCTCATGGCGAGTTTGGAAGAGGCGGTCATGTCTATACCGGAAAACTTAGCTGGATTGAGTTATTCCGATCCGTTGGGTATTGAAGTGGGTGATTTGACCGACAGTTCTACTGTGGCAGAAGAGCAGGAAGTCGACGCTTCTATTTTTGGTAACCTGAACCAGTATTTCGTCTCGGGCCATGCCGCGTTTGCTTACTTGATTTTCATCTTGTTGTACACACCGTGTGTCGCGGCTATGGGCGCATATGTCCGTGAATTTGGTCAGAAATTCGCGCGCTTTATTGCTGTATGGACGATGGGTCTTGCTTACGGCGGTGCAGTGCTTTACTACCAGACGATGCATTTCACAGACCACCCAATCTACAGTGCAGCCTGGATAGCCGGAGTCATTTTGGTTTCCTTTGCGACTTATCGCGCGTTGAAAGCGGCGGGGCTGAAGCAGATGCATTATGGTGAGGCACAAACAGCATGATCTTACAGGAGTTGAAACGGCACATCGAACAGCAGGGTTGCGTTAGCCAGAAAGAACTCGCGAAGAAATTTTCAATGAGTGAAGACGGTGTCGATGCCATGCTGGCGGTATGGATCAAAAAAGGGAAGATATCTCGCTTAGTCGATACCAATAAAGCTCAGAAAGTGACCCGGGTCAGATACTCCGCGAATAGTGCTGATGAGTTATCTCTCACGGTGACCATGTAAAGAAAATGCCGCTAGTAACAGCGGCATTTTTTATGCTTTTTTAAACAAGCTACTTAGTGATAAGACATTCTGGATCTTACTGAGTATCGCTTGTTGTTCCTCTTCAGAACGAAAATCCCCTTGAGTATTTCCCCATACGGGCCCCGGCCAAGCAACGTCATCCTTAAAACGAGCGATGTGATGGACATGAAGTTGCGGGACCATATTACCAAGCGCACCTAAGTTGAGTTTATCTGGGCGAAACGTTGCTTCTAATGCTTGGCTTACTGCTTGTGATTCGAGTAAGAACTGTTGTTGCTCTTGCATTGGTAAGTGATGCAGTTCTTTGAGGTTGTCCCGCTTAGGAACAAGAATGACCCAAGGAACAGCGTTGTCCTTGTGGAGCAGAGCAATAGTCAAAGGAAAGTGACCGATGACGCTAGTATCCTTTACCAGTTGTGGGTGGAGTTCAAAACTCATGATTCATTCCTATTAGTATTTTTAGCCAGTATACGCCAGAAAAAACAAAAGGTTGATGCTTTCACATCAACCTTTATTTTCTATCGCTAAAGCCCTAGCTTACATACGTTCTAGCGTATCAATACCTAGCAGAGAAAGACCTTGCTTAATTGTCTTCGCCGTCAGTGCTGCCAGCTTCAGACGACTCTGTTTAACAGACTCATCTTCTGTGTTCAGAATTGGGCATGCTTCATAGAAGCTTGAGAATTGGCCAGCAAGTTCGAATAAGTAACTACACATGATATGCGGTTGACCTTCACGAGCAACAGACTGCACGGCTTCTTCAAATTGAAGTAGCTTGGCGATAAGAGATTTCTCTTTCTCTTCGGTGATCTGAATGTTACCAGCTAGCTCATCCATAGAGATGCCTGCTTTGGCAAAGATAGATGCAACGCGCGTGTATGCGTATTGCATGTAGGGCGCTGTGTTACCTTCAAATGCTAACATGTTGTCCCAGTCAAACACGTAGTCAGTTGTACGGTGTTTAGACAGGTCTGCGTACTTAACAGCAGCCATTGCTACGGTGTTCGCGATGTTTTGCTTTTCAGCCGTTTCTAAGTCTGGGTTCTTAGACTCGATAAGTTTGATTGCACGCTCTTCTGCTTCATCTAGTAGGTCCGCCAAACGAACTGTGCCACCTGCACGCGTCTTAAATGGACGGCCATCTTTACCTAGCATCATACCGAAAGCGTGGTGCTCAAGAGTTACCTCTTCTGGCACATAGCCTGCTTTACGAACGATTGTCCATGCTTGCATGAGGTGTTGATGCTGGCGTGAGTCTATAAAGTACAATACGCGGTCTGCACCTAGCGTTTCGTAGCGGTATTTCGCACAAGCGATATCGGTAGTGGTGTACAAGAAGCCGCCGTCACGCTTCTGGATGATCACACCCATAGGCTCGCCGTCTTTGTTTTTGTACTCTTCAAGGAATACAACTTGTGCACCGTCATCTTCTTGTGCAAGACCTTGCTCTTTCAGGTCTGCCACAATGCCAGGAAGCATGTCGTTGTACATACTCTCACCCATTACGTTTTCGCGAGTTAGAGAGACATTAAGACGATCATAGTTGCGCTGGTTTTGGATCATGGTGACATCCACCAGTTTCTTCCACATCTCTGCGCAGTATTCATCACCACCTTGCAGTTTAACCACGTAGTTACGCGCCTTTACTGCAAACTCTTCATCTTCGTCGTAAAGCTTTTTCGACTCGCGGTAGAAGGCTTCAAGGTCAGCCAGCTCCATTGAAACTTCACCAGACTCTTGCTGTACACGTTCTAGGTTGGCGATAAGCATACCGAACTGAGTGCCCCAGTCACCGATGTGGTTGGCACGGATAACTTTATGACCAAGGAATTCGAGAGTGCGAACCACAGCATCACCGATGATTGTTGAACGCAGGTGACCAACGTGCATTTCTTTAGCAACGTTTGGCGCTGAATAGTCAGCAACGATCGTTTTTTGCGCTTCAGCAGCAACACCAAGGCGAGAGTCAGATAGTGCGGACTCAGCCTGTTTAGCGAGGAATTCTTCGCTCAGGAAGATGTTGATAAAACCAGGGCCTGCAATTTCAGTTTTGCTTGCAATACCGTCAAGGTCTAGAACATCCAATACTTTTTGAGCAAATTCGCGTGGGTTTGTGCCGAGTTTCTTAGCAACGCCCATCACACCGTTTGCTTGGTAATCACCAAACTGTGGCTTTGCTGATTGACGAACGGCTGCAGGGCTGCCTGCAGGTGCGCCAGCGGCTTCAAGAGCCTGAGATACTTTGTCGTTAATAAGTGCTTGGATATTCACACGCGCTTCCTTCAATTCTTGGGAATTGGTTGGATATGCATTGAGTTATTCAGCTTCGTCAGACGCTATTACTGAATAATATCCACTCTGGTGGAGTGAATGCATATCTCTATAGAGTTCATAATTTGGCGCATATAATACCAACTTTATTGCTTTTCTTATAGGGAGTGTTCTGGGAAATTTTCTACTTTTCCTTAGGTTCTTGCTAGTATTGCGGAAAAATCAACGTTTTGGATAGATGAAAATGTCTCAAAGACTACTGGATGCTGAATTGATGCCTTCACAAATGAAAGGCAAGATTGAAGATTTTATGCATAAAATTCAAGGTTTAAGCGAGAAACTGCATATTAATTTACGTCCTTTTCAGGCGGATCATATTGCATTACGTATCAATGACTTGGAATTGGCAAAACTGGCTCATCAAGAATGGTTAAAAGAAGGCTGTGAAATATCAAATGCGGTGATAAATGGTCGTCCGATCATTGTGATTGAATTCACTGAGCCATTGAAGGCATTAAATTGGTCCATAGAGTGCTTAGAACTGCCTTATCCAGCCGAGGGGAAAAGCTATCCGCAGCAGTCATGGGAGCATGTCGAGTTTGTTGTTCCTTCGCAAGCTGAAACAGCAGAGGAATTTTTGCAGGGCATCAAGCAACAACAGCCAGAACTTGCCAAGCACTGGAATCAGCTGGGAGAGCAGGGAATTAAGGTAAAATTATCAAGTCCGAAGGGAGAGGGCGAGCGTCTCAACAATCCAACAGTGGCATTTAAGCACGATGGCGTTTGTATCAAGCTTCACCCACATTCATTGAAAAAGATTGTCGAGTCGGAGCTATCAGCCTAAATCGATGTCCTTTGGTCTCAATTGAAATTCTTCAATTGAGCCAATTTCCAAACCTAATTGGAGCGGAGCGGACTCATGATGCGCGTTTCCTTGAGTATGCATAATCAGGCGGTTCGCTGTTCTTGGCTTAAGCTCATTGACCACAAAGCGAATCATATCAGCGCGTGTTAAGGTTTTGAGTTCCTCTAATACCCTCTCTTTCTGATTGAATTGGTGATCTTTATTGCCGATGGCAACCCATAGGCGTTGAGCTCGACTCCTTAAGGTTGTATCTGGCGTGGCTATCTGATTCCATAGTCCTTTCTTACTGCTGTGCCATTGGTACTCGTTGAGCTCAAGAAGCACCATGTAGAACGCATTGAGAAACTCATCAATAGAGCTAATCAAATCGATAGGGGCGGCATTGGGAGACTGGACATAGAGCACAATACCCGGATGACGATTGAGTGGTAAGTTCCCTGTTCCTACCATATAACCCAGTTGTTGTTTGGTTCTTATTTCATGAAAGAAAGTGGCAGACATCAGGTGGTTGGCGAGTGAATAGAGTGCAATATGTCGGGGTTCTATGTCATCACATTGGTAATAAACCACAATGGCAGAATCGTCTTGGTTGCACTCCACCGAACGTTGAAAAGAACCATTTTCGCCAAGCATAATTAGAGGGCGAAGCGCTTCTTCATATTGTTGATTGTGCACTCGGAGTGCATCTTTAAGAGTTGTCCCTAACTGAATGGCGTCGGTGCGGTTCCAATCTCCATAAACAAACATCTCGACATGCAATTCAGCCAAAATGTCCTGAACGAAGTCCGCTAACTCTTCGACATGAATGTTTTCAAGCGCCTCCAGCAATTCCACGTAAGGTGGGTTATTGGGTTGCAACAGCCCGGTCATTGCGTTGAACAGCTGCGAAATAGGCTTGTCTTGTGCGGCGTTACGCCAGTTCCTGATTAGCTGAGTTTTGATGGTCTCAAAGCGTTTGGCACTGAATTCCCTTTTAGCAAAGCGATTGAGGATCATTTTCATCAACTCAGGCTGCTTCTTGCTGAAACCTGACAGTGTTAACGTTACGCCACCTTGATGGGCATACATGTTGTAGCCCATACCGGCAATTTCCGCCTGATAGGTCTCTTTAGCCAGCGAATCGAGGAACATTTCTACACACAAGCGTGTTTTGACAATGTTTTTCGGATTAGCGACCGCATGCGGGCTATCAATCGCCACATAGATGACTCCTTTAGGGACGCGGAATTCATGGTCTTGTAGGTGCCACAATTTGAAGCCTGGAAGATCTTCAATGACTTCAGGGATGTCAGACTGAGAATCGATGGGTTGCGGATCTAAGTCATAACAAATAAATGGGTTCTTTGGTGGAAGGCAAAAGCTCAATTCGCTTGTGGCTTTGTAGTAAGCTAGCTTCTCTGAGTTAAATGGAGTGACAGAGTAGGGGGAAGCGTACCATTGAGCTTGCTTGTCATACTTGAAGCCCTGCGCGAGTAGAGTAATACGAAGGTTCTCTGGCGTTAAATATTGGAGTAGGTCTTTGAGCAGAGGTTCGTCATACTCATTCATCATAAAGTCGCCGTAGATCGTATCGTCTGGCGAATAATGCTGCATGTTGACCACTAAATGACTCACTAGGTCGAGTGGTCTGGTAGGTTCTTGAAAGCGGAAAGCAGATTCCAATACTGCCTGCTTTTCAAGATAGCGCCACTCATCAAAGCCCTCATGGCTCAGGAGAGAGATGTAGCTAAATATGGCTTGAACTATCTCGTCTACGTGATCGACGCCATTAGACGTTAGCGCACAGCTAACAGTAAACTCTCGATAGTTACTTCCGCTTGTTCCGCCTCCGGCAGAAAGGGAAGTTATCCATCCGGCGTCCTTTAAGGCAAGCATTAGACTGCCGTCTCCCTCATACCCCAGAAGATGAGCAAAGTATGACAGTGGTTTTTGACGGTAATATTGGTCCATACAAGGCATGGGGAAAGTCAAAATCAGTTTTCTAATTTCTTTTACAGGTTCAACATTAACCAAAATACGGGTGGAATGCTCATCGACATACGGGACATCAATCGTCTTACCCGCCAAATTGTGTGTAGGAATTGCGGAAAACTTTTCGATGATCCAGCTCTCGATCTCATCTAGCGGCTGGGGACCCATTGCGGTTAGTGTCATTAAGTCAGCAGAATAGTGCTGCTCATAAAATTGAACGATGTCATCTCGAATTGACTGACCATCGCGGTCCGCGAGAGTTTCTAGATTTCCTACAGAGAATTTAGCAAAAGGATGAGCCGGATTAACCAGCTCTTTATGGACCTGATACAGCCTTCTAGAGTCATCTTTAAGTTTGAGCTTATATTCAGATTCGACCGCTTGGCGTTCCTTATCTAGAGCTTCATGGTTAAAAAGTGGAGCGGTAAAAAATTGACTGAATCTCTCAAGGCTGTCATCAAATGCAGAGGGTGCGATGTCAAAAAAGAAGCAAGTGTGCTCTGTTCCGGTCCATGCGTTATTGCTGCCACCATGCTGGTTAATGTAGCTTTGAAACTCACCTACTTTAGGGTACTTTTCGGTTCCTAGAAACAGCATGTGTTCCAAATAATGCGCGAGTCCCTGCCGCTCAATAGGATCGTCAAAATGACCGACATTGACAGCTAAGGCCGCCGCTGATTTTTGTGCATCGCTATCGTGGATAGCCAACACTCTAAGCCCGTTTTCCAACGTGAAGTAGCGATATTGGCTGGTATCATTGGGGCTTATGTGCACAAGAGATTCTCCGCTAAAGGTGCTTAGGTATTAGTATGTACGTGATGTCGATGAGTGCCAACAATCTGTGTAACAAATAGAAGCTACGCAAATAATTGGTTCGTACATCAAGATTGTTAAGAAAGTCGAAGTCTTTAGCAAGGCACTTGATATAATTATTTTTTAAACGGGCTCTAAAAGTCCTCGTATATAACAATAACAATCGTAATGACTAGAAAGTCGCAGAGTTAGGAAGAAGCCATGAAAATATTCATCATGCGTCATGGAGAAGCTGAGCATTATGCAGCCTCTGATGCAGAACGAGCGTTGACAGAGAAAGGACGTAGCGCTTCTACAACAGTGGCTAGGACATGTGTAGAGCAAGGTTACGTTCAGTTTGATATGGTGCTTGTTAGCCCGTATTTACGTGCACAACAAACTTGGCAAGAAGTCTCGCGTAGCTTTAGCGCCAAACAGATTCAAACATGCGAAGACATAACGCCTTATGGTGAATCTAGCCATGTCGCTGATTACGTTGCTGCTATCGCTGAGGTGCAAGGACTGGATTCTATTTTGTTGGTCTCTCATTTGCCGTTGGTTGGTTACCTAACCGCTGAGTTTGTGCCCGATATGGCACCTCCGATGTTTCCTACGTCAGGTATCGCTTGTATTGAATATGACTTAGCAAAACGACGTGGTAAATTGATCTTCAATATCCAGCCCTAGCCAGTACGTCAGCTGTTTTACGAGGTAAGCGCAATCAACCAGTTTGCGCTCTCTCCGAACTTGTGCCGTTAGCCATAAAATTGACAGGACTTTTGGACTGGAATTTGCATATAAGCACAAGTCCTTCAATTTTGGTTAAGTTATAGATTTCTTTTTATGAAATTTACATTGCCGTTCGCGGATAAGTTACCTTCCATTCCTCAAAGAGCGATGCCAGCGATAGGGGCGCCTATCATGGTACTGGCGACGCTGGCGATGGTGGTATTGCCAATACCCCCTTTTCTGCTCGACTTATTTTTCACTTTCAATATCGCATTGGCGATGGTCGTGCTTCTTGTCACTGTATACACACGCAGGCCTTTGGATTTTGCAGCTTTTCCGACGGTACTCCTTATTGCTACTTTGTTACGTCTAGCGCTAAACGTGGCATCGACCCGAGTTGTACTCCTTTATGGTCATGAAGGCACAGGCGCTGCAGGTAGCGTGATTGAAGCTTTTGGTAGCGTTGTGATCGGTGGTAATTACGCTGTTGGTTTGGTGGTATTTCTCATCCTGATGATCATCAACTTCATGGTTGTAACCAAAGGTGCAGGTCGAATTTCTGAGGTGAGTGCACGATTTACCTTGGATGCATTGCCCGGTAAACAGATGGCAATCGATGCTGATTTAAATGCGGGGTTGATTGACCAAGAACAAGCAAGAACTCGTCGTCAAGAAGTCACCAAAGAAGCGGATTTTTATGGTTCGATGGATGGTGCGTCAAAATTTGTTAAAGGTGATGCGATTGCCGGAATTTTGATTCTTTTCATTAACATCATCGGTGGTTTATCGATTGGTATGGCTCAATATGGTCTTGCTTTTGGGGAAGCGATTCAGATCTATACCTTACTGACTATTGGTGACGGTCTGGTGGCGCAAATCCCATCGCTATTACTTTCTATTGGTGCTGCGATCATGGTGACTCGTCAGAACACTGACGAGGACATGGGTCAGCAGGTTGTCTTTCAAATGTTTGACAACCCAAAAGCGTTGATGATCACCGCTGGCATATTGGGGGTAATGGGCGTTGTTCCTGGTATGCCACATTTTGCATTCTTACTGCTTGCAATACTGGCTGGTGGTGGCGCGTACTGGATTTATCGTAAGCAGAAAAAAAGAGGCTGAACAGGCGAAATTGCCTGCGACAACAGAGCAAGAAGTACCAACTTCAAAAGAGTTGTCATGGGATGATGTTCAACCTGTTGACATTATTGGTTTGGAAGTCGGTTATCGTCTGATCCCTCTCGTTGACAAAGATCAGGGTGGGGAACTGTTAGAACGCGTTAAAGGTGTGCGTAAAAAATTGTCGCAAGATTTTGGTTTTCTTGTGCCTGCAGTCCATATTCGAGACAACTTAGAACTAACGCCAAATAGCTATCGGATCACGCTCATGGGCGTGGCTGTAGGGGAAGCAGAGATCCGTCCCGATATGGAGCTAGCGATTAACCCGGGACAGGTGTACGGGATGGTGGAAGGTGAGCCAACCATTGATCCTGCTTTTGGCCTTGAGGCTGTGTGGATAAAAGGTGAACAGCGAGAGCATGCGCAAGCGCTTGGTTACACTGTCGTGGATTCATCTACCGTTCTCGCTACTCACTTAAGCCAACTGTTAACGAACAATGCTTCTAATCTGATTGGCCATGAAGAAGTGCAAAACTTGTTGGAGATGCTTAGTCGAAGTGCGCCGAAATTGGTGGAGAACTTTGTGCCAGATCAGCTGCAGCTGGGTGTGGTTGTTAAGGTCTTGCAGAACCTACTGAACGAAGCAGTACCAATTCGAGACATTCGCACCATTGTCCAAACATTGGCTGAATATTCGAGCAAGAGTCAAGAACCTGACATCCTAACCGCGGCCGTTCGAATATCATTGAAACGATTAATTGTTCAGGAAATCAATGGAATAGAGCCAGAGCTGCCTGTTATAACCTTGATACCCGAATTGGAACAAATATTGCATCAAACAATGCAAGCATCTGGGGGAGAATCTGCAGGTATTGAACCAGGCTTGGCAGAGCGACTACAATCTTCTTTAACTCAGGCAACACAAGAGCAGGAGTTGAAAGGGGAACCAGCCGTTCTTCTGACCTCTGGGGTATTGCGTTCGACATTGGCTAAGTTCGTGAAGAATACAATTCCATCGCTGCGAGTGCTTTCTTATCAGGAAATCCCAGACGAGAAACAAATACGTATTGTTCAAGCTGTTGGTAACTAGCATTGATGCGTTAATAGACGGATATCTAATTTGAAGATTAAACGATTTTTTGCCAAAGACATGCGTACCGCACTACTCCAAGTGAAAGGAGAGTTGGGCGATGATGCTGTGATCATGTCTAATAAAAAAGTCGCAGGTGGTGTTGAAATTGTTGCGGCGATAGACAATGAGACGGCTGCCGCGCGTTCCAGTGCTAACTATAACTCCCAGCCTCGCTACAATAATTCACAAGCCGCAGCGACAATGCAGAGTGCGTCTACACCAAAGCAACGCCAACTAGATGAAGACCGCGTGAGTTTGCAGACTAAGGCAGATTCTGGTCGCTCTATGACGAAGCGTTTTGCCAATATGCTCAAGCAATATAGTAATGGAGCTGAGGAGGCGGACGGTAGAGAAGCGGAAAATGTGGATTCATTGTCTGCATTGTTGAAAAGACAATCTGCCGCTCGTAATGGCAACAATGGTGTTCAATTAAAAGAAGACTCCCCATTAGCTCGTTTGATTGCCGAAGATAAAAGTGCCGAGCGTCCTGCTCCACGCCTTGACCCCACTCGTTACGAGCGTCATCGTGCCGAAGAACAAAATGTGCGCAGTGAAGATCTTGAAGATATGCGTGAAGAAATGACATCAATTCGTCGTTTGCTGGAACACCAAGTCTCAGGGTTAATGTGGCAGGAAGTTGAACGACGAGAGCCGCTGCGTGCTATGTTGATTAAACGTCTTGAGCGAATGGGAGTTTCGGCCGAACTTGCGGATCAGTTGGCTTGCTATATCCCTGAAGATACCCCTCCGACAAAAGCTTGGAAAGCATTACTGGGTTTGGTTTCCGATCAGATCCCTATTTCTAAACAAGACATACTAAAACGTGGCGGAGTCGTGGCGTTACTTGGACCGACGGGTGTTGGTAAAACGACCACTGTCGCTAAGCTTGCCGCTCGGGCTGCAATGGAGTTTGGTTCAGATAACGTCGCTTTGGTGACAACCGATACCTATCGTATCGGCGCCCATGAGCAGTTAGCAATTTATGGACGTATTATGGGATGCGCTGTAAAAGTTGCTAAAGATTCCAAAGAGTTAGCCGATGTAATATACCAATTGAGAAATCGTCGCCTAATTCTAGTAGATACAGCAGGTATGGGACAACGAGACGTACGTCTGTCAGAGCAGCTGGATACTCTAATGCACGAAAGCGGGGAGATTATTCACAGCTACCTCGTTTTACCAGCCACCGCGCAGCGAAAAGTACTGCAGGAGACGATAGACCATTTTAAAAGGATCCCACTATCAGGCTGTATCCTTACCAAACTAGATGAGTCGTTAAGTCTTGGAGAGTTTGTCAGTGTCGTTGTACAAAACTCATTACCCGTTGCTTACATTGCCAACGGGCAACGAGTTCCGGAAGACATAGTGATAGCGCAGCCTAAGTATATGGTTGCCAAGGCAAATGAATTGTTAGAGAAGTCGACAGATGACGAACCTCACTACTGGAATAGTGAATCAGAAGGGTTCTAGGCGGCGTACGATTATGACTAAGAATATGATACAAGACCAAGCAAGCGGACTACGCCGCTTAACACAACCTTCACTAACCAAAGTAATCGCAGTTACTGGTGGTAAGGGTGGCGTGGGTAAAACAAATGTAACCTTGGGTCTGGCGATTTGTATGGCTCGTCAGGGCAAAAAGGTCATGGTACTTGATGCTGACCTAGGCCTAGCCAATGTTGATGTAATGCTCGGTATACGGGCAAAAAAGAACCTTGGACACGTATTGGCAGGTGAATGTGACCTACAAGATGCTATTGTTGAAGGACCGTATGGGATCAGAATCATTCCAGCGACCTCAGGCACCCAGTCTATGACTGAGCTGTCACATGCACAGCATGTAGGTTTAATTCGTGCTTTTGGCAGTTTGGAAGATGAGATGGACGTACTACTCATTGATACTGCAGCCGGGATCTCAGATATGGTAGTGAGCTTTTCACGTGCGGCTCAGGATGTGGTAGTGGTGGTTTGTGATGAGCCGACATCTATCACGGATGCATATGCCCTGATCAAACTTTTGAGTAAAGAACATCAAGTTCAACGATTTAAAATTGTTGCAAATATGGTCAGAAGCTATCGTGAAGGGAGAGAATTGTTCGCAAAGTTGACCTTGGTCACAGAGCGATTCTTGAATGTTAGCATTGAGCTCGTAGCATGTATTCCATTGGATGATAAAGTTCGACAAGCTGTTAAAAAACAAAAGATTGTCGTGGATGCATTCCCTCGTTCGCCTGCATCGTTGGCTTTGGGTTCGTTAGCAAATAAAGCGCTAACTTGGCCAATTCCCAAAACACCGAGTGGACATCTGGAGTTTTTTGTAGAACGCTTACTTCATAGAACAGAGATGTTAGAGGAACCATTTGGTGAATAAGGCATTGACCTATGACCAATACGCAAATCAAAACAGCCAGCGAGCATTTTTAGAAAAATACTCGGTACTGGTTAAGCGCATTGCACACCATTTGCTTGGACGATTACCCCCGAGCGTGCAGGTTGAAGACCTTATTCAAGCTGGAATGATCGGCTTGTTGGAAGCTCAAAAGAATTACGATGGCAGCAAAGGTGCCAGTTTTGAAACCTATGCTGGTATTCGCATTCGTGGTGCTATGCTAGATGATATACGCCGAGGGGATTGGGTCCCTCGCTCCGTACACAAAAACAGTCGAGAAATCAGTCAGGCGATTGCGCAGTTAGAAGGTGAGCTCAATCGTGATCCGACAGATGCAGAGGTTGCCAAGCGTTTGGATATGACTCTCGATCAATACCACAGTGCACTAACAGATATAAACAGTTCACGTCTCATTGGTATTGACGATTTAGGTGTGTCAGAAGATGCGATATCGCACGAAGATGCTGACGAAGAAAATATCCCTTTTCAGGGCGTCGCAGATGAATATTTTCGTACAGCACTGGTAGAATCAATTAAATCACTTCCTGAAAGAGAAGCTCTAGTACTTTCGCTTTATTATGATGAAGAGTTAAACTTGAAGGAAATCGGCGAAGTTATTGGTGTTAGCGAGTCGCGCGTTAGCCAAATACTAAGCCAATCAATGCAGCGTCTACGCACTAAGTTGAGTGTTTGGACAAATAATGACTAGAAATCACTGATATCAAACTCAGTGGAGGCAATTTTGAATAAAAACATGAAGATCCTTATTGTTGACGATTTTTCAACAATGCGCCGTATCGTTAAGAACTTACTTCGTGACTTGGGTTTTAATAACACTCAAGAAGCAGACGACGGCTTAACGGCGTTACCAATGCTTAAAAAAGGTGAGTTCGAATTTGTTGTAACAGACTGGAACATGCCTGGAATGCAAGGTATAGACCTTCTGAAGCATATTCGTGCCGATGAGGAGCTTAAGCACCTACCTGTTCTAATGATCACAGCAGAAGCAAAGCGCGAACAAATCATTGAAGCTGCGCAAGCTGGTGTAAACGGATACATCGTTAAGCCATTTACTGCAGCTACACTAAAAGAAAAATTAGATAAAATCTTTGAGCGTTTATAAGTCAAGGAATTGACGAAGTATCGCAAAAGGCCAATTCAGAATGATTTCATTAGAACAGGCAAAGCACCTGGTAGAGTTGTTAGAAAACGATCAGCAGAATGAAGCTGACCAACTTGTTAAAGACATACATGATGGCTCTTCTAATCCAATGCTACAGGAAATAGGCGAGCTAACGCGTGACCTTCACGAGTCTATCAAGCAGTTTAGCCTTGATGAACGTATGAGTGAGATCGCGAATGATGAAATCCCTGATGCTAGGGACCGACTCAAGTATGTTATTGAAAAAACAGAGACAGCGGCAAACAAAACCATGGATGCTGTAGACCGCTGTATGCCAATAGCGGATAACTTGCATGACGGGTTGCTTCAGGTTCGCCCTCAATGGAATGAGTTAATGCATGGTCGGATTGATCTGACAGAGTTTAAAGCACTTTGCCATCGTATTGATGCATTGTTGAGCGAGGTAGAGGGCGATAGTACTGAACTCAGAGGGCAATTAACCGAGATTCTAATGGCTCAGGATTTCCAAGATTTAACAGGTCAGATTATTAGTCGAGTCATTACTTTGGTTAACGAAGTAGAGGATCGGCTGGTGGAAATTCTGACAGCATTTGGTGCTAGCCAGCTGGAAAATGCTGCAAACAATAAGAACAATTCATCGATAGACCCAGAGGGGCCAATACTCAACCCTCATGAAAGGGATGATGCGGTTTCATCACAAGACGAAGTCGACGACTTACTCTCAAGTCTTGGGTTTTAGAGGTAACTTATGAGCTATGAATTAGACGAAGATATTCTACAGGACTTTTTGGTCGAGGCAGGAGAAATTCTAGAGCTGCTTTCTGAGCAGTTGGTAGAATTGGAAAACAACCCCGACGACAAAGATCTTTTAAATGCAATCTTTCGTGGATTCCACACCGTCAAAGGCGGGGCCGGTTTTCTTTCATTGACCGAACTGGTCGATACTTGTCACGGTGCGGAGAACGTATTCGATATTTTGCGTAACGGGCAGCGTGAGGTATCTGCAAGTCTAATGGATACAATGCTGACGGCGTTAGATACTGTTAATGAACAGTTTCAAGCTGTGCAAGACCGAGAGCCTCTAACCCCAGCTGACCAAACTCTCTTGGACGAACTGCATCGATTGAGTCAGCCGCAAACCGCGGATGAAGAAGGGCCTGGTGAAACCGCACCAGTGGAGCCTGAAGTTGTGGCTGAAGAACCAGCTCCTCAACAACCAGAAGTCACTGAGTCAGTAGAAGCGTCATCAAGCTCTGAAACCATTTCAGCTGGTTCTATTGACGAAATTACTCAGGACGAGTTTGATAAATTATTAGATCAGTTGCACGGTGAAGGTAGCGCACCAGGAGCAGTTCAAGGTGCTGCAGCACCAGAAACACCCACCGCCCCATCAGCACTTGATGGTGATATGAGCGGTGATATTACGGATGATGAATTTGAAAAACTCTTAGATGAACTGCATGGTAGCGGAAAAGCACCTGGTGAAGGTGCGGTAACTCCCCCAGCGGCCGCGCCTGCTTCTGGCAAACCTGAATCGCCAGCACCGGCTTCTGGTGCTGGTGACAGTGATCTAATGACAGACGCTGAATTCGAAAAGTTGCTTGATGATTTACATGGTTCAGGTAAAGGCCCTTCAATTGAAGAACTTGATGCCGTTACCAAGCCAGCCGCACAAAACGTAGCGCCAGCTCCCGAACCGACGCCAGCCCCCAAAGCTGCAGCACCCGCTCCTAAGGCGGCCGCTCCTGCTGCTTCGACAGTTGCACCGGCGCCCAAACCAAAAGAGAAAGCTGCACCGCCAGCTAAAAAAGAGTCGTCTCCCCCAGCGACACAAGCCAAAAAACCTCAAGCTGAGGCCACGGTTCGAGTCGATACTTCAACCCTAGACACCATTATGAACATGGTAGGGGAATTGGTACTTGTTCGTAACCGACTGTTAAGTTTAGGCCTCAACAGCAACGACGAAGAAATGTCTAAAGCGGTAGCTAACTTAGACGTAGTTACTGCTGATTTGCAAGGCGCAGTCATGAAGACTCGCATGCAGCCAATTAAGAAAGTGTTTGGTCGTTTCCCTCGAGTTGTTAGAGATCTCGCTCGTAGTTTGAAGAAAGATATTGAGCTTGAGATGCGCGGTGAAGACACCGACCTAGATAAAAACTTGGTTGAAGCACTTGCGGATCCATTGATCCACTTGGTGCGTAACTCCGTTGACCATGGCGTTGAGATGCCAGATGATCGTGCTAAGGCAGGCAAACCAAGAACGGGTAAAGTCATTCTATCTGCTTCTCAAGAAGGCGATCATATCGAGCTAGCCATTGTGGATGATGGCGGTGGTATGGACCCCGATAAACTTCGCGGCATTGCAGTTAAGCGTGGCATGATGGATGAAGATGCAGCTTCTCGCTTGACCAATAAAGAGTGTTTTAATCTTATCTTTATGCCCGGATTCTCTAGTAAAGAGAAAATTTCCGATATTTCAGGCCGTGGTGTAGGTATGGATGTGGTTAAAACCGCTATCAATACTCTAAATGGCTCCATTGACATCGATTCAGAAATGGGTAAGGGGACCAAAATAACGATTAAGGTGCCGTTAACTTTGGCTATCCTTCCTACCTTAATGGTCGGTGTTGCTGGACACCCATTTGCTCTTCCATTGGCGAGCGTTAATGAGATTTTCCACCTTGATTTGAGTCGAACTAACGTTGTCGATGGCCAACTGACCATTATTGTTCGTGAAAAATCGATCCCATTATTCTATCTGCAGAATTGGTTAGCACCGAGAGCTGGGGATGTAGAACTTCGTAAAGGGCATGGTCATGTCGTGATAGTTCAGATCGGTAGCCAGCGTGTTGGTTTTGTGGTGGATACTTTGATTGGACAAGAGGAAGTGGTTATCAAACCGCTCGATAGTATGCTTCAAGGCACGCCAGGTATGGCAGGTGCAACAATCACCAGTGATGGACATATTGCGCTTATTCTGGATGTGCCGGATTTGCTCAAGCAGTACGCAACTGCTTCTCGAATCTAAGTCGTAGAAATAAAAAGGATAGCTATGGCGATTAAAGTGTTAGTAGTAGATGATTCGAGTTTTTTTCGTCGCCGAGTCAGTGAAATAATAAACTCCGAACCTCGACTTGAGGTAATGGACGTGGCCACCAATGGTAAGGAAGCGGTTGAAAAAGCTGTGAAGCTGAAGCCAGATGTCATTACTATGGACATTGAAATGCCAGTGATGGACGGTATTACTGCTGTC
Organism: Vibrio neptunius; assembly: GCA_019339365.1. Classification (NCBI taxonomy): domain Bacteria; kingdom Pseudomonadati; phylum Pseudomonadota; class Gammaproteobacteria; order Vibrionales; family Vibrionaceae; genus Vibrio; species Vibrio neptunius. Next base: position 3,027,293 of record CP079859.1, on the reverse strand, counting down.
CGTGAAATAATGGCTAAAAGCCCAGTGCCTATCTTAATGTTTTCATCACTCACCCATGATGGCGCCAAAGCGACACTGGATGCTTTGGATGCAGGTGCATTAGACTTTTTGCCGAAGAAGTTCGAGGATATTGCGCGCAACCGTGATGAAGCCGTGTCTTTGCTCCAGCAACGCGTTATTCAAATATCTACACGTCGTACCTTCATGCGTCGTCCGGCTTCCAAACCTGCGCCAACGGCCACTTCTACGACAAGGCAAGCCGCTGCGCCGGCAGCTTCCGCGCAACGAGCGACGCGCCAAGCTGCACCTGCGTCTAAACCGTCTTCCACTGCGAGATTTAAAGCGAGCGGTAAAAAATACCAGTTAACCGCAATTGGGACTTCCACAGGAGGGCCTGTTGCATTGCAAAAAATACTCACAAAGCTGCCAGCTAACTATCCACACCCCATCGTTTTGATTCAGCATATGCCCGCGACGTTTACGGCGGCTTTTGCGAGTCGTTTAAACTCGCTGTGCAAGATCCAGGTAAAAGAAGCTGCCGATGGTGATGCTCTCAAACCTGGGGTGGCATACTTAGCGCCTGGTGGCAAACAGATGATGATTGATGGCCGACCTGGCTCTGCTAAGTTGCGTATTATTGATGGTGGTGAGCGCATGAACTACAAGCCATGCGTTGATGTGACGTTTGGTAGTGCGGCAAAAATATATTCAGAACAAGTGCTCTCTATGGTACTGACTGGTATGGGAGCCGATGGTCGTGAAGGGGCTCGAATGCTAAAAAGTGCAGGCGCAACTATCTGGGCACAAGATGAAGAAAGTTGTGTTGTATATGGAATGCCACAAGCGGTGGCTAAAGCGGGTATTTCCACTGAAGACCTCCCCTTAGACCGCATCGCTGAGCGAATGTTGGTAGAAGTCGGTTTATCGTAGGGGCTACGCATGATTGTTTGGAGTATTGCAAACCAAAAAGGTGGTGTAGGTAAAACAACGACTACTATCACACTGGCAGGTTTGTTGAGCAAGCAAGGAAAACGGGTTTTGCTTGTCGATACAGACCCTCATGCATCTCTGACTACGTATCTAGGCTATGATTCAGACGGTGTTAATGCAAGCTTATTCGACCTCTTTCAGTTGAAAGAGTTCAGCGAGCAAAGCGTATTGCCTTTGGTGATGAAGTCTGACATTGAAGGTATTGATATTATTCCGGCGCACATGTCGCTCGCCACTCTAGACCGAGTGATGGGAAACCGCAGCGGAATGGGCTTGATTCTCAAGCGCGCGATGATGGCGATCAAAGAGCATTACGACTACGTGCTGATTGATTGTCCACCTATTCTTGGTGTAATGATGGTCAATGCCTTAGCGGCGAGCAATAGAATACTCATTCCTGTTCAGACAGAATTTTTGGCGATGAAAGGTCTTGAACGTATGGTTCGCACACTCGCGATTATGCAGAAATCACGAAATAGAGCCTTTAATGTTACGATCGTACCGACTATGTATGATAAACGCACAAGGGCGTCGTTGCAGACATTACAGCAATTAAAGAAGGACTACCCTGATCAGGTATGGTCTTCTGCAGTTCCCATTGATACCAAGTTTAGGGATGCGAGTTTAAAACATCTTCCTGTTTCGCATTTTGCGTCCGGGAGTCGTGGAGTTTTTGCCTATAAACAACTGTTGATCTATCTAGAGAGGTTAGCGGTGAATGAGTAGCGATACCTTACTATCAAGTGAACAGGCGCTGGACGAATATTTTTCGGCTCTACTCGATGAAACGATTGAATCTGAAGCGTTTTTAGAAGAGCGAGTCAGTGATAAGGATGGTTTATCAGAACCTGAGCCTCTGGTTCAATCGGTTGAAGAGAAAAGCTACTACTCTGCACCGACTCTGGAAGTCGAAGTACCGAATTTGGACGATGTAGAAAGGTTGTTAGAACAACTAGAATCCACGAATCCGGTTGCTGAACTTCAACTTGAAGAAGTAATGGAGCAAAACACGGTTCAGATCGCAGAAGCGAAAGAAGCGGTTGAAGAAATTCAGGAGTGGGATGTCGAAATTCCTGAGGTAATTGAGGTAAGCGTTGAACCAGAGTTGGATGTTTCTGTAGATGAGACCTTAGAAGTCGAACCTGAACCAGAAACTTTCTATGAAGAACCTGAAATCATTGCTGAAAATACACCGCAAGCCGAACCTGAAACAGAAACGGGTGGCAGCGACCTAGGGACTTGGCATTCGACAATACGTGATGTTGAGTTTCAGGTGCTTTACTTTGACGTAAATGGCGTGACCTTTGCGGTTCCTCTTGACGAACTTGGTGGCATACACCGAATCGCGGAATTGAATCATCTGATAGGCCGCCCTGAATGGTATTTAGGCCTACAAACAAGCCGAGAGGCTCAGTTGGATGTGGTAGATACGGCAAAGTGGGTGATGGCCGAAAAGCTGGTAGATGACAGCTACAAGGATGAATACCAATATATAGTGATGCTAGATGAGAGTATGTGGGGACTGGCTTCCACGCAGCTCAAAGGAACAGAATCACTTAATCCAGAGAAAGTCCGCTGGCGTAAAACGGCCGGAAAGCGACCGTGGTTAGCTGGAATGGTTAAAGAAAAATGTGTGCTTTGATCCATGTTGAAGCATTGATAGCTATGCTTAATGCAGGACTTGATGTAAAAGCCTTAGATAAATAAAACATTTATGCCGATTTAGGCTTAGAGAGGAATAGGTATGTCTCAAACTAATGAAGTCGAAGTAAGAAAAGATCAGTCCAATGACGAAGTACTTCAGTGGGTGACGTTCCAGCTAGAAGAAGAAACTTACGGTATCAATGTCATGCAAGTACGTGAAGTACTTCGCTATACCGAAATTGCTCCTGTGCCAGGCGCGCCTGAATATGTTCTAGGTATTATCAATCTACGTGGTAACGTCGTAACGGTAATCGATACCCGTTCACGCTTCGGCTTGATGGAAGGTGAAATTACCGATAATACACGTATCATCGTGATTGAATCTGAACATCAGGTGATTGGTATTCTAGTGGATAGTGTTGCTGAAGTGGTTTATTTGCGTTCTTCTGAAATTGACACCACGCCAAGTGTTGGTACTGATGAAAGTGCTAAATTCATCCAAGGTGTAAGCAACCGCGATGGTAAGCTTCTAATTCTGGTTGATCTGAACAAACTTCTGACTGACGAAGAATGGGATGAGATGGCTCACCTGTAATGGATGCGGTTGTGTTGGCAAATGCTCCTGTGATTGCAGGAGCCGTTGCGTTAGTTGTACTGTTGTTTGTATTGGCTCTTTTTCGTCTTAAGAAAAGTCAGCGTTTAATGGCCGACCATTGGCGACAGCAAAATCGTCATCTTGATAAAGAGTTACACAAGGCAACAAAGCAATTGCTTGAAGTACGCTCAGTGGTTGTCGGATTGGGACAACGCGTCAGTGAGCAGCAGGACCTCATCCAGCACCTGAACGAAAGAATATCAGAACTAGAACAGGAAGATGGTGATGGCCGGTTGTATTCACGGGCCACAAAAATGGTTCAGCTAGGCGCTGACGTTAACGAGCTCATTGAAGAATGTGAATTGCCTAAAGCGGAAGCGGAGTTGATGTTATCTTTGCAAAAAAGATTGCTGGAAAAGAAAAGGTTCCTCCGCTAAGAGCAAGTAACGAACAACGAAAAGCACCAGTACGGCGAAAAAGTGCAAGAAAATAAAGATTGAAAAAGGATGCAAACAGCATCCTTTTTTTGTGTTCAATTGTAACCATTTAGTGGTAGTTGGATTGAGCTGTGATAGATTATTAACAGAATCTTACCGAGTTTCGTGATTCGTATGGGGCTATTTCTATTTTGTGTGAGTACGGCTGTGGTACTATACCCACATAAAATTTATCTAGTGAACGTTCATGTTAGAAGTATCTCAACTGACTGCCATCAGAGATGAAAGAATTCTCTTCGAATCCCTATCTTTTACTATAAATTCCGGTGAGTTAGTACAGATTGAAGGCCGAAATGGCACGGGCAAAACAACGTTATTGCGTATCGTTACTGGGCTCGGAGATCGTGACAGTGGTGAGATTTTCTGGAACAACGAAAACATTGAGTCAAACCGGGATGGTTATCACCAAGAACTGCTGTTTTTGGGCCATCAAACGGGTGTAAAACGTGAGCTCACCGCTTATGAAAATTTGAGGTTCTACCTTAATATTCATTCTCATAAGCCAGTCGATAAAGAGACGATTTATCGCGCTCTTATGAAAGTGGGTTTAGTGGGTCGTGAGGATGTCCCCGTTGCTCAGTTATCTGCAGGGCAACAACGTCGAGTTGCACTGGCACGTTTGTGGTTGAGCGATCATAAACTTTGGATCTTGGATGAGCCGTTGACAGCGATCGATAAACAGGGAGTGAAAGTTTTGGAATCTCTCTTTCTTAGCCACGCTGAAAAGGGTGGTATCGTGATACTGACAACGCATCAGGATATGTTCGCTGATACTCCAAAACTAAGAAAAATAAAACTGGGTAGTTAGCCATGTTTGCAACGATGAACAGTATTATTCGACGTGAATTACTTATTGCGTTTCGCCGTCAGGCAGACATACTCAATCCGCTGTGGTTTTTCATCATAGTGATTACACTTTTCCCACTCAGCATTGGTCCAGAGCCCAGCCTGTTGGCTCGTATTGCTGCCGGTATTGTGTGGGTCGCGGCATTGTTGTCTGCATTGTTATCTCTAGAAAGGCTATTTAGGGACGATTTTCAGGATGGATCACTGGAACAAATGATGTTAATGCCTGTCCCGTTGCCAGTCGTGGTGATGTCAAAAGTCATTGCTCATTGGGCTTTGACGGGCTTACCCTTGATCTTGATTAGCCCTTTGCTGGCTATTTTACTTTCTCTTGATATGAACTCTTGGTTGGCTATTGTTTCGACTTTGCTTGTAGGCACTCCAACGTTGAGCTTCATCGGTGCTATTGGTGTCGCGTTGACGGTGGGTCTACAAAAAGGGGGCGTGTTACTCAGTTTGTTGATTTTGCCTCTGTATATTCCCGTACTAATTTTTGCGACTTCGGCTATTGATGCTGCTTCACTTGGAATGGCATACAACGGACAGCTCGCAATCATGGGGGCGATGTTGATGGGGGCAATGACCCTAACACCATTTGCGATCAGTGCGGCGTTGAGAGTGAGTGTCAATTAATTGTTTTCGATCAAGCACGAATTTTCCCCTTTCTATAAATTACAAAACTAATAATTGTCAAAATAAGTCTAAGAGACGTACATAAGACAAAGACTGAAGTAAGAGTGAGAACGACGATGTGGAAATGGCTCCATCCTTATGCCAAGCCCGAAACTGCTTATCAGCTGTGTGGTAAGCTATTGCCCTGGTTTTTGATATTAGCCCTATTGTGTTTATCAGTAGGGACAATATGGGGGCTGGCCTTCGCCCCCTCTGACTATCAACAAGGTGACAGCTTCCGGATTATTTACATCCATGTCCCTTCTGCGATTTGGTCTATGGGTGTTTACATGTCCATGGCTATTGCCGCATTTATTGGCTTGGTATGGCAGGTGAAGCTGTCAGATATGGCCGCTTCTGCAATGGCGCCAATCGGTGCAGTTTATACTTTCATTGCTCTACTTACAGGTGCTGTATGGGGTAAGCCGATGTGGGGGGCATGGTGGGTATGGGATGCACGTCTAACTTCTGAACTGATCCTATTGTTCCTTTATCTCGGTGTTATCGCACTCTATCACGCGTTTGATGATCAAAAAACCGCCGCAAAAGCCGCGGGCATTCTTGCGATTGTTGGCGTGGTGAACTTACCGATTATTCATTTTTCAGTTGAGTGGTGGAATACCCTACATCAGGGAGCGACGATCACTAAATTTGCAAAGCCTTCCATCTCTAGCGATATGCTTTGGCCTCTATTGCTGAACATTTTCGGTTTTGCCTTTTTCTTTGGTGTAGTGACGATGATTCGTCTACGCAATGAGATTATTAGCAAAGAGAGTCACCGCCCGTGGGTGATTGCTTTAGCTCAGGCTAAATCTCAGCGAGGTAACTAAACGATGCATTTTGAATCTTTGAGCGATTTTTTCGCGATGGGCGGTTATGCAGGCTATGTCTGGAGCGCTTTTGGTATCACATTCTTTTCGATGTTTGTTCTGCTTATAGGCAGCATCCGCCGTGGCAAAAACCTGTTGAATGAAGTGCAGTCGAAGGTAGACAGGCAAGCGCGTATTGATGCGGCTAAAAATTTGGAGAACACATTATGAACCCTAGGCGAAAGAAAAGGCTGGCTATTGTCTTAACCATTTTCATTGGTATTAGCGCTACTGTTGGTTTGATGCTTTACGCATTGAATCAGAATATGGATTTGTTCTATACACCGACAGAGCTAGTGGATGGAAAACCTGACGGCACCAAACCTGAAGTCGGCCAGCGTCTTCGGATTGGCGGTATGGTGGTTGAAGGTTCGGTTCGACGAGACCCTGAATCATTGCGTGTTTCTTTCGATTTGCATGATATCGGGCCAAAGGTCACCATCGTCTATGACGGTATTCTTCCAGACCTGTTCAGGGAAGGGCAGGGTATTGTCGCTCAGGGTGTGTTGAAAGATGCGACCACCGTGGAAGCCTTTGAAGTGTTGGCAAAGCATGATGAAGAATACATGCCGCCAGAGATAGCGGAAGCGATGAAGAAAAATCACCAACCGCTTGAATATACACAACAACAAAAACAAGGAAGCGGTCAATGATTGCTGAAATTGGTCATTTTGCAATGATTGTTTCACTGGCAATGGCAGTGCTATTGAGCATACTGCCGTTAGTCGGTGCATCTCGAAATAATACCATGCTGATGAACACCGCAAGGCCTCTGTCTTGGGGAATGTTCCTACTGTTACTTTTCTCTTTTTGTGTTCTGCTTTGGGCATTTTATACCAATGACTTTACACTCAATTATGTTGCTACTAACTCAAACAGTCAGTTGCCTTGGTACTATCGCCTGACCGCCGTTTGGGGAGCGCATGAAGGCTCCTTGCTTCTTTGGGTTCTTATCCAAGCCGCTTGGACAGTAGCAGTCGCGGCATTCAGCCGTGGTATGCCGCAAGAATCGGTGGCCCGTGTACTTGCTGTCATGGGGATGATTACGGTTGGGTTCTTACTATTCATCATAGTCACATCTAACCCATTTCTACGTACTTTGCCTTTCTTCCCTGTTGATGGGCGCGACTTGAACCCATTGCTTCAAGACCCTGGCTTAATTATTCATCCACCAATGCTTTACATGGGTTATGTCGGTTTCTCAGTTGCGTTCTCTTTTGCAATCGCTTCGTTAATGACGGGGCGACTTGACACCGCTTGGGCTCGTTGGTCTCGTCCTTGGACCACCGCAGCTTGGTTGTTCCTGACTCTGGGTATCGCGCTAGGTTCGTGGTGGGCATATTACGAACTCGGCTGGGGTGGCTGGTGGTTCTGGGATCCAGTAGAAAACGCATCATTTATGCCTTGGCTTGCGGGCACAGCACTTATGCACTCATTAGCCGTAACCGAAAAGCGTGGTACTTTCAAAGCTTGGACTGTGTTGTTGGCTATCTCTGCATTTTCTCTTAGTTTGTTAGGTACGTTCCTTGTACGTTCGGGTATTTTGGTGTCAGTTCACGCGTTTGCATCTGATCCTTCACGAGGTATGTTTATACTCGGCTTCTTGGTGTTTGTTATCGGCGGCTCACTGCTTTTGTTTGCTCTAAAAGGGGCAACCGTTCGTGCTAGAGGTAACTTCAGCTTAGTCTCACGCGAAAATGCATTGCTATCAAACAACGTCCTATTGATTGCTGCTTTGGTCGTGGTTTTAGTTGGTACGCTATTACCACTAGTACATAAACAGATTGGCTTGGGCTCTGTGTCTATCGGTGCGCCATTTTTCAATATGTTGTTTGCGTGGTTAATGATTCCTTTCTCTTTCTTGTTAGGTATCGGTCCGCTGATTCGTTGGAAACGAGATAGCTTAACAAGCTTGCTCAAGCCTATGCTGGTTTCTGGCATAGCGTCGCTTGTACTCGCAGGTGTATTTGTATACTTGTTTGCTGATTTCTTCCAGTTTATGGCTTATTTAGGCTGGGTGATGGCGTTGTGGATTATCTTCATGCACGGCTTTGAGTTGCATGAACGTGCAACTCATCGTCACAGTTTTGCTGTTGGCATCAAGAAACTTCAGCGTAGTCACTGGGCGATGATGATGGGTCACATTGGCCTTGCCGTAAGTATTATTGGTATTGCGATGGTTCAGAACTACAGCATCGAGCGAGATGTACGCTTAGCTCCTGGTCAGCATTACAACATTCAAGGTTATGACTTCTACTTTGAAGGACTGCGTGACAAAGATGGCCCGAACTATGATGGTTATATTGCTGACTTCAAGATCACTCATAATGGTCAGTACATTAATACCCTTCACGCAGAAAAACGCTTCTATCGCACTGCACGCTCGATGATGACTGAAGCTGCGATTGATCGTGGTGTGACTCGTGATTTGTATATTGCGATGGGCGAACGTCTAGATGACAATAAGTCTTGGGCCGTGCGTATTTATTACAAACCGTTTGTTCGTTGGATCTGGGCAGGCTCCCTGTTGATGGCTCTGGGCGGCGCTATTGCAATCAGTGACAAGCGCTATCGTTTTAGACAAAGCACTAAGACGCAGGAGGCATAATGAATAAGAAACTACTGTTCATCCCACTGTTTGTGTTTTTGGGTTTGGTGGCTGTCTTTGCTGCCCAACTGATTAAAAACTCGCATGGCGATGATCCTACTAAGCTAGAATCTGTGCTAGTAGGAAAATCGGTGCCCGAATTTCGTCTTGAAGATCTCGCTGAGCCAGGCAAGCTTTATGATCAATCCATCTTTAAAGGTGAGCCACTACTGCTAAATGTATGGGCGACTTGGTGCCCAACTTGTTATGCAGAGCACCAATACCTGAATGAGTTAGCATCTCAAGGTGTGAAGATCATCGGCATGAACTACAAAGATGAGCGTGATAAAGCTGTTCAGTGGCTGAATGAGCTGGGTAATCCATACCTGATTAGCTTATTCGATGGTAACGGAATGCTTGGTTTAGACTTAGGCGTATATGGTGCCCCAGAAACCTTCCTTATTGATGCGCAAGGGAAGATTCGTTATCGCCATGTCGGTGATGTGAATGACCGTAACTGGAACGAAACGCTTAAGCCGATGTATGAGCAAGTTCTCGCGGAGGCTGGTCAATGAAAAAGATGATATTCGCTTTACTTGCTGCGATGACTCTGTCTTTAGCTGCACATGCCACAATCCAAATTTATGAGTTTGAAAATTTGCAACAAGAGCAGCAGTTCAAAGAACTCGGAAATACGCTTCGTTGTCCTAAATGTCAAAACAATACGATTGCGGATTCCAACGCAGAGTTGGCTGTCGACTTACGCCAAAAAGTGTATGAGATGACTAAAGAAGGTAAGTCAAAACAGGAAATTGTTGACTACATGATTGCTCGTTACGGCAATTTTGTTACCTATAATCCTCCATTCACAATGGCGACATCAATTTTATGGCTAGGACCGATTTTTGTCTTGGTATTTGGTTTTGGCTTTATTGTCCTAAGAACTCGATCGCGTAAAGTGCAACCTGAGCAGACAGAATCTTGGGATAAAGCGAAAGAAGCACGCTTGAAAGCGCTGTTGGATGATAAGAATGATGGAGACAAGCAGTAATGACACTATTTTGGGTAGCTTCAGTCATTCTCGTTGCATTGAGTTCACTGTTGATTGTTTTGCCAATCGTTAGAAAAAGAGCGAATAATGATGAAGCATTACGTGATGAATTAAATAAAGCGTTTTACAAAGATCGTTTATCGGAGCTTAAAGAAGAAACTGAAGAAGGGTTAGTCGAAAACCAACAAGAGCTAATTGACGATTTGAAACAGTCACTGCTAGATGACATTCCGCAAGCTCAAAAAGCAGAGCGTGAAAACGGTATTTCACCTACGGCAGTACTTATACCATCGGTCCTTCTGGTCATTGTATTGTCTTATGCGATGTATATGACATTTGGTGCTTCAGATGAAGTCGTAGAATGGCAGCAAGTGAGTGCCAATCTTCCTGCTCTGTCGAAAAAGCTGATGGCACCGGAAGGGACGGCGTTGAGTGATGACGAAATGCAAGATCTTACTTTAGCACTTCGCACTCGTTTGCATTACCAACCTGATGATTCTACAGGCTGGTTGCTTCTTGGTCGAATTGCACTCGCCAATAGGGATGTGGAAACGGCAATTGGGTCGATGAGAAAAGCGTACAGGCTTGAGTCAGATAACGCGGATGTGAAACTGGGTTATGCGCAAGCTTTGATGTTGTCTCAGGATGATATCGACCAAGACAAAGCTCGTAAGATACTTGGTCAACTGGTTCAAAGTGATTATGTTGATTTACGCGTATTCTCTTTGTTAGCTTTCGATGCGTACGAGCGCAAAGATTATCCAGCAGCGGTTCGCTACTGGAGCGTTATGCAGCAGATGATAGGCCCTCAAGATAGTCGCTACGAGATGCTTTCTCGAAGTATCGAGAATGCTCAGAAACAAATGGGTGAACACGTTTCTAGCGGTCAATCGGTATCCGTTTTAATATCGATCAGTGAGCAAGTTCAAGCAGATCCTAACTCAGCTTTGATTGTATCGGTACACACTGCTGATGGCGCGCCAATGCCAGTTGCTGCAGCGAGGTATCCACTCGGTTCTTTCCCAAGGACTGTTGTTTTGGATGACGGGAATAGCATGTTGCAAAATCGCAAGCTTTCTTCACTCGAATCTTTGATGGTAAGGGTTCGTTTAGATAGCGATGGAAATGTCGCAACGAAGCAAGGGGACTGGTTTGGAGAGAGCGAAGCCGTTAAAATGGGCGAACCTGTTGAAGTTATAATTGATAAGCAGTATCAATGATACTCCTTATGAATGTACGAAGGCTGGTGACGATACCAGCCTTTTTTATGGAAATTATAATAATGAAGAGCCTTAAGTCTCAGATCTGGGTGATTGCTTGTACGTCGATTTTATTATTCGGCTGTGCGGGTTCTCCTCAAGAAAATGAATACTCAACGTCAGCCGAATCTGAAGTGAATGATCCATTTGAGGGTTTCAACCGCACAATGTGGACCATTAACTATGATTTCCTGGACCCTTATTTTGTACGTCCCGTTTCGTTGGCATATGTTAATTATGTGCCTGATCCATTGCGTCATGGTGTATCTAACTTTCTTGGCAACTTAGACGAACCAGCGAGTATGGTAAATAATCTGTTGATGGGAAACGGTGAAAAAGCGCTTGACCATTTTAATCGCTTTTGGATTAACAGTACTTTTGGTTTGTTAGGTCTTATTGATATTGCCTCAGAAGCGGGGATTACCGATCACAACGAGAAAGCATTCAGTGATGCTGTTGGACATTACGGAGTAGGCAATGGTCCTTATGTTATGGTGCCGGGCTATGGACCTTGGACTGTGCGTGAATCCACAGATATTGTCGATGGCTTATATATACCGCTATCGCTAGTTAACTTCTGGGCTGGGCTAGGTAAGTGGGCGCTTGAAGGTATGGAGACGCGTGCGGCGTTGGTGTCCCAAGAAGCTATGCTAGAAAACTCCCCTGATCCATATGCGCTGACACGTGATGCGTTTCTTCAGAGGCAAGACTTTAAAGCGGAAATCGAGCCCAAGGATGATTACGATGCAGACGAAGAAGCTTACTTAGATGAATATCTGGATGAAGATTTCTAATAAAAAGGCTTGGTCATTGACCAAGCCTTTTTTCTTTGCGGGATAATTATTTAGAATGTGTAACTGGCTTGAACACCAATTAGCCAGACGCTGCCTTTCGTCTCGCCGACAAACTGGCCAGCAACCCTTTGCGCTTCATCGTCTGAGGTGTATCCACGTGACTCTGTGATCGGCGCGTCTTTCGCGAGGATGTAGGTTAATCCACCATCTAGTGTGAACTGCTTAGTAAACTCGTAGCTCGCCCCTAGGCTTAACCATGTACGATCGGTTTCTGGAATGGTAATGGTGCGATTTTTATCACTGACTGCTGATGTGTCGTATGCGACGCCCGTACGCAGAGTTAGTTTTTGGTCAACCTGATAGGTGGCACCGATGGCGAAACGGTAGTTGTCTTCCCAGTTTTCAACCTTGACCATTTTAGTACCATAGGTATCAAGTTGTGCTTCAAGCTTCTCGAAGCTGCTCCAATCAGTCCAGTTTAAACTTGCGTGGATAGCAAGCTTTTCCGTTAGCTGGTGGAAGCTTGCTAGTTCAGCGGTGGCTGGTAAGGCGAGATCCATAGAGCCATTGTCACGGTTCCCGTCCCTAAGGGCCGAGTTAAAACCAATACCGGTTGCGTAGCCTTCAAGTTTAAGATCAATTTCAGATTTGTAAGTAAAGCCAATTCTATGATCTTGGTTAATTTGCCAAGCTGTGCCTACTTGCCAACCCCACGCCGTATCATCACCTTCCATATACTTTAGAGTAGTGCCTTGCGACTGTGACAATACATTGTATTGCGGTGTTTTTGCACCGAAGCTACCTTCACCCATGACGTAACGGAGGCCACCACCAAAACTGAATTGTTCATTCAGCTTATAAGCGGCGTTTAGATTGGCTTCCATCGTGGTGACGCTGGCTTCATTACCAAAGTGTGCGGCGGCAAAGTCATCACCCAGATTGGTTTCCATACCGTAGTTAGTACCCAAGGCAAAGCCGACTGCGACTTTGTCAGAGTATTTATGAGAGAGATAAAAGTTAGGAATAACGGCGTCATTCGCGAAATCATCAGAAGAAGCATTGGATGTAGGAAGTAAAGGGCTTAAAGACTTTGAGCCATCTACAGTGCCCTCAACGTCAACATTAGGGTTGACATAGATAGCGCCAACAGAAATCTGAGTACCTTCTAGATAGGTTAGCATTGCTGGGTTGCGCCACTGAGCGCTCGCGTTGTCGGCTATAGCGGCTTCACCCGCGTAGGCGCGACCTAACCCTGTCGCTGAATATTCAGCGAGCTGGAATCCCGCTGCATTGACTGATGCTGATACTGAAAGAAGGCTACCTGCCACTGCAAGAGATAGGAGAGTTTTGTTTGTTTTCATTTTAATGTTCGCTGAACGTGTCGAGAGATGGTCGTGCGATCATAAGTTTAGAGTTATTGCTTTAAAAATTAAAAACAGTGTTAAGCTAGCATTTGGTATAAAATACTTAAAAATGAGTATTAACCTACTTAATCAACTAAATGTTAATGGCTTGTTTTGTAAACTGAGCGTACACGCGTAGTCTGAGAATGTTGTTTACGAGTACATGTGTAAGCTGAAAATAGTTGATAAACAGAGGTTTAAAGTGGGCTTTATCGTTCAGCTAAAAGAAAGGGCCAGTAAAAACTGGCCCTTTAAAGTTGTTATTAACTAGACGTTAAAACTTGTGAGTGTATTGCACACCGAACAACATAGCTGTCGCTTTAGTCGTTGTATCTAGCTTAATGGTATTCGCACCACTTGTGATGGTGTCGTTAACCTTTTGGTCTTCGCCTATGAGATAGGTGAAGCCAACATCTATTGCTTGATCTTGGTTGATATGGTATGTGGCACCGGCAGAGAACCATTGACGGTCAGAATCAGGTACGGATACTGAAGTCAGTTCATCTTGAACGCCTTCGTCGAACATGTAGCCTACACGAGCTTCCCAGTCTTGGTTAATGTAGTAGGTACCACCAATAGAGTAGTGGAAGGTATCTTTCCACTTATATTCTTTAATTTCAGTACCGTTAGTTGTTGCTAAGCGATCGAAAGTGCTCCAACCAATCCACTGTACGCTGTAGTGAACAGCGAATTTAGTGTCTTCAATACGGTGGTAACCAGAGAATTCAAACATATCGGGTAGTGGGATCTTAAGATCGCCGATATTTGAGTTACCGTTGTACGAAACAGTGCCGCTCACTTCTTTCTCTGGGCTGTAATGATAGCTTAAACCGAAGCGGTTGTTTTCGTCCATTTCAAAAACAGTGCCTAGGTTAAAACCGAAAGCCCAACCTGAAGCATCGATATCCATTAGCTGTTGAGTATTTGTTGTACCTGTTGCAGTACTAGGTACTTGCACTACGTTCATGGTCGATTGGCGCTTGAGTTCCCCCTCACCGTAGATTATATCTAAGCCACCACCAACACTCCATTGTTCATTAATACGATAAGAGCCAGCCAGTAAGATATTTGTAGTGCTAACATTGGTTATACCGCCAAATGCATCAGCGCCAGGAACTGCTGAAACTGCAGTCGTACCGTTCACGAACAACGTACCAGTATTTGTCCCCCAGTTGCTATCAAATTCATTGGTTGTACCAAAGTTAGAGTAAATACCGAGGCCGACAGCAAACTCTTCGTTAACAGGGTGTACAATATAAAAGTTAGGTACAAAAGAGGTTGCATCGTTTGTTGTGTCATCGACAGAACTAGATGAACCACCGGCTGCAGCTGGTTGAGTGTAAGTCGAATCCTTTATTTTTACTTCGGAGTCGATGATGTTAAAACCAAGCGACACTTCTGTTTGGTCGAATAATGACATTGCTGCAGCGTTACGAGACATAACAGAAGCATTATCGGCGATAACAGCATCACCAGCGAATGCACGGCCTAAACCAGTCGCTGATTGAGAATTAAGTTGGAAACCGGCAGCGAGAGCTTGCTGCGAAGCCATTGTGGTTGTGGCAATGGTCACTGCTAAAAGTGATTTTTTAAACAGACGCGTCTTGTTCATTTTTGCTTTTTCCTTTTTTGTTCGTCTCTACCGGACGTTATACTCGAGCAAAAGCTCAGTGGTGGCTGATACTAGACTCAAGTATAAAAGATAGAAATCCGACCATTACCTAATTGGATGATAAAATTATGGAAATGATGTGTATTTGGCAGGAAAATGCTGGAAAAAACTTCTTTTTAGAGCTTGAGCTCTAATTTTGTGCTAAAAAAATGGCTTGAACGATTCGCTCAAGCCATGAGATGGGTCACAAAATGTTAAAATTTGGTTAACTCATGGGCTTGATGATAGTCATCAAGTTTTCGGCGATTTTGGCCACATCTTCACCCTCTTCTCCGACCAAGATTAAACTGGTCTGACCGACAGGTTCTATAACACCCGCCATACCTTCTTTCTCGAAGTCGACAGTCTTGTCTGAAGTAATGCCTGTTAAGAACAGGGTCACTTTCCCTTTTTCACCACGGAAGACCATGTGAAGTGCATTCGATTGACCAAATCCACAATGGTTGAGGTAGTAGACATGATATGGGAAGTTTTCACCAAGCTGGTGATCAAATGGCATCATCTTGGCGTTGATTTGCGATGATGCGACATCTTCATCCAAATTTTGAACGAATGGCTTTTCAGCAATGACGTGCTTGATGGCAGTATCAGCCAGACTTGCTTGTGCTGGAGAGACAACGAGGTTACCCCAATTTACCTGTCCGACGAGCAAGCCAAAAACAAACGCAACCGATGCCGCCATGGCCATTGCTCGTTTGGCAAAGTTTGTTCTAACAACGTTTGATTCTGTGCTTGATGTCTGATGGAACAATATTCTGTCCGCCAGTTCTTCAGGGACATCTACATTCATTGCTTTGGCAATCTGAGCATCAAGATCCATTATATCATCGGCGAACTTGCCATTGGCATCACTCGACTTAATGGCTTCTAACATATCGCTGTCGCGGTCTTTAGGATCGGACATGATGCGACGACGAAACTCTAACTCATCCATTTTGCTGCCCTCTGTGACGGTTTTCTGTATCTAACATATCTTTCAGTTGGTTTCTTGCTCTGAAGAGACGTGTCATCACAGTGTTCTTATTCAAACCGAGTATTTCACCAATTTCTTCGCCGCTGAATCCGCCGATGACTTGTAGGAAAAGTGGTTCGCGATACTCATCTTCCAGCTTCATGATCTGCGCCTGAATCCATTCGGATTGATGGTGTGGGTCATCGCTGACCTTTGCATCGTTGCCGTGATCATCAATATCGACCAGGTCAAACTGTTTTCTCTCAAAACGGCGGGCGTTTTCTCGTCTCAATATGGTAATGAGCCAAGATTTAGCGGCTTTTTCGTCCTGTAAACTATCCAGCGATTTCCATGCCCGTAGGCAAGTTTCTTGTACTAAATCCTCCGCCACCGACTGGTCTTTACATAACCAGTAAGCGTAACGGTACAAGTCTCTGTGATACGCTCTGACAAGCGCTTCATACTTTCTTTGTCTGTCCATATCCGAGTTGACCGGGCGACTGGACTTTTTCTTCCCAAAAAAACTGATGACTGACACATGAGCCTCCAAATTTGCTCTGTGGTTTTTGTTGAACGCCTGTAAGTAAAGGTTGTTCGTGAGACCTGAATGAAATGGGCATGTCCAACTTTATGTGCAAGCGAATGTTCTCATAGCGACTGATAGAATTAAAGTTAATCGGATTATTTTATAAAATCTAATTAAGTGGATAAATCCACTCAAACTTGATCTATTTCAAAATCCGCTCAGTTTCAACGGTTATAGTATTCCTTGTCATCTAGTTGGTCTTATGACCAACATGTTGAGCAAGATGACACTTCCTTTTGAAGGCTGACTTTACTTTCTCCTAATCAGGAAACTGATTATTTTCAATTGGCGTAAGTTAATTGTTTTATATATTCCGACCACACAGTTCTGTGTGGTTTTTTTTTTGCTCAACATTTTTCGCCACTGTAACTATAGATGATAGATTTTTTTGCAATCAGCTTGCCTAAACCAAGGCTTTTTCTGCAAGCTATCTATTCTATAAATGCCTCTGCCGTTCAGCTTTCGTTCATTCCAAACAAGTAAACTGCTTTTCCATCCTAAATCACGTTTATTTAAACGACCGTTTGATTGTATTAACATTCTGATTACAATGTTTCTGGTCAGACCTCTATTCTTTAAAGGAGAAACAATGGGCAAACAGGAAGTGAAAACGCGCTCCGGAGAGCGCGTCGCGGTTGTCGCTGGTTTGCGTACACCATTTGCACGTCAAAGTACTGAATTCAGTCAAGTGCCAGCAGTTGATTTGGGTAAAATGGTCGTAAGCGAGATGATGGCGCGAACTGAGATCGACCCAAAGCTTGTCGATCAAGTCGTTTTTGGTCAAGTCGTGCAAATGCCGGAAGCTCCGAACATTGCTCGTGAAATCGTTCTTGGTACAGGAATGAATATTCACACTGATGCTTACAGCGTGACCCGAGCTTGCGCGACGAGTTTTCAGTCGGCGGTCAATGTGGCTGAAAGCATTATGTCTGGAACGATTGATGTGGGGATTGCGGGTGGCGCAGATTCTTCTTCAGTATTACCCATTGGCGTGTCTAAAAAACTGGCGGCAAATCTACTTGCCCTGAGCAAAACGAAAACTCTAGGCCAAAAGCTCAAGATTCTTAAAAGTTTGTCCTTAAAAGATTTGATGCCAGTACCTCCAGCCGTGGCAGAATACTCAACAGGTTTGTCCATGGGCCAAACTGCTGAACAGATGGCTAAATCACATGCGATTACTCGTCTTGAGCAAGATGCGTTGGCCCATCGTTCTCATACTCTTGCTGCTCAGGCGTGGAATGAAGGGAAAATTGAAGGGGAAGTCATGACGGCATTCCCTGAACCGTATAAAAAGTGGCTCGCAAAAGACAATAACATTCGCTATGACTCTACACTCGAAGGTTACGCAAAGTTACGTCCGGCCTTTGATCGTCAGTATGGTAGTGTCACCGCTGCAAACAGTACGCCACTCACCGATGGTGCCGCGGCAATTATGCTGATGCGTGAAGGCAAAGCAAAAGAGTTGGGCCTCGATATCATGGGTTACATCCGCTCTTACGCATTCTCTGCGATTGGTGTTGAAACGGATATGTTAATGGGTCCCTCTTACTCAACACCGATGGCTCTGTCCAGAGCGGGTATTGAACTGTCTGACCTTACTTTGATTGATATGCATGAAGCATTTGCTGCTCAAACCTTATCCAATGTGAAGATGTTTGCTTCTGATAAGTTTGCTCAAGAGCAACTGGGCCGATCCAAAGCGATTGGTGAAATCGATATGGATAAGTTTAATGTGTTGGGTGGTTCTATTGCTTATGGTCACCCATTTGCAGCCACTGGCGCACGAATGATAACTCAGACGTTAAGAGAGCTAAAACGTCGAGGTGGTGGACTGGCGCTGAATACAGCGTGTGCCGCAGGTGGTTTGGGTGCAGCTATGGTTTTGGAGGTTGAGTAATGAGCGAGCAAAAAGCGTTTGAGCTAAAAATAGACGAACAAGATATCGCCTGGCTGTCTATTGATGTTCCGGGTGAGAAAATGAACACCTTGCAGGCAGCGTTTGCTCAGGAAATGGAAGACATTTTTACCCAACTGAAGGAGAAAAAATCCTCAGTAAAAGGTTTGATTGTTCACTCTCTGAAACCTGATAACTTCATCGCAGGCGCTGATGTAAGGATGCTGGATGCATGTAACAGTGCTTCACAAGCGCAAGCTTTAGCCGAGCAAGGTCAACAGATGTTTCAGCAACTATCTGACTTACCTTATCCTGTTATTGCTGCCATTCACGGCCCTTGCTTGGGTGGCGGTTTAGAGCTTGCCCTTGCATGTGATTACCGTGTTTGTACGAACTCAGATAAAACTCGACTAGGGTTACCAGAAGTACAGCTTGGACTGCTCCCAGGCTCTGGTGGTACGCAGCGACTGCCACGTCTTGTTGGGCTATTGCCATCTTTGGATATGATCCTGACAGGTAAGCAGCTACGTGCAAAAAAAGCCAAGAAGCTTGGTGTTGTGGATGCCGTGGTACCTGAGACGATTTTACTTGAGGTAGCGAAGAGCTTTGTCGAAAAGCATGCTGGAAAATCGCGAGCTAAGCGCAAGGTTTCAACGAAAGAGAAGCTAATCGCTAATACCGGTCTTGGTCGTAAAGTGATCTTTGAGCAAGCATCAAAGAAGACCCTCGAAAAGACTCGTGGCAATTACCCAGCGGCAGAGGCAATCCTAGAAGTGATTCGCTACGGCTTAGAGAAAGGGTTTGAGAAAGGCCAGCAAAAAGAAGCGCAGCGCTTTGGTGAGCTAGTGATGACCTCAGAGTCGAAAGCACTTCGCTCTATATTCTTCGCGACAACTGAGATGAAGAAAGAGAATGGCAGCGATGCTGAGCCTAAAGCGATTGAACGTGCAGCGGTTCTTGGTGGTGGCCTGATGGGTGCCGGAATTAGCCACGTCAGCGTCTCGAAAGCGAAAGTTCCAGTGCGTATCAAAGATGTCTCTAACGATGGTGTTCTTAACGCGTTGAAGTACAACTACAAGCTGTTTGATAAGCAGCGTAAGCGTCGCATTATTTCTAACGCACAACTGCAGTCTAAAATGTTACAAATGTCAGGTGGAACCGATTTCACCAGCTTCAATCATGCGGATGTTGTTGTTGAAGCGGTATTTGAAGATCTGAGCCTCAAGCAGCAAATGGTGTCCGATGTGGAAGAGAATGCAAAAGAGAGCACTATTTTTGCAACTAATACCTCTTCGCTGCCCATTCATCAGATAGCGGAAAAAGCTCAGCGACCTGAAAACATCGTCGGCCTGCATTATTTTAGCCCAGTAGAAAAAATGCCGTTGGTTGAGGTGATTCCTCATGAAACAACGTCTGAAGAAACAATCTCGACTGTCGTTGAGTTTGCACGTAAGCAAGGTAAAACGCCGATTGTTGTTAAAGATTGCGCGGGTTTTTATGTGAATCGTATTCTTGCTCCGTACATGAATGAAGCGGCACAAGTTTTGATGTCTGGTGAGCCGATAGAGCAATTGGATAAAGCTTTGCTGAACTATGGCTTCCCAGTAGGCCCGATAACCTTGCTTGACGAAGTTGGTGTCGATATCGGTGCTAAGATCATGCCGATTCTGGTTGAAGAATTAGGCGAACGTTTCCAAGGCCCTGACGTGTTCGATATCTTGCTGAATGACAATCGTAAAGGACGTAAGACAGGTAAAGGTTTCTATACCTATAAAGGTAAGAAGAAGGAAGTCGACAAGTCAGTGTATAAGCTACTTAGCTTATCACCAGAGTCTAAGATGGCAGAGAAAGACATCGCGATGCGCTGTGTGCTACCTATGTTGAATGAAGCGGTTCGCTGTCTGGACGAAGGCATTATTCGTAGCCCTCGAGATGGTGACATTGGTGCTATTTTTGGTATTGGCTTCCCTCCTTTCCTTGGTGGTCCATTCCGCTATATGGACCAGATTGGTGTGAAGAAACTGGTAGAAATGATGAACGAGCACGCACAGAAATACGGGGATCGTTTCGCTCCTTGTGATGGCTTGTTAACCCGAGCAGGGTTAGAAAAATCGTTTTACGAGTAACGCGAGATCGAAGATGGTAAGGCGAACCGTAAGGTTCGCCTTTTTTGTTACCTGAGGTTATGATCAAGCCAAAGCAAAGATAAAAACTCAGTAAGGATTTCAAATGGATGCTTTAGATTTGTTGCTCAACCGTCGTTCGATAGCAAAATTGTCTGAGCCTGCGCCAGAAGGACAGGTGCTTGAGAATATAATCCGTGCTGGATTGAGAGCCCCAGATCACGCGGGCTTAACACCTTGGCGCTTTGTTATTTCCCAAGGTGAAGGTCTTAACAAGCTGTCACACATTCTGGTATCAGCGGCCAAAGTCGAGAACAGCGAAGACGCGGTGTTAGACAAACTGAAAAATGCGCCATTCCGAGCACCTATGGTTATCACAGTGATTGCTAAAGTTACTCAGCATGAAAAAGTACCGCCACTGGAGCAATATCTATCTGCGGGTTGTGCGGTGCAGGCTATGCAAATGGCCGCGGTGGCTCAAGGTTTTCAAGGCTTTTGGCGTTCAGGAAAGTGGATGTTTCACCCAGCAGTTCATGATGCGTTTGGTCTAACAGGGGAAGATGAAATTGTTGGCTTTCTCTATTTGGGAACACCATCATGTAACCCAATGAAAGTACCAGAACGGGACCTGAGTAAGTTTGTCGAGTACTTGTAACAAAAGAGCTTGGGGTCCCCCAAGCTCTTTTTATTTATCAATGGATGTTGTAAGCGATCACAAAGTCGATGAACAAGCGTACTTTTTCTGGTAGGTGGTCTTTGTGGTTATACAACATGTAGATATCTCGTGGGTTTGCGCTCCACTCTTCAAGAACCCGCACTAAACTGCCATCTTGGAGGTACTCCTTAAGCATCGCATCAGGCATAAGCGTTATACCCAAGCCATCTGAGCATGCACTGCGTACCACGTCTAGGGTGTTTGCTTGAAAACGTCCTTTATCATTATTTACAACGGTTTCTCCACTGGCGTTAGTCAGTTGCCATTTGAGGAGAGGGGCACCTTTCAACAGCGGGTGGGTGTGTAAATCTTCGGCATGTTTTGGGGCTGGGTTATTTTTCAAATAAATTGGGCTGGCAACCAAGATATCTTCAACAGAACTGATTTTACGAGCAATGAGGCTTGAATCTCGTTGCGGGCCAACACGGAATATGACGTCCCATTCTGTTGGGTCGAGCTGATCTGCATGGTTACTGGTAGTGAGCTCAATATTAATGTCCGGATAATGCGTCATGAACTCATTGAACATCGGCATCATCATTCTCTTAGTGAGGTTAGAGGGTGCTGAAATTCGAATTTTACCCGCAGCGCCACGACATTCGTCAGTGATCTCTTCAGCGGCTAGGGTCAGTCTGTTGAGTAGCGGAGAGCATTCATTGTAAAAACGTTCGCCGGCTTCCGTGAGAGAAAGCTTACGAGCATGGCGATTGAGCAGTCTAAGGTTTAGAGCCTCTTCCAACGCTTGTATGCGTCGAGTGATTGTAGCAACGGGAATCATCGTCTTACGAGACGTGGCGGTATAGCTCCCATTTTCCACAACTAGCCTAAACAGGTTGAGATCGTCTAATTTCATTATGTCCGACACATTTTTATGGATTTGGTTAATTTATATCTATATCAGATGTCAAAGGTTGAGTCACATCAACAAGTTTTACGATCTTTGACATTGCATACATATAGTATGTAACAAGTGCGAGAAGTGGAAGATTTGTATAAATACACTTTCGCGACTACTTTTAAATGAGTGTTTGAAACGAGTTATAAAAACAATAATAACAGCAGTTGTACGTTTTTAGTTGTGTGAGGCGAAGGTTTATGCATAAAACATACGAAGTGGCGACAAAGCCCTCAGTTCAGCTGGCTGCCAGCCCAAAACGGATTATGCTAGTCGATGATGATCCTGTTTTTCGTAAGATTACCAGCGGGTTTCTCGAAGCTCAAGGTTATCAAATAGTTGAAGCTGAAAATGGCTTAGAAGGTCTCAAAAAGCTCAGAGATGCTGAGCCAGATATCATATTGTGCGATCTATCGATGCCAGTGTTGGATGGTATAGAGTTTGTGGAAGAGGTGAGTTTAGAGTACCCATCGCTCCCGTTGATCGTTGTGTCTGCAACCGATGAAATGTCAGATGTAGCAAAAGCGCTACGTTTTGGTATTAAGGATTTTTTACCAAAGCCAATTGCAAATCATGAGCATCTTGCGAGTGCAATCGAAAACACACTCGACGATTCAGATAACCATCTTTCTGATCAGCGTGATTTTGCCAGCCAATGGTTTCGTGTAGACAGTGGTGATATGCCAGAGGAACAAGAGTTACATTGGCACCTCGAATATCTCGAAGACAATCCCATTGCTGCGAAAGATTTACTTCATGCTTTGCTACCTGATAAGGATACCTCTCAGGGGGATTGGAAGTGCAGTTACCGCTTATTGCAGTCCACAGATGTTATGCCTCTAGTGTTTGATTATGCTTGGCTTATGAATGGCCAGTTTGCGTTTTATCTTGTTGACTCAGCGAGCGAAGGGCAGCATGGTGCAGCGACGACTCTGCTGGTACGCGCGTTGTTCCATGATTACTTAAGAAATCTGAAGTGTTTCAACGCGGATCTGAAAGACATTGCCGACCTCCTTGAAAAAGGGGTGACATGTTCCGAATGTGCGAGTCCTGTACGTGCCTTGTTTGGATTAGCTGATGTGTCTGAAGGAACACTATCTATTTTACCTGCCGGATTAGATGCCCAGTGGTCTAATGGCTATTTTTCGCAGCACATCCCGGCGGGTGTCAGGCTAGGGGATAGTTGTGCGAAGAACTTCATTACCACTGATTTGCCAATACAGTCTGCTTGCCAGTTAACTTTAAGCTGCTTGGGTTCAAGTAGTTTCAGCTTAGATATTTTCCGCGGAGGGAGTGCGTAAGCGCTCCTTTGGCATTGAGTAGAATAGTGGAATAACCATTTTTTTATTCGGTGTTTATGTGCAAGGTATTAGGGTATAGTCCGCCAAAACAAAAATGACCCAATGTTTTAACGAAAGTTTAACTCGTGGTCGGAAAGTCGTCACTACATTAGAGAAGTAATCCCATGGCAGACAAAGATTTCAAAGAACCTTACAATATTTTCTACTTTCTAGGTTTTATTGCAGTGCTACTGATCCCTACACTACCAGCCACGTTAACTTGGATTCGTGTAATGAATGGATACGCGGGTTTCTAATTGATTTCTCGGAGCTTACCATCAGTATTCAAAGACTTGGTTTAAATATTGTCGGTAGCTTAAGTTTGTGCCTGGGCTTTCTGGGCATATTCCTCCCTCTTCTCCCAACGACGCCATTTATTCTTCTTGCCAGTGCGTGTTTTATGCGCAGTAGCCCAACCTTCCATCGTTGGTTGCATGAGCACAAAACGTTTGGGCCCATCTTAGACAATTGGCATCAGCATGGTGCAGTAACCAGCAAAGTAAAAACACGTGGAGCCATTTGCATGGTCGCGAGCTTTACCTTTTCTATTTGGGTTGTTCCCCACTTTTGGTTAAAGATTATGCTGGTGGTCATGCTGATCATCTTATTGACTTGGTTTATTCGTTTACCAGTGATTGAGCGCCTTGCTGACAAGCAAGAAAATCACTAAGATTGCAGTAAAGTTTGCCCGCTCTTCAGAGTGGGCGTTTATAATTGTAGGCACAGATCATTTAAGTCAGCGGTTGATGACCCAAATGTGCAGAGAACCCCGCTAGCGTCACCACATAATGACACGATAGGTACACGCTTAGCCAATCTAAGAAACGAGTTATGACAACTGAAACAATCTCACTGATCAAATCCAGCATCAAAAGTATTCCAGATTATCCAAAGCCAGGCATTCTATTTCGTGACGTGACCAGCTTGATGGAAGACGCTCCTGCTTACCAAGCGACGATCCAACTATTAGTTGAAAAATACAAGGACATGGGTTTCACCAAAATTGTAGGTACAGAAGCGCGTGGTTTTCTCTTCGGGGCTCCGCTTGCACTTGAGCTAGGACTAGGTTTTGTTCCTGTGCGTAAGCCGGGTAAATTGCCACGTGAGACCGTTGCTCAATCTTATGAGCTCGAGTACGGCACTGACACACTGGAAATCCACACTGACGCGATTTCGGAAGGTGACAAAGTGTTGGTTGTTGATGATCTTTTGGCTACTGGTGGCACTATTGAAGCGACAACGAAACTGATTCGTCAGTTGGGTGGCGCTGTGGAACATGCTGCATTTGTTATCAATCTTCCAGAGATTGGTGGCGACAAGCGTCTAGAAGGTTTAGGCCTCGACGTATACAGTATCTGTGAATTTGACGGCCATTAATCGGATATATTCATGAGTTATCTTGCTTTAGCTCGAAAGTGGCGACCTACTAACTTCAATGAAGTGGTAGGGCAAAGCCATGTTTTGACAGCATTGGAAAATGCTTTAGCCCAGAACCGGCTCCATCATGCCTACTTGTTTAGCGGTACACGTGGTGTTGGGAAAACGACGATAGGTCGATTGTTTGCAAAAGGGCTGAATTGTGAAACAGGAATCACAGCGACGCCTTGTGGTACTTGTGCTACTTGTAAAGAAATCGATGAAGGCCGTTTTGTCGACCTATTGGAAATCGATGCTGCGTCACGCACTAAAGTTGAAGATACTCGTGAATTGCTGGATAACGTGCAATATAAGCCTGCACGTGGTCGATTTAAGGTTTATCTAATCGATGAAGTCCACATGCTCTCGCGCCACAGTTTTAACGCATTACTTAAAACACTCGAAGAGCCGCCTGAGTATGTTAAATTCCTTCTGGCGACGACTGATCCGCAAAAGCTACCTGTTACCATTTTATCCCGTTGTTTGCAGTTTCATCTCAAGCCAATCAGTGTTGATAGTATCCATGAACAGTTGGATCATATTTTAAAACATGAGCAAGTTTCCTCTGAGCCGCGAGCGCTTGGAATGATAGCACACGCTGCTGATGGTAGTATGCGTGATGCATTGAGCTTAAGTGATCAGGCCATTGCATTAGGTAACGGACAAGTACTTACTGACAGTGTGGCACACATGTTGGGCACACTGGATACCGACCAGGCGTTGCATTTGCTTGAGGCGATCAGCTCAAAGCAACCTCAGGTGGCGATGGACCGTTTATCTGCCTTAGCGCAAAACGGCGTTGAATGGGATGGGCTGCTCCAACAGCTTGCGACTCAGTTGCATCGTCTCGCCATGTATCAGGCACTGCCTGCAACCTTGGACAAGGCACAGCCTGACGCAGAAAAAAGTAGAGCTTTTGAGTCGTGCTTTAGCGCCTCAAGATGTTCAGCTGTACTATCAAATTGCTTTGAAAGGTCGCCAAGATCTTCCTTTAGCGCCTTCAGAGCGCATTGGTCTAGAGATGGTTGTGCTGAGAATGATGGCATTCAGGCCATCAGCGAAACCTGATGCACAAGCAATCTCGACAGATGTTACTCAGTCTGAGCTGACGACTCCAGCGTCAGTCTCTCAACCTCTCTCTAGTGCGACGACTCACAGTACCACGTCGCCTGTCGTACCGACTCCTTCCCATCGGCAGGATCGAGAAGCGTTACCGCCGGCTGGTTACATGCCAGAGCAATATCGCCATGAGCCTATGGATTACGAGCCTTTGCAGCATGACACACCGGATCCATCTATGTCTCAAGAGCAGCAGGTTCCGCCTTCAGTGCAACAGGGCCAGCCTACATCGCCTGTGAGTGGGTTGCGTCATCAGCTTCGTTCTCAACGTAAAGGGAACCATCAAGGAAATACGCCAAAAAAGGCTAACGCGACATCAGCAAAAAAATCAGAATCTGTTCTTGACCGAGTTGCTCAGCGACAATCAGGAACTCTGCCGGTGTCGCCATTGTCAAACTCGCAGTCGGTAGCGACACCTGAGCCGATTAAGAATGAACCTTATCAGTGGAAGCCGACTTTAACTCAAGTCGAAAAACAGGGTAGTGAACTGACTCCAACTCAGATAAAAAAAGCGTTGGAGCATGAGAAAACACCTGAAATGGCCCAAAAATTAGCAGAAGAGAGCCTAGGGAAAAATGAGTGGGCAAAGCTGATTAGTCAGCTGGACACGGCTAAGCTGACTGAGCAATTGGCTCTGAACTCCCATTATGAAAAACAAGGTTCATTAATCGCACTGACATTAAGGCCTCAGCAGGCGCATTTAAATACTGAGCGTGCGCAAAGTGAGTTACTCGAGGCAGTCAACAGAGCTATTGGTGAGGATTGCCATCTTACTGTTAAGATAGGCGATAGCGGAGAAACACCTTTAGAGCTGAGAGAAAAACTTTATCAAGGAAGATTGCAACAGGCGTTTATGAGCTTAGAAAATGATAATCATGTTCAGTTCATTGAGCAAAGATTTGCTGCAGAACTCGATAAAGACAGTGTACGACCAATCTAACTCTGGGGTTGAAAAGTCATACTTCGACCCCATTTATTAACGAAATAGGCTAAATAACCAGAGAGATAATCATGTTTGGTAAAGGCGGTATGGGCAATTTGATGAAGCAAGCCCAGCAAATGCAAGAGCGTATGCAAAAGCTTCAAGAAGAAATTGCAAATATGGAAGTGACAGGTGAGTCTGGTGCAGGCCTAGTAAAAGTCACTATCACGGGCAGCCACAGCGTGCGTCGCGTTGAAATTGATGAAAGTCTGATGGAAGACGACAAGGAAATGTTAGAAGACCTTATCGCTGCTGCTTTCAACGATGCTGCTCGTCGTGTTGAAGAAACTCAGAAAGAAAAAATGGCTGGCGTGACTGGAGGTATGCAACTACCACCGGGCATGAAAATGCCTTTCTAATCGATAGGGTTAGTTAATGCGCACCAGTCATAT